>JBDTAW010000142.1:0-16272 GCA_039924445.1 Gemmatimonadaceae bacterium
CTGTCGGCTTCGTCGTCGACGATGCGATTGTCATGCTCGAGAACATCGTCCGACATATGGAGATGGGAAAGACTCCAATGCAGGCCGCGTTCGACGGGTCCGCCGAGATCGGCTTTACGATCATGTCAATGACATTGTCGCTGACGGCGGTGTTCATACCACTGTTGTTCATGGGTGGAATTGTCGGCAGGCTCTTCCATGAATTTGCCGTGACCATCGGTGCGGCGATTCTTGTGTCCGGGTTCGTGTCGCTCACACTCACACCGATGTTGTCGAGCAGGTTCCTCAAGCCGCCATCGCATGAGCACGGTCGAATGTTCAATGCGACCGAACGTGCGTACGAACGCCTTGCTGGTGGATATGCGCGTAGTCTTGCCTGGGTAATGCGCCACCGGTTCGCCGCGCTGATGTTCTCCCTGCTGATCCTTGTCGCAACTGGTGTACTGGCGAAGATCGTACCGACGGGCTTCATCCCGACACAGGACACCGGGCAGATCTCTGCCACGACAGAAGCAGCACAGGGAACGTCGTTCCCCGACATGGTCACCCACGAAAAGCAGATCGCCGACATCATCGCCAGAGATACGAACGTCGATGGATTCATGTCGTCGGTCGGGAATGGCAGAGGGAGCGGCAATCAGGGTCGGATATTCATGAGTCTGAAGCCATTCGGCCACCGACTCAGTGCCGACGAAGTTGTGAACGAGTTGCGGCCCAGGCTTACCGGCGTTCCGGGCATGAACGTGTTCCTCCAGGTGCCACCGGCAATTCAGATCGGATCCCGCTCGTCGAAGAGCCTGTATCAGTACACGTTGCAGGGGCCCGACATCACGATGCTTGACAGCGCCGCCGAACGGATGGAGGTGCGGATGCGCAACCTCCCACAGCTCCAGGATGTCACCAGCGATCTGCAGCTGGCAAATCCGCAGGTCGACGTGAACATCGATCGTGATCGAGCGGCATCACTAGGTGTCTCCGCACAGGACATAGAGACAGCATTGTATGATGCCTATGGATCGCGTCAGGTGTCGAACATCTACACGCCGAATAACGAGTACTTCGTAATCATGGAACTCCTGCCGCAGTTTCAGGAGGATTTGCCCGCACTCAAGATGCTTTACGTACGCTCCGCAGCGACCGGCGCGCTGGTCCCGTTGAGTGCAGTCGCGACTCTTTCGCAGAGCATCGGTCCACTCGCGATCAATCACTCAGGCCAGTTGCCCTCGGTCACGATTTCCTTCGACACTCGGCAAGGCTCGGCGCTCGGTGATGCAACCGCAGCGATACAGACTGCGGCGGCCGCAACTCTGCCCGTTGGAATCACCACAAGCTTTTCCGGAACGGCGCAGGCCTTTCAGCAGAGTCAACAGGGCCTCGTTGGATTGCTGATCCTTGCAGTCTTCGTGATCTACATGGTGCTCGGCATTCTCTACGAAAGCTTCATTCATCCGCTGACGATTCTCACCGGATTGCCCTTTGCTGCCTTCGGGGCACTGCTGTCGCTCTACGTGTTCCGGATGCCGCTCGACGTGTATGGTTTTGTCGGCCTCATCCTGCTGGTCGGCATCGTGAAGAAAAACGCGATCATGATGATCGATTTTGCGATCGAGGCGGAAAGGAAAGAACACAAGAGCCCGGCAGATGCAATACTGGAAGCGGCAGGTGTGCGATTCCGGCCGATCATGATGACGTCGATGGCCGCACTCATGGCAACGCTGCCAATCGCGCTCGGGACAGGAGCTGGAGCCGATTCCAGGCGACCGCTTGGCATCGCAGTTGTCGGCGGCCTCGCATTCTCCCAACTTGTAACGCTGTACGTCACACCGGTTTTCTACACGTACTTCGACGAAATGCCAAGCAGGGTCAGAGATCTGGTGCGCGGCTTGAGAGCGAGGGCTCGCGGCGGAGAGGCGGCACCGGCTACTCCACGAACAGCAAGGCCGGAATAGTGATATTCTTGTGACAGTCACGGCTTGGTTACAGCGTGCCGGTCCCTTTAATTGACGCTCATGTCCCGACGACTGATGCTGGTGGCGTACGCCATCGTATGGCCTGCTGTGAACGCTTCGGCGCAAGCGCCGGCTGCAACACACACGATCATGCCGACCCCCACGACCGTAGCGTGGGGTTACTACGACGCAGCAGCAAAACCAGTTCTGCGCATCAACTCTGGTGATGAGATCGTGGTAGGTACGCTGATAACGTCCAGCCCCAAGCGTCTCGAAGCCGCCGGCGTTCCATCGGCAGACGTGGAACAATCGCTGCGCGACATCTACGACAAGGTTACGGACAAGGGGCCCGGCGGCCACATCCTGACCGGCCCGATTTACGTAAACGGAGCCGATTCGGGCGACGTGCTGGAGATCCGGATCCAGAAAATCGATCTCGCAATTCCGTATGCGTACAACGCGTTCGGTGGCAAGAGTGGCTTTCTACCGGAGGACTTCGGTTATTCCAGGATGCGCATTATTCCGCTCGACAAGCGCACGATGCTCGCGCATTTCGCCGATGGGATCGACATTCCACTCCACCCATTTTTTGGCAGCATCGGTGTCGCTCCGCCGGCATCGTTCGGGAGGCTCAACAGCGCGCCGCCTGGCATTCATGCTGGCAATCTTGACAACAAGGAACTCGTAGCGGGAACGACTCTCTACATCCCGGTCTTTACGCGCGGTGCGCTTCTCGAGATCGGTGACGGACACGCAGGACAGGGGAACGGTGAAGTCGATATTACCGCACTCGAGACCTCGCTCGTAGGCACTTTCCAGGTAATCCTCCGGAAGGACATGCACCTGTCGTGGCCGCGCGGGGAAACACCGACTCACTGGATAGCCATGGCAACCGACAAGGATCTGGTTGTGGCCACCAAGACTGCCGTGCGTCAGGCAATTGAATTTCTGATGAGTCGCGGCCTCAGCAAGGACGACGCCTACATGCTTACCAGCGTTGCGTGCGATGTCGATGTGACTCAGCTCGTGGACGGCACGGTCGGAGTACACGTGATGATCCCGAAGGTCATGTTCGCGAGCCACGCAACCGAAACCCACCGTTGAGCGGCGGCAACTGATCCGGCTGAGCCCGGATTTTTTGCTCCTTCCGGAAATTCGCTTAAATTGCCTCGCTCGGACGGTTTCTCCGACGGGCGGGTAGCTCAGTTGGTTAGAGCAGGAGCCTTTTAAGCTTCAGGTCGTGGGTTCGATTCCCACCCCGCTCATTTCATTAGTACTGCCGAAAAGCCAATCTCGTCCCTCCGCCAAGGCTTGCTTCTGCTGCAGTGTCCGCGTATCGTCTGTTCCAATGAAAGACACGGGTGGACTCGATTCGGATCTACCGCAACTCCCTGATCCCGGCTCGTCAGTCCTCACGGAGCGCGTACAGGAGGTCAACGAACTCGTTCGGCATCTGTGGAACGTCCTTCATGGTGTAAATAGCCGGCCCGAGGACCTGCTTGCGGATGATCAGGCGGCCCGCGCAGTGGTCCGGGACCTCAAGCGTGAAATCATGCAGAGCCTGGAGCGTCTTCCCGGGGATTATGCTCGGCTCTACAACTCAGCGATAATCGCGGTTTATTCGCTCCTGAGATAGGCTGCTCGGCGTTCGGAGGGGTTTGCCGTTCAGGACAACGGCCTACTCCCATCCGAACGCTCGACCGAGCACAAAAGTTCTTCTGTACGGTTGCGATCTGAATGCCGATCCTTGATATACATGCCCTCAGTGTCTTTTTGTTGCGCGGTTTATCTTGATACAAATGAATTGGCTGATTAACGCCGCCGGAAAAGGCGGCCATGAGGCGAGCACAAAACCCGTGCTTGGCCCGTCGGTTTCGCTGGAAGCAGCGTGGCGGAATGTCACTCAGGCGTATGGAGTTTCCGAGGCCGACCTGGCCGTCCATGTTGCGGCTCTGTTTCGAATCGATGTTGCGCCGCTGGATGAGGTCGAATCTCGCTCGGTGAAGCTCGTGCCGGAAAAGCTGGCGCGAAAGCATCATGTATTGCCTATCCACGAGACCCAGAACGAGATAGTCATCGCCACCAGCGATCCTACCGACTACAACGCTGAACAGGCGGTACAGTTCACGTCGGGTCGTCGTGTAGTTCAAAAGGTTGCCGGGTACCAGGCATTGCTGGACGCTATTAATGCGCACTACTCGCCGGAACTCGCGATGGAAGGGTTGCTCCGTTCCATGGATGCAACACTGAGCGACGTGAAGGTCGTTGAGAGCGAGATTGTGGATCAGGTCGCGGTGAGCGAGGCGGAAGCAGCGCCCGTGATTCAACTCACGAACATGATACTGCACGCCGCGGTGGCGGCAAACGCGAGCGACATTCACCTCGAGCCGGGTCGTCATCAAGGCATCGTGCGCTTCAGAGTCGACGGTGTGATGCGGCAGTACATGCAGCTACCGCTCGTCGCGCTCACGAGGGTGGTTTCGAGAATCAAGGTCATCGCGAAGCTCGACATCGCAGATCGATTGCGTCCGCAGGACGGCCGGACCAGGATTTCAGTTGGCGGAAGGACGTTTGACCTGCGCATCTCAACTGTCCCGACTCGTGAGGCAGAGAAGGCGGTCGTTCGTATTCTCAATCCTGATTCGTCACGCTCGCTCGATGATCTTGGTATCGCCGATCAGGAACTGCAACGATTGAAGTATCTGCTGTCGTTCCGTGAAGGCATAGTCATTGTCACGGGTCCCACGGGATCGGGGAAGACGACAACGCTATACGGCGGAGTCCGTGAGCTTGCCGCGCAGGCAATCAACATCATGACGGTGGAAGATCCCGTCGAATACGAACTGCCGGGTGTTACGCAGATCCAGATAGACCCCAAGCGCGATGTGACATTTGCGTCAGCGCTCCGTGCCATTCTGCGGCAGGACCCCGACGTCGTTTTTATCGGTGAGATCCGCGACGATGAAACTGCAAAGATCGCGTTGCAGGCTGCCTCCACGGGGCACCTGGTGCTTTCGACGCTTCATACCAACGATGCGGTTGGCGCGGTACAGCGACTGCTTGACCTCGGACTGGACCGTTCCGCGCTTGCTCCGTCGCTGCGCGGCGTAGTCGGTCAGCGATTGATCCGGAAATTGTGCAGTGTGTGCTCAATCCCACAGCCAGAACTACGAGACGCCGGAACTATACGCCTGGAACGTGCATTCGGCGTGAAGCAGGCGCGTCGCGCCGTCGGATGTAAAGAATGCGGAGAGACGGGCTACTTGGGCCGCATCCCGCTCGACGAAGTGCTCGTGAACGATTCGGACTTTCAGGAAAAGCTGGCAAAAAATGCAACCGCGGTCGAACTGCAACGCGCGGCAGAGCGAAGCGGCATGCGGCCGCTAAAAGCCGTTGCGCTCGCTCATGTAGTCGTCGGCAATACGACGCTTGCGGAGGTCGAGCGTGTTCTGGGCGAAGGCGACAGTTCGACGGAACGCTTGTCTGATCGGCCGCGCATTCTGGTCGTTGACGATGACCCTGTCACGCGTGAACTGGCCACTGGCGTGCTCAAGGCAACCGGATTCACCGTTGACCAGGCAACGGACGGGCAGGCAGCTATCGACGTCCTGACGCGGGATCCCCGGTATTCTCTAATGACGCTTGATCTAAGCATGCCGAGGCTTGATGGGCTTGAAGTACTCAGGCATCTGCGATCGTCGCCACCCACATCGGGACTACCAATCGTAGTGCTTACAGGCACTGATTGTGAAGAGAGCGAAATCGAACTGATGAACGCGGGTGCGGATGACTATCTGCGCAAGCCGCTGGATCCGGCGAGGTTCGTCGCACGTGTCCGAGCAGTACTAAGGCGAGCAGCGAACTGAGCCTGGAATCAACCGGTGGTTGCTGCCGCCGAATAATCTCCGGACTTTCCGCCGCTCTTTCTCAGCAACCGTACGTCGCGGATAACCATCGAGCGATCCACGCTTTTGGCCATGTCGTAGATGGTCGTGAGAGCGGTCGTTACGGCAACTATCGCTTCCATCTCGACGCCGGTCGCGCCAGTTGCGACTGCCGTCGCTTCGCAGTGAACTCCTGGAATCGACGCATCGAGCGAGAGCGCTACTTCGACCAGTGACAGCGCGATCGGGTGACATAGCGGAATAATCTCCGACGTACGCTTCGCTGCCATGATCCCCGCGATCCGCGCAACACCAAGTACATCACCCTTGGCAAGTGTGTTGTCTCGAATTGCTTCAAATGCGTCTTGAGTCATTCGGATGCTGCCGCTTGCAGTCGCTTCACGACGTGTCTGGGTCTTGCTGCTCACATCGACCATGTGAGCCTTGCCGGCGCCGTCGGTATGTGTGAGGCGGATATTCTTCACGCGGGGACTCCCTCGAGCGCGTCCATCAGTACTGCGGCAGTAAGTTGCGGGCTCACGTTGCCATCGGCGCGCGCCTGAGCTTCTGTTACAGCGATGGTAGCCCGGGCGGCGGCGTACGCACCTGCCGAGTCTCCAGCCGCGATGGCAGTTTCTGCGCGCTCGCGTAAGAGTACGTTGAGCTCCGACAGCATATCGCTGAATGCACCGCGCGCGCCCGACGATCCGTAGGAGAGTGCCGCCGCGTATCGCGTCGGTTCACGCGTTGCCGATGCGTCGAGCAATTTGAGAGCGGACGATCGGGCTGCTGAGATCGCAGCAGCAGATAGCAGATCGCCGGGCGCGCCACGCGCAAGTGATACGCGCTCCGCATCACCGCGCGGCAGCGCCAGATCATCAAGCGTCGATTTCACGTCGGGGTCGCGAACGAAAGCAAGCACATCGGAATCGGCTAACGGAGCGCAGCGGATACCGACGATGCGTGAACGCACCGTGGGAAGCAGCGCACCCGGTTCACTGGATGTGAGCAGGATCGTGGTGTCGTCTGGCGGTTCTTCGAGCAATTTGAGAAATGCGTTTGCGGCCTGATCCGAACCTTCCTGCGCCACCATCCGCTCCGCATCTCCTACAATGAAGATCTTCCTGCGGCCCATTGCGGGGGACATCGCGGCCTTCCCGACGACGGTGAGTGTCGTTATGAGGAAGATTGCTTCACTACCGGATGGGCGCGCGTACAGTCCGTGCTTGTCGAGGCGCTCCGCGCTACCTTCTGCGAGATCGTCAATTACGTCTTCTACCGTCGCATTGGCATCGCTGAGTCGCGGTCGCGGATAAACCCAGAACACGTCAGGATGGCGAAGATCGAGCACACTTCGGCACGCCAAACAGGCCCCGCACGGCTTCTCATCACGCTCGCAGACGAGCAACTGCGCCAACCAGAGCGCGAGTCTCTGCTTACCGATACCTCGCTGGCCCTCCAGCAGGACTGAGCCGGGGAGCGACTTTGTTTCGATCATCCTGCGAAACCGTCGGCGGACGGATTCGTGGCCATACAGCGGGACTATCGGCATGTACCAAATATGGCACGAAGTGTGATGGTATAAAGCTGAATATATTTGCTCCGAAAATCGTCCGTTACAGTGAGGCTGTACATATGACATCGGGAACACTTTCTGGTCGCCGCGTCGCCTTTCTCGCGACGAACGGGGTGGATGAGTCTGAATTTGTGCAGCCGTGGGCCGCGGTCACGGACGCTGGTGCCACTGCCGAGCTGGTATCTCTGCAGCTTGGCGAAATTCAGTCGATTTCAAAGGGTGAAAAAGCTGGCAAGTTCAGGGTCGACCGTCTGGTTACCGACGTATCCTCGCGCGACTATGACGCTCTGGTACTCCCCGGAGGCGTGAAGAATCCCGACACGCTCCGGATGAATCCGGCTGCTGTTGAGTTTGTCCGATCGTTCATGGAGTATGACAAGCCGGTGGGCGCCATCTGCCACGGGCCATGGTTGCTTGTCGAGGCGGGTTGCGTGCGCGGTCGAACGCTCACCTCCTACCCGAGTCTGCAGACTGACATCCGGAACGCCGGAGGGGAATGGGCGGATCGCACCGTTATTTCGGATCAGAAGCTGGTGACGAGTCGAAATCCCGGTGACCTCCCGATTTTTTGCGATACTCTCGTGAGCACGATTGCGCATGCAATCGAGGAGCGGTCGCTTGACCGCACAATTGAACAGAGCTTTCCGGCCAGCGACCCGGCGCCCGGCCCCATTTCCGTATAGGGTTTACGGTCCGCGACGCTGGGCTCGGCTGCGTCGTGCCGGCTATTTGAACTTGATGTTTACTTTATGAGAAAAAGTACTTGACATATCGCAGTCGCAAGACGAAACTTCACCCCGATGCCGAAGATCCTTCCTATACGCGATGAGGCGGCCGCCGAGCCGCCTGCGCTGCATGCGCGCGCGATGGACAATCTGGCGTTCATCCGTTCCACGATGGAAAACGCCGGTGCATTCACCGCGGTTTCGGGGTGGGGAATGGTCATCGTCGGCTTCCTCGCGATTGCGGCCTCATTCATTGCGTCGGCTCAGCCGACCACGGCACGGTGGCTGGACGTCTGGCTCGCGCTGGCCACGGCTGGCATAGTTATCCAGCTCTGGGCCATGCTGGCCAAGGCCAGAGCGGCTGGCATTCCTCTGCTTTCCGGTCCCGGACGAAAGTTCGTCCTCGCCGTTTCGCCGCCGCTGCTTGCCGGCGCAATCCTCACAATTGTGCTCCATCGCGCTGGGTTGACGGCCGTACTGCCGGGTCTCTGGCTTCTGTTATATGGTGCAGCCGTTGCTGCTGGCGGCGCGTTCTCGGTTGAGATCGTTCCCGTAATGGGTGTTTGCTTCCTCGCGGCGGGCGCGTTGGCACTCTTCACGCCGCTCGGCTGGAACGACTGGATTCTCGCCATCGCATTTGGCGGGTTTCACATTGCGTTCGGCATTCCTATTGCGCGGAGATACGGTGGCTAAAGTCAATCGCGCAAGCTCGAAGACACGTCCGAACCCGCCGGCGCAGTCTCATGCTGCGTTGCATGCGCACGCGAACCAGCATTCAGGTTCCGATACTGGAGTTGGGCACATCGCCCCAACTCCGCTTGCGCCCGTCGATGGTCGCAAGGTCGATCAGATACCAGCTGCGTTTGACCGTCTCATTCATGAGCGTCTACGGCTTGGGATTGTAAGCGCGCTTGCAGTGAACGACGTTTTGAGTTTCAACGAGCTCAAGGCACTCATGCAGACAACCGATGGCAACCTGAGTGTTCATGCTCGGAAACTCGAGGACGCCGATTACATCACGTGCACGAAGACATTCGAAGGTCGCGTGCCACACACACAATACTCCTTGACTGTAAACGGGCGCTCAGCCCTAGAACGATATCTTGACCACATGGAAGCCCTTATCCGCGCTACGCGGGACCGCTGACTCGTGCGCTCCCGAATCAACTCAGACCCCCATGGCGCCGTAGCCAACTCCCTGGCGAGCGGCGACCCTGGCGATCCAGACTGCAGTAAACTCCACGTTGCGATCATCATGGATGGAAACGGTCGTTGGGCGACCTCCCGCGGCCGGCCGCGCACTTCCGGTCACGTCGTTGGTGCGCGTGTTGTACGAACCATCGTTGAGAATGCAGAAGATGCCGGCATAGGGACTCTCACGCTGTACGCGTTTTCGGCCGACACCTGGAAGCGTCCGACACGTGAAGTGAGCATGTTGATGCGGTTGTTTCGGCGCTACCTCCTGTCGGAGATGGATCGCTGCGTTCAAAACGGTGTCAGGATGCGAATAGTAGGTCGGCGCGACAGGATACCCGCAGAGCTGCGACGCACTGCTGAGACCGCTGAGGAAACCACTCGCGACGGGAAACGGCTGGACCTTCGGATTGCGCTGGACTACTCCGCGCGCGATTCCATGGTCCAGGCAGTTGAGAAGTGTGCGGGACGTCCGGTTACGCGTGAGAGCTTCGTGCGCGTGATGAACGAGGTGACGCACTCGGGCCCGGTGCGCGACGTGGACCTCCTGATCCGCACAGGTGGCGAGCAGCGGCTCAGCGATTTCCTTCTCTGGGAATGCGCCTACGCCGAGCTTTACTTTACCGATCGGATGTGGCCGGAGTTCACGCCAGCGGACCTGCTAGCCGCAGTCCGCGAGTACCATGCCCGGGATCGCAGGTTCGGTGGCGTACAGGCAACGGTTGCTGCGGCAGGGTAATTCTAACGAAACCCTCATCGGCGGCACGGTAGCACTATCGCGCCTCAAGCGCTAAGATCACGCTCATGCTCCGAATGCCGCTGCGGTCCAGTGTTCTAGCTGCATACCTGTCGGCAATAATGGTATGCGGCACTGGGTGGCTGGCATACCAGAGCATCGCGCAGACGACAATCTCGACTGAGAGGTCCCGCCACGGCCTGACGGTCATGGAAGAAGTGCGCGCGCTGGGCAACGGGATGAACGAGGCCAGCGTTGCCGCGCGGAACCTCGCCGAGACCGGTGACGCGCAGTTCGCGGCAACCTATACTGTGGCAGCGGAAGGGGCCCTCCGCTCGCTCGCCGCCCTTCGAAGCGACGCCTCATCATACTCGGACATTGCCCCGCGCATCGACTCGCTGGGCTACTTCGTGCGGCTGCGAATTGCCGAACTCGACGGCGGAGTGAACACGCCGCTGCCCCAACGAACGAATCCCGGTGATCGTGCAATTGCATCCCAACGAGCGAATCAATCCGGGCTCAAGATTGATCAGCTGCTCTCGGCGATATCTGCGACGGTTCAGCGCTCCGGTTCGGGTACGGTTGCAGGAATCCGCGCGCAGCAGAAAATCTTGCGTCTCGTGATCGGCGCCGCGGTTGCGCTTGCCATTCTCCTTGCCATAGTTGTAACCATCATGTACGCGCGGAGTGTCGCTGCGTACAAGCGCGTGGTGACAGAGATGGAGAACCAGGCGCTGGAGCTGCAGTTCCAGGCAAACGAATTGACTGCGACAAATCGCCAGCTGGAGAACGCGACTCATGAACTGCATCGGCAAAGCGTAGAGTCCGAGCGAAGCGAAACGCGGCTTGCAGGGATTCTAGGATCCGCGACAGACGCAGTCGTCTCATTCGACGACGAGGAATCCATCGTTTATTTGAACGCGGCTGCGCTGCGGCTTTTCGGAATGGAAGATACGACCACGCCCGGGGTACGGGTGCTCGGCGTTGTCAGCGGAAACAGCGTTGCTGTATTCGAAGAACACATGTTGGCCGCACGTCGTTCGGCGCATAATGGTGCTACGAGCCCCGAAGTCTGGGATACACTTATTGTGCGGCCAGATGGCGATGAGGTGCCGGTAGAAATTTCAATGGCTTATGCGCGAACCGGCAAGGAAGGGCTGTTTACCGCTGTGCTTCGTGATGTGACGCGCCAGCGGCAATTCGAAGAGGAATTTCGTCAGGCGCAGAAGATGGAAGCGGTCGGGCGGCTTGCAGGCGGCATCGCGCATGATTTCAATAATCTCCTTACGGTGATAGGTGCGTCCAGCGATTTTCTGTTGCACGACCTGCGTGGCCAGTCGACATCACTATCCGCAGACGTAAAGGAGATCAAGGCGGCGACAAACCGCGCAGCGACGCTCACGCGTCAGTTGCTGGCGTTCAGCCGTCGCCAACTTGTGAAGCCGCAGATGCTCGACCTGAATGCGGTTGTACGCGACATGGAAACAATGCTTCGTCGCCTCATTGGCGAGGACACAACACTGGCCACCGAGTACACCGACGACATTGGGATGATCAACCTTGATCGCGGACAACTGGAACAGATTGTGGTCAACCTCGTGGTCAACGCGCGTGACGCGATGCCCGGCGGCGGTACGATAAGACTTTGCACCGGGATCCAGTCGGTCGAGTCGAACGAGGGTGCGACGGCGTCTCCGATGGAATCTGTCACCCTCGCAGTGGCGGATTCCGGGGTTGGTCTCGACGAGCAGACGCAAGCGCGCATCTTTGAGCCGTTCTTCACTACGAAGGAGCAGGGTAAGGGGACCGGACTTGGCCTGTCCACGGTGTACGGGATCGTGAAGGCGTCCGGCGGCGACATCATTGTCGAGAGCGAGCTCGGGGTCGGAACCGTGTTCCGTCTCAAATTCCCGCGTCATGCGGAGTTGACGGCGGTACCGCCCGTTGAACCAATCGAGCCAGATGCGGCACGAGGGTACGAAACGGTTCTCGTCGTTGAAGACGAGGAGCCACTCCGACGTCTGACAAGGCGTATTCTGGAGAGTCGCGGCTATGTAGTGCTGGACGCTCCCAGCGGCGCTGAGGCCATAGGATTGCTGGCCTCAACGACGACCCATGTACATGTTGTGCTGACCGACGTCGTGATGCCCGGAATGAGCGGCCGCGAGTTGGTTGAGAAGCTTCTCCCGGTTTACCCCTGGTTGCAGGTGCTTTTCATGTCCGGTTACACGGAGGACATGATGCTGCAACACCGCGTATCGGAACTCGGGATCACGCTTCTGGAGAAGCCCTTTACGGGGGACCAGTTGGCTATGGCCGTGAGAAGTACTCTGGACCGGGCAGCCCAGGCGGCGGAGACGGTTTAAGCCCAATCCGGGCGCGGTGGTTGACCTGGCTGACCGTCTTTACAGCATAACAGCAGGGTCTTTCGTACTTTCGTTGACGAGGGGGAGCGCACGCCGGCTGGTTAGCTGGTCGAGTGCACCCTGCGGTATTCCTTCTACTCGACGGACAATGCATCTCTCGCGATGGCTTCGGATTCTCCCAATCACGGCCGCAGGTCTTGCGGCTCCTCTGGCGGCTCAAGCCCAGTCGACGGCAGCCTCGTCGGCTTCGGAGCTCGACGCTGGGTCACTAGCCGGTCTCAAATGGCGCAATATCGGCCCGGCAAATGTTGACGGCCGCGTAACAGCGATCGCTGGAATCGGCGCGCCGTCGCGAACGTACTACGTTGGCGGTGCGGCCGGCGGAGTCTGGAAGACTACGAACGCGGGCACCACGTTCGAGCCGCTCTTCCAGAATGAGCCGGTGAGTTCCATCGGTGACATAGCGATTGCACCGTCGGACACGAATGTCGTGTATGTGGGAACGGGTGAAGCAAACTCTCGTAATTCCATCACTCCCGGCGCCGGCATGTTCAAGTCGATCGACGGTGGACACACATGGAAGTACATAGGCCTTCGCGAGACAGAAATGATTGGGCGGATCGTCGTCGATCCACAGAATGCGAACATTGTCTACGTCGCGGCGCTGGGTCACGCCTGGGGTCCTAACAAGGAGCGCGGCCTGTACAAGAGCACGGATGGCGGCGCGACCTGGACGCTCAGCAAGTTCATCAGCGACAAGGCAGGGTTTGTTGACGTCGCGATGGATCCATCGGATCACAACACTCTATACGCGTCAAGCTGGGAGCGAGTTCGCGGGCCGTACTTCCTGAACAGTGGCGGACCAGGAAGCGCTCTCTGGAAGACAACTGACGCTGGCGCGACGTGGAAGGAAGTAAAAGGCGGCGGTTTCCCTGCGACAACGAAGGGGCGTATTGGTATCGCAATCGCGCATAGCAACCCCAAAATTGTGTACGCACTCGTGGAAGCCGATTCTCTTCCGAACGCCGTGAAGAGCACCAGCACAAAGGGACGCCAGAAGCTCGGCAACGGTCTCTACAGATCCAGCGATGCAGGCGCAACGTGGACGAAAATGAACGATAACGATGTGCGTCCATTCTACTATTCACAGGTGCGCGTCGATCCCCAGAACCCGGACCGCGTGTACTGGTCGTCGACTCCCGTCAATTTCTCGGACGACGGCGGAAAGACTGTTCGTAACGCGACTGTCGGTATTCACGTGGATCACCACGCGATGTGGATCGATCCAAATGATGGTGCACACTTCGTCGTCGGCGACGATGGCGGCATCTCGCAGACGTGGGACCGCGGCGGTAACTACGATTTCATTAACACTTTGCCGATTGCGCAGTTCTACGCAGTAAGCTTCGATATGGCGGTACCGTATCGTGTATGCGGAGGATTGCAGGACAACGGCTCGTGGTGTGGCCCCAGCCGCCGCAAGCAGGGTTCAATTACGAACGCGATGTGGTTCGTAGTTGGTGGTGGCGACGGATTCTATACAGCGCAGGATCCGACCGATCCCAACACGATTTATGCCGAGTCACAGGGCGGCGCAGTAGGCCGGTTGAATTATGCGACCGGCGGCCGCAGCCAGATTCGCAAGCCATCATATCGCGACAATTATCTCGCCTTCGAAGACTCGCTGGTTGTCACGCGCGGCGATACTACCCGCCCCGAAACGCCACCGATGAAGCGCAGACTCGCAGAGCTTCGCGCGCAACAGCGCGAAGATTCGATCGAGAGCGACATGCGGTTTAACTGGGAAAGCCCGTATTTCATATCGCCACACGCGTCGTCCACTATCTACATGGGCGGCAATCGCGTTCTCAAGTCGCTCGATCGCGGCGACCACATGTTCCCGATCTCGCCAGATCTTTCGACCAAGGACACGACCAAGATCAAGATCAGCACGACAACGACGGGTGGCATTACCACTGATGCTACCGGTGCTGAGACCTATGGTACCATAACGAGTCTGGCGGAGTCTCCACTGCGTGCGGGCCTGCTGTATGCCGGCACTGACGACGGAAATGTCTGGCTGACTCGCAACGACGGCGCAACGTGGGAAAATCTGACCGGTCGTTTTGCCGGAGTTCCGAAGGGCACTGAAGTGAGTCGTATCGAGCCGTCGGCGTACGACTCTGCGACGTTCTACATCACGTTCGACAATCACGAGCGGAACGACTTCACGCCTTATGTCTATGTCACTACGGATTACGGCAAGACATTCCGCTCAATCGCGAACAATATTCCGACCGATGCACCGAACTGGGTGCGTGTCATCCGCGAGGATCCTGTCAACCGCGATCTGCTGTTCCTTGGAACGGACGTAGCGGCATACGTTTCGATGGATCGCGGTGCACACTGGCAGCGGTTCATGACTGGCTTGCCGACGGTGCCTGTTTATGATCTCAAGATTCAGCCGCGGGATCACGAGCTGATTGCAGCAACGCACGGACGAAGCGTCTGGGTCGTGGACATTGATCCACTGGAGCAGATGAAGGATGCACCAGCTCGCGGTACCGGCACACATTTCTTCGCACCATCGACCGCGTTCCAGTGGGGCGAGTCACCGGTTGAAGGACAGGAGACCGGGCACAAGCTATTCGAGGGAACGAGTGTTCCTTACGGTGCGCAGTTCACGTATCGTCTGGCGCCGGGTACGCGCGATACCGTCAAGTTCACGGTAACGAATGCAGCCGGTGACACTCTCGCAATTGTAGACGGTGCGCGCCCGTCGCGTACAGAGATCAACCGCGTGTACTGGGATTTCCGCACGCGGTCAGCTCCTGTTCCGATTTCGCCAGCGCAACGGCGTGACAGCGTTCGTTACATCGCGCGCGTCGATTTTGTGATTGATTCGATGACGAAGGCAGGTGGCAATGCGGCGTCGCTTGCACGCATCAAGGAGCAGCTGCTGGGGGCTGGCGGCGGTCGCGGCGGGTTCGGGTTCGGTCGGCAGGCGTCGGCCGGAGAATTTGTGGAGCGGCCTGGTGAGTCCCCGATGCCTCGTGCTGCCGGAGCAGCCGGTGCAGCAGCCGGAGCAGCAGGTGGTGCGGCCGGAGCTGGTCGCGCTGGCGGGAGAGGAGCCGGGGGCGCAGCGGGTGGCGCCGCAGGGGCCGGGCCGATCGATCAGACCCTCATGCGCGAGGTTGCCCAATTGGTCCGGATTCCGGGTAGCAGCTACCCATCCTTTGGTCGGGGTGGTGGCGGTCGTGGGGGCGCGGCACTGGTCGGCACGGGTGACTACCTGGTCACAATGACAGTAGGCAGCCACGTTGAGCGGCAGACGGTGCACGTCGTGCGGATGCCGGGCCTGGACGACGATACGAACGGTGGCTTCTTCAGCGAGGAGGGGAACGACGACGGCAATCCGTAGGACTTGCCGTTAGAGTCCCAGGGGATGCAGGGGAGGGAGGGGGTCCGGCTCAGGCCGGAGGCCCCTCCCTCGATCCTGGATATTGGGCCTTGCGCATTCCAGCCAGGCCCATAAATTAGTTAGTGCGACGCGTGCATTCGTGTACGACAAGTTCCCATACATCTTGGAGCCTGGTATTGCAGGCTCCTTTTTGGTGTCCGGCGTTGCAGTCAGACGAAAGTCTGATCCGGGCAAGGATCCCCCTCGTGAGGGCGCTTTTCACGAACACTACTCATGGTCGATTGGCATACCCTTCCCGACCAAAACAAGCAAAGGAAAACGCATGCGTACGACCGGTACTGTAAAGTGGTTCAACGACGCGAAGGGCTTCGGTTTCATCACGCCCGAGAATGGTACGAAGGACTGCTTCGTTCATCATTCA
>JBDTAW010000143.1:0-7435 GCA_039924445.1 Gemmatimonadaceae bacterium
GTCAGTGTCAACGGCGCACCGATCACGACGATTGCGGGCAAGGATGCTCCGCTAAACGGAATCGCCGGCGTAAGAGTCAACCACAACCTGCATCTCATTGTCACGCCCGTAACGGTTGTGAGGTAGCTGCGTCGTATCGAAGGAGTAGTCATCCCGCCGAAGGTCGTCATCCCGACCTTCGGCGGGATGACGTCCTTTGGCGGGACGACGATGTTTCCTGCTACACCCTGCGCGTCTCTCCATGCGCCATCACCCACAGCAGGGCCGGATCCAACTCTGCCTTCTCCCACTCCACGCGTGTCAGCGCGGGCGGTTCCTCCATGGGTTCGTCAGTGAGTTGGAACGTTCCCCAGTGGGTCGCCACGAATCTGCACGCACGACCGTCGTTGGCCGCCGCGATGTCAACGTAAGCCGACACCGCTTCTTCTGGCGACATGTGTACCGGGTGCATGAACCAGCGCGGGTTGTAGGCACCGATCGGAAGCAGCGCCGCGTCAAATGGGCCGAGCCGCCGGGTGATCTCGGTAAACTCGGGGTGCCGTCCCGTGTCGCCGGCGAAATACACCGCTCGCTCACCGGCGCGGATAGTCCAGCCGCACCACAGTGTGGAATTGCGATTGTTCAGACGGCGGCCTGAAAAGTGTTGCGCTGGCGTGCATGTGATTTCGATCCCGAGCACGGTCGCATTCTGCCACCAGTCGAGTTCAGAGATCACCGCCGCGCCGCGATCGCGGAGCCAGGAGCCCACGCCGAGTGGTGCCAGCCATTTGGCATCCGGGTGCGACGCTCGGAGCATGCGAACTGTCGCCCGGTCCAGATGGTCATAATGATCGTGCGAAACGACGACCAGATCGATTGGCGGCAGCGTGTCGAATGACAGCGCTGGCGCGATGATCCTGGCTGGACCGGCGAAGCTGACCGGAGACGCTCGAGTGCTCCAGATTGGATCCAGCAGGATATTGATCGATCCGATCTGAAGCAGGAAGCTGGAGTGCCCGATCCACGTCAACAGGACCGCGCCAGCAGGAGCGCGCGGCGCGGGGAATGTCGGATTGACTACCGGAAATGCGGTGATCGGTGCTCGATCAGCGCGCCGTTGATTCTTTTTGTTGGCGCGCCGATCAAGCACCCATCGTAAAACGTCACGCAGACCGCGCGGATTCGACTCGGGCCATGGGTTTCTGAACTTCCCTTTCGGCGTTCGATGCGTCGGTGACAGTATCGGTGTCGGTGGCTGTTGCGTGTTGTCGCTCGGCGGTTCCATGTATCAACATTAAGCGACGCCACATGACAAGCCGTTTCCTTGAGGAGCTCATCACCGGCACTCAAGACAGCTGGTTGCCTCAGGAACGACCATCAGTCGTCCGTATGGGATGCTCTCGCCGCAGTTGCCGCACACACCATACCGACCATCCTCGATGCGCCGCAGCGCCTCGGTGAGTTCCATCTGCCTTGCCTGGTTTCTGCTCGCAAGTGTGACCGTGAGCTCGCCTTCGCTGCCGAACTGAGGGGCGCGGAACGTGGTCCCTTCGGCGCTGAGCTGCGTGTCGTGCTCGGATTCACGTGCCAGCGACCGTTCTACACGTGCCAATTCCCGGCGGATATCCTCTTCAATCTCGCGCAGCTGCGCACTCGATATTGCTCCGGTCGATCTCATTTCGATCCTCCTCCATAGTGATGGGCAAAGTGCCCCCTTCAAGTAGTCGTCATTCCCACGAAAGCGGGAATCCATGTTCCTGGTCTTAGTCTTCCGTAGCAGCCCAGAACTCCATCCGTTCAGCAGTCGGCAGCGCTCGTCGCGCGAGTGCTCCTGCTCTTACCACCGACTGATAACGCCGAAACAATGCACCGTTTGCGCCCCAGAACTCCGTTGGCACGTCCATCAGCGCGCGGAGCAGATCTCCGCGGAAGAATCCGGCCGAAACGAGCGGGTCGCCTTCCAGTACGTCGAGCACCCTCGGCACCGCGTCCTGGAGATCCCTGACGTTTCGCAACGCGACGTACAGGTCAGCGTCGTTCTCAATGCACAGTTTCATGTTCTCGTGTAATTCCTGCAAAAGCTGGCGTTGATCCTCTGGTATCCGTTTGACTCAGGGAAGTGCTAGCCGTGTCGTTTGTTTCGCCTTCTTCTGCTTCAGCCTCTTCTACATATTCGACTCCAGTGTCAGCCGACTCACAGCAGGGCGTAGCGGTTGCGGTTCTGAGTGATTTCATGTTTGCGTACCTTTGCGCGGACCGTAATGAGAACGCGCATGGGGTGGATGCAAAAAACCCCGTCCTGGCTGGAAAGCGCAGACGGGGTGTCGAGTTGGCGAGAGAGAATCTCGCCTCTGACTGTGGGCCGGATCAGCTTATGTCGCTGATTCCCGGCTCCCCGTCCTGCTCTGGTATGTAATTGTGGGCAATCGCATCGCCGAGACGCGGTTGCACCGCGTACTCCTGCGCATCATCCATCTGAGGTCGACTCGTTTGGGCGTGCGGACGCCGACGGGACGACAGGCCATGGCCCGGCCGTTGCCGCAAGTCGGATCCAGATCCGCGCGTTGAGTTGAGTTCGACATGAGATGAGCTCCAGTTAGCAAAAGAATCGCGTCAGCCGATAGCTGTTGCTGCCTGATCGGGACGCGACTTCCTGTTGGTAGGTTAGCCCGGGGGGTGGCGAAAGTCAAGAAAAGGCACTCGACCGAGCGTTCACACCGAAAACCAACCGTTCACGTTGCCAATACACGGAACTTTTCGGAATGTTCCATCGCACTTTGATCCGTCCCGTGGCTTGTGAGTATCGGCATCCCGTAGCGGATCTATTCAGTTGTGAGCGAGATGCCTAACCACCTCTGCCACCTTCTCTCCCAACACCCGCGACGTCGTCCACTTCCCCCCAAACACGCTCACGACCCGCCCCTCAACCTCAATGGTTTCCCCGCGCCGTTGTGAGTGCGCTGATTTTCCGGAGTCCACCAGCGGTCGCACTCCGGCAAAGGTGGTCTCGATATCCGAATCACGAATCGGGTGTTCAAAAAACGTGTTGTACGCATTTAGCAGATACTCACGCTCCGCCGGGCTGCACACGATTGGATCGTCCAGGGTCTGGCGCACTTCCGTAGTTCCGACCAGGGTGCGTCCATGATACGGAAGCGCAAACACCAGACGTCCGTCCGATGGAAGATTGAGGGCGAATCCCGCTTCAATGGGTCTGGTGACAACGAGATGCGACCCGCGAACCAGATCGAGTTGCGTGTGGGATGGAATCCCGCTCGCATCCAGCAATGCTCGCGCCCACGGGCCAGCAACATTCGCGATCGCGTCGAATTGAAGCGCGTCGCCCGACGTACGCAGCTCACCGTCGGATGCAATCCGAGTGACAGTGGTATTTTCGCGAATGACAACGCCATCTTCACGCGCACGATCCGCTGCCCAGCGACCTAGTGCAGCGTCGTCCATCTGTGCATCAAAGTATGAGAATGTCCCACGCAGCCCATCACGCTTCAGCACGCGTGCACGTGCCGGGAGGTTGTGTCCACTCCACCATCTGTGTCTGCCGAGTGTTGTTCGGCCAGATAGCAGATCGTACGCCATCAGGCCCACGGCGAGCGTGAGACGTCCGTGCGATGCGTGACGGTACAACGGCAGAAACAATTCTACTCGACGCGTGAGCGCCGGAGCGTGCTGCATCCACCAGCGTCGCTCGTGCAATCCCTCATATACCTGTCGTATGTCACCCTGCTCGAGATATCGCAGGCCGCCGTGCAGGAGCTTGGTGGACGCGCTGCTCGTCGCGCCCATCAGTTCACCGCGCTCGAATAGCGTGACACCATGGCCGTGCTGCCTGAGCGCCCATGCAGTCATTACTCCGTTGATACCGCCGCCGACAACCGCGACATTCATGGCGTCAACCAACGCTACGCAAACAACGCGGCGTTCTCCTCGACGTGCTTCTCATCTCGCATTCCCACGACCACACTGGCCAGAGTCGGCAACATGCGGACGAAAGACAGCGCCGCTGCGGCGTCCGTATTCGCTTCCGGAAATGTTTCGCGCACCGCTGGTGGTAGATCGTGCGCCAGGCGCCCCTGCATCAGTGGTGCAACTGCAATCATTGCGAGGCCGAGTTCATCTGCCGCTTCGAGCGACGTTCGTTCGTGTCCGTTCACCAGCTGGGTCGACGCGCGTACGCCCTCCATCATTCCCAGATTAATCGGCATCTGCACCGCGACGAGGTGATTCGCTGCGCCAGCGATGTCGTGTGCAGTAGTTGCCAGATACTCGATCGATAGATGATCGGGAGCTTCAACTGGAACGCGCAGGCCGTTCCACGTTGCACAGCCGTACGATCTGATGAGTCCGTCGCGTACGCATTCCTCGAGCGTTGCAAACGCAGCGTGCATGCGGATATCGAACTCATCACGCGAGACTGCTTCGAATTGCTGCTCGGGGTTGTGTATGTAATAGATGTCGATCGATTTGACGCCAAGGTTTGCGATGCTGCGCTCGACCTGATTGCGCAGGAATACAGGAGCGATACAGTGGCCACCGGCTACGAGGTCCGTCGAGTCGATGATGCCGGTGTCGAGGTATTCACGTTTTACGTAGTCGCGGTATTCGACCTTGCTGGCTGGTGGCGGCGCTTCGAGGGGCAGGTAGCCGCCTTTGGTAGTGACGAAGACTGTATTTGGCTCAGGCGCGACCCCGCGGAGGGTATGCCCGATGACGCGTTCGGAGAGTTGGCAGCGGTAATTGATCGCCGTGTCGATGTGATTGACTCCGAGCTGAAGGGCTCGTGTGAGCGCACGCTCGTAGGCGGAGTCCTCTTCAGCAGTCGGGGCTCCGAGGGCGGATCCTATTCCGAGAGCTGACAGGGCGGGCGGTAGGGATCGGGTTTCAGGGACTGGGGCGGGCTGCATCCGGCGGGATGATGCCGGACGTACGGCTACATTGCAAGTAGCAGTACAAGCAAAACGCATGTTTAGTCGGCGTTTCCCCTATAGTGTGACCTCGCGTTCTTTATAGATTACAAGGCTGATCCCGATCGACGGAGATATGTACTAAATGCCCCATTTTGCAGCTCTTGCCACCGCATGGTGGAAGCCAGTCCTGTTCATTATCATCGCTGGTCATGTGACCAACGTTTGCGTTACAATATTCCTGCACCGCGCCCAGACCCATCGTGGTGTCAAGCTGCATTATCTCGCAGCTCTTCCGATGCGCATCTGGCTGTGGCTATCGACGGCGATCGTCACCAAGGAATGGGTCGCCTGTCACCGCAAGCACCACGCGTTCGCCGACCGCGAGGGCGATCCACATTCTCCGCTTATGGAAGGGCTTCGCAACATCGTTTTGAAAGGCGCCTTCTACTACCGGAAGGCGGTAAGGCAGCCCGGCATGCTGGAGAAGTACGGCAAGGGAACTCCGACTGACTGGCTTGAGCGGCACGTCTTCTCGAAGCTCAACTGGGTCGGCATTCTCCTGATGCTCGGTATCGATATCTGGTTGTTCGGCTTCTTCGTCGGACCGCTTGTCTGGGGCATTCAGATGATCTGGATTCCGTTCTGGGCAGCCGGCATCATAAACGGTGTCGGTCATGCCGTCGGCTACCGGAACTTCGATGTGAAGGACGAGAGCCGCAACATCTCGCCAATCGGTATCTGGCTGGGCGGTGAGGAGCTTCACAACAATCACCACGCAGACCCTCACAGCGCGATCTTCTCTGCTCGCTGGTTCGAGTTCGACATCGGCGCGCTATACCTTCGCATCCTTGCGATCTTCCACCTCGCGGAAATCAAGTACGCACGTGGGATGCGCCAGAGCCCAGAGGAGATGCGCGACGCCGCCTGAGGCGTCGCGCATTCGAGCCACAAGATGCCAGCTATCGTAGTCTGCACGCGTTGCGGTCAGACGCGCGAGGGATTCGAGCGCGCTCCATTCCCGGGCGCGATCGGCGCCCGCGCGGTTCAGGAGATCTGCCAGCACTGCTGGGGTGACTGGCTGAAGCAGCAGACCATGCTCATCAACCACTACGGGTTGAACGTCATGGATCCGCAGGCTCGCCAGTTCATCACTCGCAATATGGAAGCGTTCCTGTTCAAGAGCGGTGAGTCCAGCGAGATCGACACGAGCAGACAGGGCACGATAAGCCACTAGTGCTCGCGGGCCGACCGGTCGCCAGCCAGCTCCGCTGCCAAATCCCGGCCCCCATGGAATCGCTCAGGCCCGTCTGCCTGAGCGATCTGCGTTTCCCGGAGTGTCGATGCGGCGCAACAGCTAAAAGCAGTTCCAGAAGCAGTTTCAGAAGCGAGACGTCAACCGGCCGTCAACATCCCCGCCGGACGTGTCTCCGCTCGACTGACTCAGCTGATGCTCACGCCGTAAGTCATTACATACCAATATGTTGACAATCGCCCCCCGCGGTTGATCGTGTGACGATGTGTGGCACCGCACGTGCTCCCAGTTGCGGCTTCAGTGCAAATCGCCAACTGGACGCGATGCAATTCACCTTTGTTCTGTGGGGGAGTTTTTTATGAGAGTTAAACGCAGGAATAGAATCAGTACTGGAGCGGTGGGGTTCCTGGCGTGTGCCGCCACCGCGCTGACGATCGCGGCACCAGTGACATTATCGGCACAGGCGTTCCGGACGAACTCGGGGTTTACGACTAATAATTTGCCCGGGAACGACGACGGTTCGACCGGTCTGGTGAACCTTGGCATGTCGGCGAATTTCTTCGGATCCACGTACGCTCAGGCGTACATAAACAACAACGGCAACATCACATTTGCCAATCCACTTGGCACGTACACCCCGTTTGGCCTTAGCGGCGTCTCTGTGCCCATCATCGCTCCCTTCTTTGCAGACGTTGATACCCGGACAGGGCCGCTGATGACCTACGGGACCGACGTGGTGGACGGACGTGATGCCTTTGGAGTGGACTGGCCTGGTGTGGATTACTTTTCCGAGCGGAGTGACAAAACCAACGTGTTTCAGCTGGTCATGATCGACCGAAGTGACACCGGAGTCGGCAACTTCGACTTCGAGTTCAACTACGGCTCGATGCAATGGGAGACTGGTGAGGCAAGTAATGGTGTCGACGGGCTCGGCGGGTCGTGCGCCGTTGTGGGATACTCGAACGGTCTTGCGGCACCCGATAATAATTCCGTCCAGCTTCCGGGTTCTGCGACGTGCGGCGCCCTGATCGATGGTGGGGCGAACGCTCTCAGCGCGAACAGCCTGAACAGCAATCAAGTTGGCCGATATCTGTTTCAGGTGCGGAATGGAGAAGTAGTTCCGCCACCTGAAACAACCGTGCCGGAGCCAAGCTCACTCGCGCTGCTTGGCACGGGCCTGGTTGGCCTCGTTCCATTGATCCGCCGTCGCCGCTCAAACGGCGGTGACTGCGGCTGTCGCGTCCGTTAGGTTGTTGTTGTTGCGGCGCCGGCTCGGCGC
>JBDTAW010000144.1:0-15069 GCA_039924445.1 Gemmatimonadaceae bacterium
TCGGCGCACTCGCCTGGACATATCAGATCTACACAGGACTCGGCGTTGCTGGATACAACCCGCCGGTCATGTGGGGCGTTTACATAGTCACGTTCGTTTTCTGGATCGGTATTGGGCACGCAGGAACGCTGATCTCCGCCATTCTGTATCTGTTCCGCGCAGGATTCCGAACGACGATCTATCGATGCGCAGAAGCGATGACTGTTTTCGCGGTCATGACCGCGGGCCTGTTCCCGATTCTGCACCTCGGTCGTCCGTGGAAGTTTTTCTGGCTGATTCCCTATCCTAACTGGCGCTATATCTGGCCGCAGATGAAGAGCCCATTGGTGTGGGATGTGTTCGCGGTTCTCACGTACCTCACTATTTCGGCGACCTTCCTTTATATCGGCCTCGTCCCCGATCTCGCTGTGCTGCGCGACCGCGAAAAGAATCCGATCCGCAAGCGAATCTTCTCACAGCTTGCGCTCGGCTGGCGTAACACCGATCGCGAATGGCGCCATTTTGTTCGCGCGTATCTCTTCCTCGCCGCGTTCTCCACACCACTCGTGCTTTCAGTTCACTCAGTGGTGTCGTTCGACTTTGCAATGTCAGACGTTCCCGGCTGGCATACCACGGTGTTCCCGCCGTACTTCGTCGCTGGAGCGATTTATTCGGGCATCGGAATGGTGCTCACAATCATCATTCCGCTGCGCAAGTGGTTCAATCTCAAGCATTACGTCACGATCAACGATCTGGATGCAGCGGCAAAGCTTGCGCTGTTCACTTCGCTTGTTGTCGGCGTGTCGTATGCGTGTGAGTGGTTTGTAGCCTGGTACAGCGGAAGTCCCGCGGAGAAGCAGTTCTTCGCCAATCGACTCTGGGGCCAATGGTGGTGGGCTTCCGCGCTGCTGTACACGTGCAACATCTGCCTGCCGCTCTCACTTTTCTCGCAGTGGTGTCGGCGCAATACAACGTGGCTTTTCATCCTGTCGATTTTCGTCAACATCGGCATGTGGTTCGAGCGCTTCGTCATCGTAGTACCGTCGCTGTCGCACGAGTATGAGCCATGGCAGTGGGCCGGATATCGTCCAACCTGGGTCGATTACGCGATCCTGTGCGGGTCCTTCGGCTGGTTCTCGATGTGGTTCCTGCTATTCGTCAAGCAATTCCCGGTCATTGCGCTGACAGAGATCAAGGAGATCGTAAAGCCACGCCTCAAGCGTCGTCATTCGCACGGTGTGGACGTTACGGCTCACCCGTTGCCATTCATGCCTGACACTCCTGGAGAGTTCGACTGATGCGCGGCGTAATTGGGTTGTTTCGCGAACTGGATTCGACGTGCGACGCGATCGCGGCTCTCAAGAAACAAAAGCTTGGAGAGTTTACAGTTTATTCTCCAACTCCGCGCCATGAGATTGAGCACGCGATAGACAAGGGGCCCAGCGCTGTTCGCATATTCACGCTGATCGGCGGCCTTGCCGGCGTCACGTTTGGCTACTGGATCGCAATCTGGATCTCGGATTACTGGCCGCTTGTTGTAGGCGGAAAGGCAATCGCCACTTGGATCCCGTACACGGTTTTTGGTTTTGAAGTGATGGTTCTGTTCGGAGGACTCGCGACAGTCGCGGGACTATTCGCCACGGCGAGGTTCCCGCGCATCACGCATACGGTTGGGTACGATAACAGGTTCAGCTACGGTGACTTCGGCGTCTGGATCGAGCCGACGCCGGATAAAATGCAGGAGGCAGAGCAGTTGCTACGCGATGCAGGAGCTGTGGAGGTGCGTGTTGAACGCTAGAACTATTCGCGCGCTGCTCGCCATAGCGCCGCTCACACTCAGCCTCTCCGCATGCGAGTGGTTCAGCGACTTTCGTCGCCAGCCTGCTCTGCATCCGTGGCAGCCGATTCACTGCGATGCGAGACGCGACGTCTGCGATGAGACGATCCCGTCGCGCGGCAATCCGCAGAATTCAGTTTCGATATATGGTACCGAGCGCGCTGGCTTCGAGACGTCATACAACCCGTTGCCCGGCACGATCGATTCCATGTCCAATATTCAGAACCCGACTCCGGTCACAGAAGCCTCGCTGCGCAATGGTCACAAGTACTTCGCGGTCAATTGCGAAGTCTGTCACGGCGAGAAGGGGCTGGGTGATGGGCCAGCTACCAAGTACGGAATGATCGGAATCAACCTCACGATGGACATCACAAAGAATCGCACTGACGGATACATCTTCGGCATGATTCGGAACGGGCGCGGCGCAATGCCGTCGTACAACCGAATTGAAGAGATGGACCGCTGGGACGTTGTGAACTATATCCGTGCTCTGCAGGGAAAGTTCGCGGCCAACATCACGACCGGTCCGCTCGCGGAGCCGGGTGTGACGGGGCGTTGGGTCCCGGGCTTTACACGTGATGCTCCCACCAAGCGGCCACCCTTCTATCCACCTTACGAAGGCAGCGCGAAAGCCTGGTATCACAACGGCGAAGCGCCACCTGAACTCAACATGAATTCCCCGCGCGTTGGTCCACCGTTGCTCGATTCCATGATTTACAAGACGGGTATCCCGCAGGCGGTCAAGCCATGAGTGCACATGACGATGAGCATGTAATTACACGCGAAGAGGTTATCAGCGGAACGCAGACGCCAGTCGCTCGCTGGCTCAAGATGTCGTGCGCGATTCTGGCAATCGTCGGAACGCTCGCATTCATCGCTGGTGCTTTCATGGGCGTCGATCGCGCCTGGCAGGCGGTTCACTTCAATTGGCTGTTTTTCAGCACGGTGTCCTCGGCGGGCGTGACGATGGTCGCGGTCCAGCGCATTTCCACTGCGCGTTGGTCACGTCCGGTTGTGCGGTTCATGGAAGGCTATGTCGCTTTCCTGCCGGTCGCCTTCATAATTCTGTGTCTGTCGCTGTTCTTTGGACGCGATCACATCTTCCCGTGGACTCAGCACCCGCTGATGATCGAGGAGAAGCGCCAGTATCTGAACGTTCCATTCTTCATCACGCGCGATCTGGTGATGTTCCTAATTCAGACCATAATCAGCGTGTGGTACATCTACACGAGTGTGCGCCTCGACGTAGGCATCGTCCCGGAACACGGCTCGGCGTGGGCCAAGGGCATCAGAGAACGCATGCGGCGCAACTTCGGCGACGAACGCCGAGAGCTCCACTCGACGCACTCGCTGCAAGGCAAGCTCGCCGTTTACATGGTGTTCGCGTTCGCGCTCTTCTGGATCATCATGTCGTGGGATCTCTCGATGTCCCTCGACCCGCATTTTCAGAGCACGCTGTACGGCTACTGGTTCTTCATGGGAGCGTGGGTCGGAGCGATCGCAGCGTGGACGCTCATCACCATGGCATGGCGCGCACATCTTGGCCGGCAGGACATGATTACGGATGTCCATTTTCATGACCTCGGAAAGCTCTGTTTCGCCTTTACTGCATTCTGGGGCTACCTCACATTCGGCCAGTACCTGGTCATCTGGTATGGTAACCTCGGTGAGGAAACGCACTGGGCTCGGCTTCGCCTGATCGCTCCGTGGAGCTGGATCACCGTCGCCGTGGTGTTCCTGATGTTCATCCTCCCGTTCTTCGGACTGCTTTCACGTGCGGCGAAAGTGTACCTCCCGACGATGGCATTCTTTGCTACCTGCCTCGTTGTTGGGCTCTATCTGCATCGCTACGACGAGATCTATCCGTCCATCTATGGTGTAAGACCAGATGGGACGCTGCCGTTCGGTTTGTGGGAGATTGCGATCACTGCCGGGTTCTTGGGCATCTGGGGTCTTTGCTACATCGGGTTCATGGACGCATTCCCACGTATGCGGGTGCTGCTGATGACGTCCCCGTATCGTGACGAGGTCCAGATTCCCGTGAATGCCAGAACGATGGATCCGCTGCCGGCGCACGAATAGCAGAGGCGAACCAACGAGTTTGCGGCCATGCTTTGCTGGGTAATGGTCGCCGGTTAAATTCCGTGGTTCGCCGCGCCTGGATCAGCGTGGCGGCGCTCGGGGGCTTCGTTCAACGGTAGGACATCGCCTTTGCAAGGCGAGAATAAGGGTTCGATTCCCTTAGCCTCCATAAATAGGCGCGGATAATTCCGCGCCTATTTTTTTGTTGGTGCCCCTTCGTGCGACAGAACGTCGCGCCAATCCTTCGCCGCAGTCCTCTTGACGGCGGAGGTTACAGCGAGCGATGCGGCCGCTATTCTGTCGTGCAGCCGCGCGAACAACAATGCGAGAGACGCATCGAACGGTGATTCATCCACGACGCGCGAGAAATCCATCGCGCCTCGTGGTTGATACACGAGTTCGCTTGCCACCAGTGCCGTGCGCTCAGCCGCCACGGTCGTCACCTCTCTGGCGACACGGTGTGCGAGCAACTGAGCGTCTCGCAGTTCTCCTACGCTATTCTGGAAGCGTGCCAGATCGCGGGCGACAGCGGGCTCAACAGTAAGCTCCGGATGGGTGGCCTCAAGCACATAGCGTGCACGCTTAGCCGCGATGCGCGCTCTATGCAGGCGTCGGGCATCATCGGCGGATCGGATACGCGCAAGCGCCGCCGACAGCGCGATGGCCTGCGTTTCCAGCGATTTCGCGGTGGTGAGCCTCATCGAAATCGGGGGTCTTTCTGAATCGACTTTATGGCGCTCTATGTAATGCGATAGTTGTTTGCGGAGATCTCGCTCCGCACGAGCGTACTTGCGCTCCCGGATTCTCCTGAACTTGCGCCAGGCGACCTTGCGATCTGCCCTGAGGCTTGCAATTACCCACTTCGCTGCCTCGAGGCGAGCTTCGCCAAGTGCGCTCGTTTCCGCGCGCAGCCAAGCCAGCTGAACGTCGAGATCGCGCAACTGCGTTGTCGCGCGCGAAATACGTCGGAGCGAACGAATGGTTCGACGGCGAACCGTGTCATTCACAGATGCGCGATACGAACGGAGCCATGATCGCAACCGTCGCAATTCGATCCGGAAATCATGAATCGATTCTGGGTCCTTCTTCCGAATCGAATCGTGTGCATCGGCGACAGAGTCCAAAATGCGCAGCGCCACAACGCGGGCTGCGCGTTGTCCGGAGTCACTCTCTGGATCCCATTCGAGTCGATGTTTCATTGAGAGCGCATCGCGCTGTTAGAATGATACGGGATACTATAGCAGCCTGGCGCCCCTTACGCGGCGTCAGTTCCGGATGACTCCGCGGAACGATTGGCTCTGTATTCATCCTATTGCGCAAATTCGAGCAATCACATATCTCCGATCATGGCTACTAGCGTCAAAAAGTCCGATCCGACTTCCCGCACCGTGGTCCTTGGCACTACGATCCTCCTCGGCGTGGCGGGAATTGCGCTCATCTTCGCCCCAGTCGAGATCGCGGGCGCGCTGGGACTCAGGGAACCTGCGGGTATGGCGATCCTGATCCAGCTCTACGGGGCTGCACTTTTTGGCCTCGGCATGACTGGGTGGATGGTCAAGGACTCTATTATCGGGGGCGTATTCGGACGGTCGTATGTCGTCGGCAACGCGGCGCACTCCGTTGTTGGGGCTTTGATACTCATCAGGCCAGCGCTGGCTGCCGGGGCGACACCGGTTTTTCGGGTGCTCACCGCGGTTTACTGCCTTCTCGCAATCGCCTTCGCCTATTTAATGTTCATTGCGGCACCCGGTGCAAAGAAGCTGTCGTAATGCAGGGAAGGCGTATTCGCGATCCCCGAGGCTCAGCGCTTAATGGAGACGGTCTGAATTGGCCATGAGACACCCGAAATCCCGAAAACCAAAACAGAAAAACGATAATATCGTAATTCTGTACTCGGTCATTTTTTGCATAATTCTTGTGATCTACATCCGCTACATCATGTGATGTACCGTCGGGGAATCGGACCTTTCATTCGAGAACGCAATGCTAGTAGAAAACCAACCAGTTCCGGCGGTCGGTGCCAGCGCACCCGACTTCACGCTTCCCTCGACATCTGGCGAGAAGGTCACGCTGTCCGATTATCGCGCGAAGCACGCGGTACTTGTTGCTTTTTTTCCGCTCGCCTTCACAAGCACTTGCACCGAGGAGCTTTGCGATTTTACGAACGACTACGACTCTTTCTCGAAGTCGGGCGTGGTGGTGCTTCCAATCTCCGTCGATTCGGTTCCGACGCTCAGGGAATTCAAGGCGAAGTACAACATGAAGACGGATCTGTTGTCGGACTTCAAGCGCGAGGCAGCTCCGGCGTACGGTGTGATGTGGGAGGACGCGTTTTTTGCTAACCGCGCGTACTTCCTGATCGACAAATCGGGTGTCATAAGCTGGGAGCATATCGAGTCGACCCCCAGCGGGAAACGCAGCAATGCAGAAATTCTGGAAGAGATCGCCAAGCTGTAAGCGCCCAAGTCATCCGCTAATGTTCCGCGCGTGTTTCACTGGTCTGTCCAGAGATCAAGTGCCTCAATGGATAGTGGTGAACGTGAACGGCTGCTGAACCAGTTGTCTGACCTTCCTGCCGCCTATTTCGGCCGGAGCGAATCGCATCTCCGGGAGTGCCTTCATAACGGCGGATTTGAAGAGATCATTGGTCGACTTGATGATCTTGATAGGTGCGGACGGATCCAGGCGCCCCGTTGTATCTACCGTAAACTCAGCGTCCACTTCTCCCTCAACACCGGCTCCGCGCAGCGTAGGCGGATAAATTGGCGCACCTGAGAGCGTGGCCGCAGGCTTCTCCACCTGATACGCGAAGTACGTCACGTTTGCGTTTCCGGACGTGCCAGCGGCGGAACCCATGGCGCGCGCCTTTGCAGCGTTCAATTCGGTTTGACGCTTTTCGAGCTCCGTCTGCGCAGCCTGGACCGCCGATTGTGCTTTCTGCACAGCAGCGCGCCTGCCCGCCCGTTCGCGTTCGATAGTTCCGACGCTGTCACGCTGGTGCGCGGTCAACGTATCTTGTTTCGTCCGTGCCTTCGGAACAGTATCCAGAACCAGGCGATCAACTCGGTGCGAAGCTGGCGCAGCAGTGGCTGCAGGCACCGCAAGGGAATCTGGCTGTACCTGTGCTACAGGTACCGGCGAAGCGAAGGCAACTGTCACAGCCGCTACCGCGGCCAGTCCGCCTCCGACCACCGCGCGATAGCCCGGCGTGCGCTTGCGTGTCATCGCCACGAGCCGTCGCTCCAACTCGGATGGCAGTCGTAACAGTCCAACCATGGGTACTGCCAGTGGGCCCGTGCTGCGACCGCGCGCGGCAACTTCAAGCAGGACGTAGCCATATTCCCTCGTGCCCGGGAATCGTTTGAGCACCCGTGCATCACAGTCAAGTTCAATCGCTCGACGAAGTCGAGCTGCGCACGCCCACAGTGTGATATTCCACGGCATCAATACGATCGCCGCAATCGCAAAAGCCAGACGCTCCGGATCATGCGCATCGATGTGCTCTCCTTCATGCGCCAGGATCAGCCTGCGATGCTCCGGCTCCATCTTTGTTGCCCACGCTGGCACTACTATACGATGCGACAGAAAACCAAGCACCGCCGGCCCGGTGCTCGGCGATACTTCGACATCGATACCGTCGAGCGTGGTTCTTTCCCACAATTGTCTGGCCGCGCGCCACCGGAGTATGCCGAGCGCAAGCCACAGCACCAACGCCAGAGACAGACTCAGCCAGACGCATAACACAATTGTCGTTGAGCGCGGTCCCCATCCCGACCACGCGGATAGAATCGCGGATCCTTGTGTCCACGCCGCGCCAAGGGATTCGATAATCCCGTGCCACAAACTCGATTGTCCACCGGAGTTTCCGTCGAGTGAAATCACCATCGGGGAAAGCCACATCGGAAGACCTCTCGCTGCATCCGCGGGCACAACACTTCGAGCAGCGACCGTGTGCCACGTGATCGCAGCCGCGGGTGCGACCAGCGCGATTACAATCGCTGCGGTCCACACATGTCGAGCGCCGACCCGACCCTGCAAAGCCCACTCGATAGCCGCAGCCGCGCCTGCAATGAGCAGTGTGAAGAGCAAGACGTATGCAAAAAGGATCGGAGTCATTTCGAACCCTCCTCAAGCCGTTCGTCCAACAACGAGCGCAGTCGACGCAACGTTGCATCGTCCATATCACGATCCGAAACCATCTGCGTCAGGAGCTCTTCCGGCGATCCGCTGAAAAACTGGCCAAGCACCCGATCTATTGCGCTCGAACTTGCTTCATCGCGGTCAATCAATGCACCGTACCGATGCGCCCGACCTTCGGCTTCACGCGCTACGTGGCCCTTTTCTTCGAGCAGGCGGAGGATGGTGAGAATCGTGGTGTACGCGGCCCCATCATCCAGCGCGTCCCGAACCTCGGCTACAGTACTCGGCCCCCGTTCCCATAGAACCGTCATCAACTCCACTTCTCTCGGCGTCAGTCGCTGCATGAGTATCCCCCGACAAGAGTTATAATACTAACTTCATAGTACTATATCCGTAATTGTTCGTCAAGAGGCAGAGTTTCTACGCATTGTGCCGGCGCGCCAAGGTTGTCCCGCCTAACGTAGCACAAATGAGAAACGCTGCTGAATGAGCTCTGCCGTTCCTGGCACGCTTTACGGATAGGATAACAACTCATTAAGCCTCGATGAAGCGGTCACTCGCGGCTCGGCAGCTCGGTGGCGTCAATTCACCGCTACCTTTTATAGCATGAGACTTCAACGACTACCCTCGACCGCTACACTAGTCGTCGCCACACTCGTCACGCTCGCTGGTCCCGCGAAAGCCCAATCAACGCATCGCACCAGAAACGTAGTTCTCATCGTCTCCGACGGACTCCGGTGGCAGGAGGTATTCAACGGTGCAGACGAATCGCTGATGAACAGGAAGTTCGGTCATGTTCAGGACACCGCCGGACTGCGACGCCTGTTCTCCCGCGCCAGCCAGGACGACTCACGAGCCGCTCTCTTTCCCTTCATATGGAACGTGGTCGCAAAACAGGGCGAGATCTTTGGAAACCGCACGCTCAAGAGCTACGCGGACGTCACCAATGGTTTCAAGTTCTCGTATCCAGGCTACAACGAGATGATCAGTGGCCACCCAGACCCGCGCATACACAGCAACAGTGCAGGCCCGAATCCGAACATCACCGTTTTCGAGTGGCTCAACACACGCCCGGTGTTCGCTGGTCACGTTGCAGTGTTCGGAACATGGGATGAGTTCGCGGACATCTTCAGTCGTCAACGAAGCCATCTTCCGATCTGGGCTGGTTTCGACACTCCTCCGGCGGCCACTCCGCCGACCGCCCGTGATTCGTTGCTGACGCATCTGTACGCAACCACAACGCGCATGTGGGATGATCTGGCGTACGACTCGTTCATGCAGGCTGAGGTGACGGGTTATGTCGCGCGCGAGCAGCCGCGCGTCATGTTCGTTGGCTACGGCGAGACCGATGAATGGGCACACTCGGGCCGCTATGACATGGTGCTCCGTTCCGCGCACCAATTCGATGAGTTCGTCGCGGAGCTGTGGAATCAGATGCAGCAAATGCCGCAATACCGCGACTCGACCACATTCATAATCACTGCGGATCACGGGCGCGGTAGCGGCCCGGAAGCCTGGACCGATCATGGCGCAGACGTCACGGGCGCCGAGTCGATCTGGATAGCCGTCATCGGCCCCGACACCCCCGCACTGGGCGAACTGAAAGGCGTCCCGCAGGTAACGCAGTCACAGATCGCATCGACGATCGCGGATCTTCTGGCCGAGAGTTACAAGTCCGTGGACCCGGAGGCTGCGGCACCGCTTCCAGTTCGAAAAAAGTAAACTCGCATCACTTCGTATGAATAATTATGCGCGGTTTTGGAACGTTGCTTCAAACGCGCGTCACTTCAGCTAAGATTAAGCATCGTTCGAGATTCGCAGATTTCGATCCACCTCAGCCGCTTTCAGTATGACAGCCGTCGCCACCAGTTCCGAATCCACGCCCAAAACGTCCGCCGATTTCATCGCACTCGAAGACGAGTGGGGCGCGCATAATTATCATCCGCTTGATATCGTCGTCGAACGTGCCGCCGGTTCCTGGGTGTACGACGTGGATGGCAAGCGCTACCTGGATTGTCTGAGCGCTTACTCCGCACTCAACCAGGGCCATTGCCATCCGCGCATCCTGGCAACGATGGCCGAGCAGATGCACCGTGTCACGCTAACGTCGCGCGCATTCCGCAACGAACAGCTTCCACTATTCTGTGAGGAACTGGCTACGCTATGCGGAATGGAGTCCGTGCTCCCGATGAACACCGGAGCGGAGGCCGTTGAGACCGCTATCAAGGCGGCGAGGCGCTGGGGATATGAAAAGAAGGGAATTCCCGACGGACTCGCAGAAATAATAGTGTTCGAAAACAACTTCCACGGACGCACGACGACGATCGTCGGATTCTCGTCGGAGCCGTCATACCGCGCGGGGTTCGGGCCGTTCACTCCCGGCTTCAAGTTGGTACCGTTCGGCGACATCGATGCGTTGCGCGCGGCAATTACACCGAACACTTGCGCTGTATTGATGGAACCGATTCAGTGTGAGGCGGGAATCCTGATTCCGCCCGACGGTTATCTCCGCGCTACGTCGGAGCTCTGCAGCAACAACAACGTCCTGTTCATGGCCGACGAAATCCAGACCGGTCTCGGTCGCACCGGTCGCATGTTCGCATGCGATCACGAAGACGTGAAACCGGACGTCTACATACTCGGCAAGGCGCTTGCGGGCGGGTTCTATCCCGTCTCTGCGGTTGTCTCGAGCCGCGAAGTGCTCGGGGTATTTCGGCCCGGTACACATGGCAGCACCTTCGGCGGCAATCCACTCGGCTGCGCCGTCGCTCGTACCGCCATTCACGTACTGACAGATGAGAAGCTGGTCGAGCGGTCCGCCGAGCTTGGTGCGTGGTTCCAGTCGCAGGTAGCGGCGATCCGGCATCCGGACATCAAGACCGTGCGCGGGAAGGGGCTCATGGTCGGAATCGAACTCAACGTACCAGCGCGTTCATACTGCGAAGCGCTCATGGAGCTCGGCATGCTGTGCAAGGAAACCCATGAGCGTGTCATTCGCCTGGCGCCGCCGCTTGTGACGTCGCGCGAGGATCTGGAGTGGGCACTGGTGCAACTTCGGACGGTATTCGCTTCGAAGTAGACCGCGTTACAATGTGTAAATGAGAAGACAGCCCCGACTAACGTCGGGGCTGTCTTGCAATCGTGCTGTCGCCGCGCTACTTGCGGTCGACGGGCACGGATTTTTGCTGCGTTTTCTCGCTCGAGGCCTTTCCCTCGACCTGCGCTGAGGGAGTCCCGCCGTTCTTGCCGATCGCGATCTTCCGCGGCTGCGGCAAAGCCGACTTCGGCACATGTACGTCCAGCACGCCGTCTGCAAAGTTGGCCGTTATCGCCGAATCATCGACACCCTTGGGGAGCCGGAATGTCCGCGTGAAAGAGCCATAGCTGCGTTCGACGAGGTGATATTCCGTACCGTCGCCTTCCTTGCGTTCCGCTGATTTGTGCCCGCGCACAGTTAGCATCCCATTGTCGGCCGTTACCTCGACGTCGTCGGGCTTCACGCCCGGAATTTCAATCGACATGGCTATCTCGCTGTCGTTCTCGGTTACGTCAACCGGAGGCGCCCACGCCGCACTTGGCGTCGTGCGATTCATAGTTTCGTCGAACAGCCGATTCATCTCCCTGCGTAGACCAAATACCGGAAGCGGAGTGAGAGAAGTTTCGAACAGCATTCTTGCAAACCTCCATTCAAGTGTTGTGGTTAGGACCTTCGTGTTACTCACTGTTTTTGCAACGCCCCTGCCAGATGATTCCGGCCATAATGGCTTACCCGCGTCCGTGTGTCGGTCACTTTGGCACTGCGCATGAATTTTTGACCACTGCCGATTGAATGACGCGCAACGACGTGCAGCAACGGTCGCTTGGCAGCCGTTCCGCGCGGTACCCCCGCCGGACTAGTATCCAAGTCGAGATCGAACGCATGTTCGATTCGTGAGCGTGGCCCCTTTCGAAGATGAGCCAAGGCAAGAACCAGGAACAATACAAATGCGTTACCAAATGATCGGTCATCCTGTCCTATGCTTGACCCCGCCGAAGACGCCAGCCATGGAAGTGACCTTGTCATGAAAGCACGCCCAAGCACAAGCACAGCAACTCTGTCGGACGATACCGATTCCGCGACGCTGATAGCAGCGCTCGCGGATATCGCTGTCAGCCTCACCGATGCCAGGCCAACGGAACTGGTGGCCCAGGATGTCCTGGAGCGCGCACACCGCATGGTTGGAGCAAGCGAGCTCGCGGTCTGGCTTGATGTGTCGGGTGTGCTGACTCGCACATGGGGCGCGGGGCTGGACGAGGCCTCGATCGAGGAATTGGGCGCGGCGTTGGCTGGCGCTGCACACGATGCTGTCGCGCGCGAGATGGTGTTTGGACCTCGCCGAGTTGGAGTCCTCCTCGCGCGCTTTCAAACAGATGTCGGCGAACCGGTAGAACGTTTTCTCGCGGCCCTCGCCGCACTGCTTGCCGCCTTCGTCGCCAATTCGGAACGCAGTCGCCGGCTTGAGAGCGACCTGCAGATTCGAATGCGCGAAGTGCAGGAGCAGAAACGGTTCACCGAGACGGTGCTCGATCTGTTGCCACTTGGCCTTTATGTAATTGATCGCGATTACCGGATCACTGTGTGGAACCGAAAGCGTGAGACAGGCATGCAGGGTGTATCACGCGAAGAAGCAATCGGTAAGACCATATTCGAGATTCTGCACCGGCAACCGGCCGATGTTGTCCGTCGCGAGTTCGATGAAGTGTTCGCGACAGGGAAAACCCAGCAGTTTCAGACCGAATCGAGCGCGAGCGGTTCACTGCGCACATACAGGCTATCCAAGATCCCGATACGTGATCCGCGCGGAGAAGTAACTCACATTATCACGATCGGCGAGGACATAACCGATTGGGTAGAAGCCCGCGAACTGGTAGCGCAAAGTGAGAAGCTTGCCGCTATCGGGCGCCTTGCAGCGGGGATAATGCACGAGATCAACAATCCGCTTGCAACGATCGCGGCGTGCGCAGAGTCGATGGCACTCGACACCAGGACAGTGGAAGGCGATCCCGAATATCTCAAGATTATCGAAAGTGAAGTTCTGCGCTGCAAGCGCATTATCGACGGGCTGCTCGACTTCAGCAGACCGCGTGCGCAGGAACGGGTCTCGCTCCAGGTAAATTCGGTTGTGGAGCGGGCGTTATTTCTCCTCAAGCACCATGCTCGTTTCAAGCAACTCACGGTACAGGCGGAACTGGGGACAGAACTCAAGAGCGTCCATGCCAGTTCGGAGCAGTTGATACAGGTTATGATTGCCCTGCTCATGAACGCCGCCGACGCGATGCCGCAGTACGGACGCGTCCTTGTTCGAACGCGCCCCGCGCCGCGCGGTGCGAAGCATGTCGTCATAGAGGTTCAGGACCAGGGAACCGGCATGTCCCGGAGTGAGATGGCACGAATATTCGAACCCTTCTACACTACCAAGGAACCCGGGCGTGGAACGGGTCTCGGTCTGGCCATCTGTCACGGCATCGTTGCAGACCACGGCGGGCGCATCGAAGTCTCAAGCGAGCCCGGCAAGGGGACACGATTTACAATTCTACTGCCGGTGGAGGAAGCATGAGTTCCGAAAATGGGGCTCCGATTCGTGTGCTGATCGCGGAAGACGAAGAGCATCTTGGCGCGATTCTCGAGCACTTTCTCCGCGGTCGAGGATACACGGTAACGATGTGTCGCGACGGGCGCGCGGCGTTGACGGAGCTGCACGCTGTTCCGTATGACGTTGCGTTGATCGATATCGTGATGCCGCAGATGGATGGACTCGAAGTACTTCGCCATCTGCAGAACGAGCCCGCTCCTCCCGAAGTAATCATCATCACCGGAAACGGGACGATCGATACGGCCATAACGGCTATCAAGCTGGGAGCATACGATTACATCTCGAAACCATATCGGATGGCAGAGATCGATGTAATGGTGCGCCGCGCGTGGGAGAAGCGAGAGCTCGGGAAGGCGAACGTCATGTTGCGCTCACGCTCTTACCATCTGCCCTCTGCGATGAGCAGTGGGAACGCGATAATGTCGAGGGTTTTGGAGACCGCTGTGGAGATCGCGCGAACGGATGCTCCTGTCATCATTCAGGGCGAGCGCGGCAGTGGCAGGAGTCACCTTGCGCGCTATATCCACGCGCTGTCTGGAAGAGTCCGCGATTCTTTGATCGAAATTCGACGTTCTGCCGGCGAGTTGACGGATGCCGCGGCACTTGTGGGGCGCCAGGGCGCTCCGTCCGGCGGAGCGATGCCAGCCGGTGCATTCCTTGCTGCCGACCGTGGGACCACGGCGATAGATGTCGATTCGCTCACGGCCGACGCCACGAACGTGTTGCGAGCGGTCATTGCAGAAAAGGCGTTCACGCGCGCTGGCGGCAGTGAGCGCGTTCCTTTGACGTCACGATTGATCCTCTGCGTGGACGAGCACTCCGGTGGCGGTCCGTTCGCCAACATTGATGCTGCCGTCCAGCTCAACCTTCCTCCGTTGAGGCACCGACACGAAGATCTGGGATCAATCGCGGGAGAGTTGTTGGGCAGCCATGTCGGGCCAGTGCACACGATCACGCCTGAGGCCGTCGAGGTGCTTAGATCGTACAGTTGGCCAGGGAATGTCCGTGAGTTGGGCGTTGTTCTCGATCGCTGTGCGCTGCTGGCCACGCAGGAAAGCATATCGGCTGGAGACCTCCGCTTGCTGCTGGCGACCGGGGCAGTCGGAGTGGAAGGGAGGGGTGCGCCACTCTCCGACCTGGAAAAGCTGCATATTGAAGCCATGCTAGTAAGATTTCATTGGCACCAGGGACGAGCCGCTGAGGCGCTGGGCATCTCGACCAAGACTCTGTATCGCAAGATGCGCGAGTTCGGATTTCAACGGCCACGGAAGCGCAAACTTGCGCGGGTGCGGCGGGAGGGATGAAGATCCTCGTGATCGAAGACGACCCGACCGTTGGTCAGTTCGTCAAGCGAGGACTTGAGGAGCAGCGCTGGACAGTGGATCTGGTGGAAAATGG
>JBDTAW010000145.1:0-16545 GCA_039924445.1 Gemmatimonadaceae bacterium
TCGTAGCGCGGCCCCCGATACCGCACCATACTTCCTCGACTTCCATGCACCCAGTCGCCCCATCCGCCTAACCCGAACTACGATGACCAGCCGCCGACAATTCCTCCAGAGATCACTACTCGCCACAGGTGCGCTGGCCTTGCCGCGCATGAACGTGGCGGGCAGCACCGTGCCCGGCCGTCTAGCCGGCGGCCGAGTGGTGTCGACCTGGGACTTCGGCGTCGGCGCCAATGCCGCGGCGTGGCCCGTGCTGGCGCGCGGCGGCTCCGCGCTGGATGCAATCGAGGCCGGCGCACGCTGGGCGGAAGGGGATCTGTGCAACTCCACGGTCGGACATTGCGGTTATCCGGATCGCGATGGAGTGCTGACCCTGGACGCGAGCATCATGCATGGCGACGGGAGCTGCGGTGCCGTCGCCGCGCTCGAGGACATCGAGCATCCCGTATCCGTTGCGCGCGCAGTCATGGAGAAAACCCCGCACGTGATGCTGGTCGGAGAGGGCGCGCAGCAGTTCGCGGTATCGCAGGGTTTCGAGAAGAAGCCGCTGCTCACCGACGACGCGCGCAAGGCGTGGCAGGAATGGCTCAAGACATCGCAGTACCGCCCGATGATGAATGTCGAACGTACCGGTACGCTTGGTGATGAGCACGATCATGACACGCTGGGTATCGTGGCAGTCGATGCGCAAGGCCAACTCGCTGGTGCCTGCACTACGAGCGGCATCGCGTGGAAGATGCACGGTCGGGTCGCCGATAGCGCAATCATCGGCGCTGGGCTCTACGCCGACAACGAAGTCGGCGCCGCCACCGCATCGGGCGTCGGCGAGGAAATGATCCGCAACGCCGCGAGTTTTCTAGTCGTGGAATTGATGCGACAGGGACGCACTCCAACCGAAGCTTGCCGCGCAGCCATCGACCGTGTCGTTCACAAACGACCAGCCGCTAGCAAGACATTGCAGGTGTGCTTCCTCGCCATCAACAAGGACGGCGAAGTCGGCGCGTACGCACTGCATCCCGGCTTTGTCTACGCAATGCACGATGCGACGCCGGGGCCGCACGACAAGCTCATCGCCTCGGCATCAGTATACGGAGGCGGCGTCGTCCGGTGACGCAATTCGTGTTCGAGATCGCCGCCAACTCACTGGGCTCCGCGCTGGCCGCGCAGGAAGGCGGCGCCGATCGCATCGAGCTCTGCGACAATATTACCGACGGAGGTACCACGCCGTCGTACGGCACTCTGGTCGAAACACGCGAGCGGGTGCGCATACCCATTTACGTACTGATTCGACCGCGCGCAGGCGACTTCTGCTACGACGCTGGTGAGATCGACGCGATGTTGCGTGACATCGAGACTTGTGTGAGCGTGGGTTGCGACGGCGTGGTCATCGGAGCACTCGACGTGCAAGGCGATATCGATAAAGTCGTCTGCCGAGCATTGATCGCCGCAGCCGGTCAACTCGGCGTGACGTTCCATCGCGCCTTTGACGCGGTGCGCGATCAGGACAGCGCGCTGGAAACGATCGTCGAACTTGGCTGCGAACGAGTATTGACGTCTGGCGGAGAAGCAAGTGCACTCGCCGGTGCCAAGCGCATTGCGTCATTCGTCAAGCAAGCGGATTCGCGTATCGATGTGATGGCGGGCGCCGGACTCGACGCTAACAACATCCGGGAAGTCGCAGTCCGAAGCACCGCACGAGAGTTTCACGGCTCAGCGAGCGCGATTCGCAGTTCGCTGATGTTATATCGGAACGCTTGTCTGACGGGACTTGAAGTGAATTGGAGACAGACGGACACGAACATTGTACGCGCGATGGTGAATGCGTTGAGGGGCCACGAGAATAATGACATAGCTGTCGAGCGGCCGAAAAATCAGCTTTGGTGATCAGCTACGCGTCTGCGTGACAGAGGCTGACGAGTTCAAAGCCGAGGGCTGAGGCGACGATGCCCGGGCATCACCGCCCGCAACCGACCTCACGCCCAGCCCCTGAACCAACCAAAGCCGATTGCAGCGTAACTCGCTACCGACGCTCGCCCAAACCAAGGCAGCGCGCACCCGCGGCTATTGCTGTCGGCGCTCCTCAAACCGGTGACGCGGAAACATCCCGGTTGCAGAATCGGCAGATCTTTGCAGCGGCCAGAATTGTTTCCGCGCAGTATGGGCACTGCCGTTCTGCGCGCGCTGGTGCAGATGCAGATGCGGATTCGATCGATGCCTGCTGATAGGCTGCGGGCGCGTAGATCACGTTGATTTGCGCCTGCACCGCGGTGCGGAATGCATCCGGATGATTGACGATCGAAAATACTTCCTTCGTACCTCCGGTCCCACTTACCTGGAGCGTTCCGTATCCAAGCATTCTGCCGAAGAGCGACTGGTCGACATTCACGGCTTCGACCTTGTTCAGTTGCAGCTCCAGCGTGCGCCGCGATATCAATCCCTGTTTCAGAATCAATCGTGACGTAGTCACCGCGAAGTCTGCGCTCTTGTACGTCAGCCACGCGATGCCGCCAATCAACACTGCGATGACCAACGGGACGACTACAAGGCCGATGGCCTGATGTGAGACCAGCGAGACAACCGTGGCTGCAGCGAACAACAGGACGAGTAGCGTGGGGAGAATTAGCACGATCTTGTTCCGTGACGTGCGAGCAACGATCCGTTCATTCGGGAGCAACTGCGACTCGATGTAGCTCATGAGCGGTCCTGTGCAATTGGATCGCAAATCGTACGGTGCGCCGGTCAGGCTGTCAAGAAGCTGGTTCGCGGTCGGGTCTTGCGCCGTGCGAGCCTTACGTGCGGAAATCCTCGAGGTGGATCCCACCGCTATTGGGCGGCGGCATTACCCGCGCGAGGATGGCGTAGGCTATGATTCCCGGGAAGCAAGCGGGGCCCACCGACGCCAAAATGTAGAGCGCGCGGCGCCGTCACAGTACGGCGCCGAGGTACTTGTCGAGCCATGGCAGCACCGCGGCAATGAGTTGCGGCCGTTTCGCCCGAACTTCGTGCGGGGTTTCGAGCAGAACATGCTCCTTTTCGGCCTCCGGTGTACCGAGCATCCGGAACGGCGGGTTCTGCGCATTGTCCGGCGAGAACGAGAAGTCATACCGACCGTTCACCATCAACACGGGAATCTTCAGACGCGGCGCGAAGTCCGCCTGGTCGCGTCCCGGACTCGGCGGATTGAGCAAGTACCCACCGTCGAGCAGGACGACGGTCTTCAGTCGATCCTGCAGCAGCGTCGAGTAGATCACGCCGTCGGCCGCGCCCCAGCTCACGCCGAGATACACGAATTTCGTTGAGCCGACGTCTGCACGCGTCGCCATGTAGCCAAGTGCGCCACGAGGTACGAGATCCCGTTCTCTTCACCGACGTCGAACAGCGTTGCAATGTTCGGATGACTCAGCTTCGCGAGTGCGTGCGCCTCTCGGCGGAGGCGCACGCGCGACGCATCGTCTTCGATCAAGCCCGCGGGCAAAACCTTGATCGCTACGTCGCGGTCAAGGCGCGGATCGCGCGCGCGGTACACGACCCCCATACCGCCAGCGCCGATCTGCTCGACGATCTCGTATGGGCCCAGCTTCGACGAGTCGAGTTTCATGGAGCCCGCTCCATGTTGTCGTACTCAGCAGAGCGACGGCGGCTGGTGCCTCCATCGCACGAATTCAGAGACAGCGTGACCGAAGTCGTCAGGTGCGGGATCCGTTCAGGTGAAAACCAACGCACGCGAACTATTACTCATCCCTGATTCGGAGCGGCGCCTCTTGATCGGAGGCGCCGACGGATCCCCCCCACGGGACACTGACAGGCCATCAGGCGGGGCTGCTTAACACTACCGCGTCCGCTTGCAAGCTGCAACGACGCGGCGCTGGCAAAACGGCGCCCAGCATTACAAACGGCCCGGCACCGCCTGAAGGTCCGCGAAATCGCTTGACTGGACGGCCCCGGTGGTCGTATGCTTGCACTAGCTGGTAGGATACGAACCTCAGCGTTGGCACCAGACGCTCGTCTGACCGGGACCCGGTCTTCGAGGAGCTAAACATGCCGGTTGCAACTCGTACAGTTCGTGTCGGAATCGTGGTCGGGCTCATCGGATACGCGGCGGTGGCAGTATTCTACACCGTGTTCGATTTGCTCGCTGCACGCGGAACGTTCTACACGGTCAATCTGCTGGGCATGGCTGTGTTCCGAGGCCTGCGTGATCCCGAGGTATTGTCCCTCCCGATGCCGCTGGACTGGACTGCGATTATCTGGTATAACGCCATGCACCTCGTGATCGCTCTGATAATCGGACTGATCGTCGCGTGGCTGATCAGATATGCAGAGTTGCATCCGCCGCGCGCCCTGGCCGTAACATTTGTAATTGTGGCGGGTTTTGTGGTCACGATTGTTGCCGTCGGCACGCTCACTGCGGGGATGCGTCCGCTCCTGCCATGGTGGTCCATTGTACTGTCCAACACGCTCGCAGTGCTTCTAGGCGGTGTCTATTTGCGGCGGCAGCGACCCGGGCTGCTGGCTCGACTGGTGCCGCTCAGCGCATGAGGCGGGCTGCCTCGTGCTCGCGACGTGGTACTCCCTCAACCCCGCGGTTGATCTGTTTCTCGCCATGATAGGGATTGGCGGTATCATCGCCGTGACGGGAGCGTACTCGTTCATCATCATCGCAGTGAAGTCAGTCTTCTTCGGCGAGCGGATTACGGAATTCGGAGGCGGAAAGGCTCTCGCGGGAGTCCCGCAGGGACTCACCAATCCACCAATGCATCCGGAAAATGCCGACGAACTGAACGAGGAACTCCATGCACGCGCTCGCGGCTGGATGGGACCGACGCCCGGGACAGTGGTGCTGGTCGCTGTGTTCTTCCTTGCATTCGTGCTTTACTACTTCACGAACTGGAAACTCCTGAGTTTCCTGTGGAAGATCGGCTAGCGCGCGCGCGCGCCGAGCGACATGGGCTGGCGCTCACCGCGTTCGCGGCGATTCTTGTAATCACCGCAGCGTGGTGGGCGTTGGCGTTCTATCCGGCGGGCGCTTCAGATCCTGAATGGCTCGCGCGCACGCGCTCAGCCTGCTTCGGTTCGGCAAACGGTGGGTTGCCGGACGCTGGTGGGTGGCTACTTCTGATCGGCGAACCCATCGGCATGGTCGGCGTCCTGTTCGCCGTGTGGGGTCGCGAAGTCAGGCGCGACATGAAGCTTGCTCCGGATGAAGCGTGCGTCGCGGGTAGCCGCGGCTGGCATTGCTGTGGCGGGACCGCGAAATACCGCCCATCGTGCTGACGGATCAACGCGGCAGTCAGACTTCTCTCGCGGCTTTCGCGGACGGACAGCGATCCTCACGTTTGCGTTTGGTCACTGCTCCACGGTGTGTCCGTCAACGGTGCGCGATCTGCGCGCGGCCGGCGCGCCGCCCTCCGGCCGGGCGTGCCGCTTGTCGTCATCACACTGCATCCATGGCGCCTGCTGCGGCGAAGCCCGTGATGGCCGCGATGCCGCGGGCATCTCGCGATCTACACATCGTGAGCCCGTGCAGCCAGGGTTGGGGCGCGTAGCCCCGCCCTCCTGAAAAACCCTTTGACAAAACCTCACCGCGTCGATATACTACGGGAAAGGCAGTAGATCCCCTGGGGAATTCGTCACCATACGCCAGCACGACTGAATGAAAAACCATCCGTCGCTGCTTCGGCTGGCGATAAGCCTGATCCTCGCCGTTCCGCTACTGCTGGGAACCAGATCCGCTGCTGCACAGCAAGCGGACGTCATCCGCGGCCGCATTGCAGATCCAGCCGGAGTAGCTATCGCCGGCGTTCGCGTCACCGTGACGTCGGTCTCCGGCAACGTCAGCCGCACGGCTCGAACCGACAACAGCGGACGCTTCACGGTGATTTTTCCGGGCGGTGAGGGCGACTACTTCGTAAGCGTCGCCCTCCTCGGATTCACTCAGAAAAGATTCGAGGTCAAGCGGTCGGCTGACGAAGATATTCTCATCGCCGACGCAACCATGACGACGGCTGTCGCACAGCTCGATACCGTACAGGTCGCGGGCGGTCGCACGCGGCCGACGCGCGGTGTCGCGAGCCCGGACATCAGCGGTACTGAACATAGTGTCGATGCCCGAAACGTCGATCCGGCGCAGCAGGGAGATCTCGCGGCCATGGCGGCCAGCATACCGGGCGTAACACTCGTCCCGGGCGCCGACGGTGATCCGTCCGGCTTCTCGGTGCTGGGGCTCTCTCCCGACCAGAACGCCACGACACTCAATGGCATGTCGTACAATGGCTCGAACGTTCCCCGCGATGCTGGGATCTCCACGTCGGTCGTGACGAATCCATACGACGTGTCGCGCGGCGGCTTTGCAGGCGCACAGCTCAATGTGCGCTCGCAACCCGGCTCCAATTACATCACTCGCTATGCCAGCGCAAATCTGGACGCACCCGCGCTCCAGTGGACCGACGCTGCCGGCCGCGCGCTGGGCCAACAGTACACCAACATGTCACTCGGCGGCCGAGTGTCCGGACCGCTCGTGTTTGACAAGGCGTTCTATAATCTTGCATTCCAGGCGGGACGGAGATCGAACGATCTGCGCTCGCTCATCAGCACCGATGCACTCGGGTTGCAATCGGCCGGCGTAAGTCTCGACTCCGTCACGCGCCTCGTCAGCCTTCTGAATCGGGAAGGCGTGCCGCTCTCTGCGCCTCAGATCGGATCCACTCGGCAAACAGATCAGGCTTCTCTTTTCGGCTCCTTCGACTTCGCACCGCCGAGTTCCACTCGTGGAACGGCGATCAACGTCACCGTGAGCGCAAATCTTTCCGACATGTCGCCCGCCAGCGCATTGACCACCGAAGTTCCTGCACACGGAGGCGATCGCAAGTCCGCGCAGGGTGCGCTCCAGGTTGGACACAGTACTTATTTTGGCGTCGGCATTCTGTCGGAAACGCAGGCGAGTATTTCCACGTCCGCCAACCACGGTGATCCATTCACAGCGTTGCCCAGCGCGAGCGTGCTCGTTGGATCGACTTTCGCCGATGGAAGCAGCGCGGTGCGTAATGTAGGCTTCGGCGGAAACTCATTCCTCGGCACGCGCCAGTCCACGACGACCGCCGGACTGATGAATCAGCTCTCATGGTTCAGCACCAACAACAAACACCGCATCAAGCTCACGAGCGAGCTGCGCAACGACGCGTACTCGCAGGATCAGACGACGAACGCACTCGGCACGTTCACTTTCAACTCACTCACGGATCTCGATGCGAACCAGCCCTCTTCCTTCACGCGCCAATTATCACGGCGTACTAGGAGTGGAAGCGATCGCATCGAAGCATTGTCTCTGGGCGATTCGTACAGGCCCAGCACTCAGCTTCAGTTGCAGTATGGGTTGCGTCTCGATGCAAATCAGTTCAACAATCAACCCATCGCGAACCCCGATGTCGAGCGGATATTCGGAGCTGCCAACAATCACGTCCCGAGTCATGCGTATGTGAGTCCGAGACTCGGCTTCTCGTGGACGTATGGAACCGGAGCGCAGGTGGCCGCTTTCGCTGGAGCAGCGCGTGGACCGCGCGCGGTCGTTCGTGGTGGCTTCGGCGTATTTCAGAGCGTTCCACAGGCGACACTGATCGGCGGTGCTCTGGATAATACCGGATTGCCCGCAAGCATTCAGCAGGTCTTTTGCGTCGGCCCCGCGACGCCGGTGCCAGACTGGTCGGCATACGTCGCAAACATCAACAGCATCCCGACTGCATGCGCCGACGGTACAAGCGGCACGCCGTTCGCTAACACGGCGCCCTCGGTGACGTTATTTGACAAAAACTATACGGCTCCGCGCAGTGTCCGCTCGAACCTGCAGTGGAATGGTGCGGTGCTGGATAACCGCTTCAACGCAAGCTTCGAAGGAGTTCTGTCGCTCAATCAGCACCAGCCGAGTTTCGCGGATCTGAATTTCAATGGAGTAGAACAGTTCGTACTGCCCGGAGAAGCAGACCGCCCGGTGTACGTATCGACGACGAGCATCGTACCCGGCACGGGATCAATCGGTGGAATGGCCGGGCGCGTCTCTCCACTCTTTTCACGCGTGACGGAGCTGCGCTCCGATCTGACATCACAGAGCCGTCAGTTCAGCGTGCGGCTGTCTCCGCTCGGCTTCAATACTCATTTCTCATGGAACGTCGCGTACGTGCTCTCGAGCGTGCGTGAGCAGACTCGAGGATTCACCAGTACTTCGGGGGATCCGCGTGACATCGAGCAATCCCGGTCCGCATTCGATTCTCGACATCAGTTCACGTACTTCCTTGCGTACAATGCCTTCGACTGGGTGCGGATGACGTGGTTTGGCAATCTCCGCTCGGGAACGCCGTTCACCCCGCAGGTTGCTGGTGACATTAACGGAGACGGCTATTCCAACGACCGTGCGTTCATTTTCAATACGGCGGGAAGCTCCGATCCTGCCGCTGCTGCGATACGCTCGCTCATCGCGAATGGATCGAGCGAGGCTCGCAACTGTCTTTCTTCGCAGCTCGGTCAGATCGCGCAGCGAAATAGCTGTCAGGGACCATGGACGTCGACGGCCTCACTGTCGTTCGCGTTCAACCCGTTGAAGGTGAGGCTTCCGCAACGCGCGCAGTTGTCGTTTGCGGTTTCGAATCCACTTGGCGCCGCAGATTTATTGTTCCACGGCGCAAACAACCTGCATGGATGGGGACAGTTCGCAGTTCCGGATCCGACGTTACTGTACGTGCGCGGCTTCGATCCGACATCGCGCCGCTACACGTACGATGTCAACCAGCGCTTTGGCGCGACGAACGCCGCGTTCTCGGCGATTCGTGCTCCGATTACACTGACCGCGATGCTCCGCATCGATATTGGACCGTCTCGTGAGCGCCAGCTTCTCACGCAGCAGCTCGACCGCGGCCGCACTCAGCCGGGTCAGAGAGTCAGCGAGACGATCCTCAGGATCGTCTATGGAAGCAACGACGTACCCAATCCAATGAACTCGCTGCTTCAGCAGGCCGATACACTACATCTCACCCGGCGGCAGGCGGACAGCCTGGCCACGCTGAATCGCTGGTACTCGATAAAGCGTGATTCCATATGGGATCCCGTTTCGAAGTATCTGGCCGCACTGCCGGATCACTATGACCAGGGCGACGCCTACGCACGGTACCGGCGCGCACGTGAGGCGTCGGTGGATCTGCTGCTCACCATAGTTCCCGGCGTGCGCGGCCTGCTCACTTCGGCGCAGCTACGATTGCTTCCGGATTACATTCGCGCATATCTCGACACGCAGTATTTGTCTTCCATTCGCTCGGGAACAATGGGCGTGGGTGGCAACGCCAGCCTCTTCCCATCGCCACAGGGTAGTGGCATGCAGACCGTAATCATTCGATGACGCGCGCCGCCATCGCTCACCGGAGTCTAATCATGCCAATCATGTCAATCCATTCACGCGTTCTCATTGTCCTCACGCTTGCAGGCAGTCCGCTCGTTGCGCAGAGCGCGCTACCTCCCGTACGATCCATCGGGTCGATTACCGCGGCGTCACCATCCGAATTCGCGAGCATATCGTCGATACACGTGTTATCGGACGGAAGCGTTATGGTGAACGATCTCTCCGGGCGAAAGGTGTCGCTGCTCGATCCCACACTCGCGCACAGCAGCGTCATCGCGGATACGACGAGCGCAACTTCTATGGCGTACAGCTCCCGGCTCGGCGGCATCATCGCGTATCACGGTGATACGACGCTGTTCGTGGATCCACAATCCAATTCCATGCTGGTGCTCGACGGCGCCGGCAAGGTCGTAAAGGTGATGTCCGTTCCCAAGGCGCAGGACGCGACATTTCTGATCGGCGGACCGTTCGGCAATCCCGGCATCGATCCTTCAGGGCGTCTCGTGTATCGCACTATGCTGCCGGCGAAGTTTGCGCCACCGGGCCCTGACGGCAAATTCGTTGCGCCGGTCGCGATAGACTCCTCGCCGATAATCCGGTTCGACCTCGACGCGCGCCGTGCTGATACCGCTGGCTACATAAAGGTTTCTGCACCCCGCATCAGCGTGACCTCCAGCGAGGGAAGGGTGCGGGTAACGATGCAGATGAACCCGATGAGTGTAACGGATGACTGGGCGCTCATGCCGAACGGGGACATCGCCGTCGTTCGCGGGGCGGACTTTCGCGTTGATCTGTTGAAGCTGGATGGCACGGTGGTGAAGGGCGAGAAGATACCCTTCGAATGGCAACGGCTGAACGACTCGAGCAAGCAGGCGATCGTTGATTCCGCGCGAAAGGTCGTTGAAGAGGCGCGCACGCGCCAACTCGCGATCATGCAGGGTAGTGCGTCTCCGGCATCATCGGCGCGCGGCGCAACGACCGGCGGAGGCGCTGTAGTCCAGATGCGAGTCGAGGGCGGTCCGCCGGCTGCGGGCGCGCCTGCGTCGCGTTCGGGAGGAACATCGATCGAAATCCCGCCCGTTGAGTTCGCACCACTCTCGGAGATGCCGGACTACCGGCCAGCATTCTCCGCGGGGGCTGCTCGCGCTGATACGGACGGTAATCTGTGGATTCGCACCTCAACCGTGTTCAACGGCGCACCAGTCTACGACATCGTGAACAGCGCCGGCCAACTCGTCGACCGCGTCGAGCTTCCAGCAGGCCGCACGATCGCAGGATTTGGTACGGGCGGTTTCGTTTATCTGGCTGTGCGCGATGGAACTGTCGGCGTGAGACTGGAGAAGGCGCGGACGAAGTAGAGCGTACTCGGGAGCATTGTCTGGCGGCGGCTCCGGAGCTCTTGATTTGGTGCTAATACGGCCGCGGCCTCGCGTTCAAGGGCGTATCCTGCCCGATAAACGTCACGATGCGCGCTCGCGGCACGAGCCGCAGCTCGACGTCGCGGAGCTGGCCCGGCTGCACAGTGACCTCGATCCGGTCCTTCTCGAACGCGTAGTGATCCGGCAGGCTGCCCGGCATCGCTGTAAGCGTCCACGTGCCCGGGGCGACCGACCCGAAGTCCGCGCGTCCGTGGTCGTCGCTCGACTGGTAGAGAGTGTCGCGGCCACTCGTGAGCGCGAGCAGCACGTTCGGTTCCGGCGCGACGGTGACCATGGAGTCCTGTCCGGTCTCCGGCATCCCTGACGCGGTGCCGAGTCGGCGCACCGCAGCGCGCACGATGCCGCCACGCGCCACCTTGAGCGCGAACTGCACCGGTCGTGACTGGTTCTCGCTCGGATCCACGAAGGCGTCTCCGACGAGCATGGCGCCCGCCGCAGCGCCCGTGGGGTCGACCGACACCCGCTGCCCCTTTGCCGCGAGCCCGGTGAAGAACACGTGACCGTGCTTGTCGGTTAGCGCTGCATCATCGCCGATTCGGACCAGCGCCCCTGCGAGCGGTCGGCCGGTTTCGGCGTCGACAATAGTACCCTCGGCGCGGCCCGTGTCGTGTGACAGGCCGATCGGAAGCCGCACCGGCGTACCGTACTCGAGGTAGACTGCGTTCACGTTCGACGGCCCTAACATGAGCGGGTTCTGCCAAACGCGATCGTGTAGAGCAAGCGTCTGGCCGCCGACGAACCGGTACTGCAGTCGCGCATCCGACTGACTGAACCACGAGCCGGAGCCGTCGAACACGCCGAGCGTTGCGCGTTGCGCCGATGTCGAGAGCTCAACCTCGAAATTGAATGGCAAGTGCAGGAATAGATCGACGCCGGCGTTCGCCACGCCGGTTGTCGCACCCGTCAGCGTGTTGCCGTCGTCGTGCGCGCCAAACACCGAGAAGCTACCCGCGTTCCGGAGCCGCGTCTGCGCCGACACCGAGAGCACGCCGTACGCACGCGACGCCGACTCGTCTGCGGGCTCGACTGTGCCGCGCTCGTAGCTCACCGAGGCGGATGCTGGACCCAGCGGCAGCGAACTCGTCGCTCGCAGCCCACGCTGAATACCGTCGAACGGAGAGAGTTCACCGTCGTCGCGGCGGCTCAGCCGCACGTATTCGAGCGTCGCGAGGCCGCCGTAGCTTGCGCTCAGGTTCGCCATCGTGTAGCGCTGAGCCGGTATGCCGAGCAAAGGTGTGGCGAAATTGGACTCGCGTATGCTGCCCGAAGCGGCAATGGTAACCTGCTTTGACAACCGCGCGGTCACGACGCCGTCCTGCACGGTGGTACCGCGTGCGATTCCCGCGAAATCGGCATCGCCGTGCAGCACGCCGACGTCGTAGCGCATGTCGCCCGCGGCGCCCGACACGCGCGCCCGCTCCGCGAACCCGTTCGTGTGGTTGCTGTCGCTCGTGGCAGCCTCAAGCTGCAACGATGCAGCTCCGGAAAGCCGCAACGTGCCGCCCAGGCTCTCGCCGCTCACGGACTGTCCGCCGCCGGAGCGCCGTTCGAGGAAAGTCGAGAAGAGTTGTCGCGTGGAGTCCGGCGCGGTGCCAAGCATCACGCCCTCTTCGGAGACCGAGCCGGGAAGCCAGCGGAGGTGCTGGCCGTACACGCCCGCCGAGAAGGCGCCGAGAGTGCCAGTCAAGCCGGCGCCGGTTCCCATCGAGCCGCTCGTCGTGAGTGGCGAAAATCCATAGAGATTATCGCCGAGCCGCAGCGAGAAGCGGTCGTTCCTGAAATCCGCGCGATATTCGTCGCGCTCGCCGAAGCCGAACGGCGTCTGGCGGCCGGCGGGCGCCTGGATCGCCAAGTCGACCGACGTCTTGTTGTCCGCCAGCATGCCTGCGCTTGTAAGCGCCACGGGCGAGACACCGGACGCGCCGCCGATGGAGCGAAGCGAGAGCATCGCCGGGATCGTCGCGAAGCGGCTGGCGGAATTCGATGGTACCACCGTCGTGCGGGCCGATGTGGTCACGCGGACGTCGGAGTCGGCCCGATCCACGGCCGTCAGCTCGAGCACGTCTTCGGTGGTGCGGGCGAGCGTGGTGGCCATTGCGACGCGGACCGTCACGGTTGTGCTTGCGCCCGGCGCGAGCATCATCGAATCCGGGTCCGTCGTGCTGCGCGTTCCGCGGCTCGTCGAGCCGGAGAAGGCGAACATGGATGATACGTTGCCACGGTTTCGTACGAGGAAGCGTGCTTCGTACCGCGCGCCCGCCACGACCCAGCCCGGGATCGCGAGCGAAAGCACCTCGATTGCGCGGTGCTCTGCGACGCGCACGGGGATGGAATCGGACGATGTGCGTCCGACGTCGCGGAGCGAGCCTTGAATGAGGTAGCCGCCGGCGGGCGCGCTTGCAGGCACCGAGACACCGACGAGCCACGTGTCCGTGACTCCCGGCGCCACCGAGAACGGCATGTTCCCCATCACGATGGACCATCCGCTCGGTACCAGTATCGTCGGGACCACGCGGGCAGTGTCGGCGCGGGGATTTCGCACAGTGAAGACCGCAGTGACGACACTTCCGCCCTCGACGAGGGCGCTGTCGGATCTCGCGGCATGGAGCACGATTCCGTCGCCCTGCGCTGGCGTGCCCGACGCGGTGTCAACCATCACGGTCTCATTGGAGACCGACGTTTTTTTATCCGTCAGCGTGTCAGCGCTGGAATTCTGCACCGTGGTGACCGCGGTGACAAGACTTCCGCCCTCGACGTGCGTGCTGTCGGATGCGGCAGTGCGGCGCACGATCGCGTGGCTGTGCACCGAGGCAACCGGCACGGTGCTGAGCATCACACCTGCTTTGGAGACGGATGATGTTTTGTCCGTCAGCGCGTCGGTGCTGGGCTTGCGCACCGTGACGGCTGCGGTAGCTGGCATCACGTTCTCTTTGGAGACCGACATCTTCTCGTCCGTACGCTTGCCGGCGTTTCTGAGCGCGACGCGCGAGACGCCCACCGTAATCAGGACGAAGGCTATGAGGGTGATGAGGGTGATGAGGGTGATGAGGGTGATGAGCGCGAAGCGCTGGATCCGGGGCGACATGCGAGCACGGTCAGAAGTTGATCGTGTATTGCGTGGCGAACACCGAGTCCTCGCCCGTGTCCGCGAAGATCACCGCCTTGTACGTGCCGCTCGCGAGTGTGCCGAGCTCGAAGTGCTGGTGGAGCGACGTGCCGGGGTAGAGCAGGCCGCGCACCTGCCGTGCCTTGGCGCGGAGCGTACCTGTGGAGTCGTAGACCTCGACCCAGAGCGTGGGCCGGAAGGCGCGCTCGCCGTTGTCGGTCACGTCCACGTCGAGGACCGCTGCTCGCGCGGCGGTCCTCGCGGCGTTCGGCGCGGTGAACTGCACCGTGCGGGTGCCGGAGTTCTGGATATGCGTGGCCAGCTGGATAGCGTAGCGGATAACGGCGCCGACGGTGATCGCCTGCTTGGCCGTACCTGAAGTGGTCGCGGGAGGCTCAACTGCGGCGCCCTCTACCATAATGAGGCTCCAGTAGGTGCCGCGCAGTGTGTCGGCGGACGGTACCGAGACGGAGTAAGGGACGACGACCTGCGAGCTGGGCGGCACGACGATCCGATTGGCCTGCGGCTTGACCCATGAGGCGTTCGAGCGAGGAGACGAGCCGGGGTCATCGTAGTGCGCGGTGCCGTCAGCAGCGAAACGGTAGTCCGTCTGGTAGATGCGTGCGACCTGGGGCCGCGTGCTCGCGTTCGAGATTGTGATGCTTCCCGTGTACATCTCTCCAGGCACCGCGATCTTTTCCTCGACGGTACTGCTCAGCACGGAGATCTGCGAGTGTGCCGCCACAGGGATGAGGCAGGCGAGCAACGCGACGACGACGACTTTCGTGGAGCGAGGGTGAGGTGTCATAGCAATTACTCGGCGTGGCAAGTGGATCGCTACGGTGTGTTGATGAGCGTCAGCGTGACGCTCCTTGTCTGGATCGGTACGACGCCGGCCGATGCCGTGGCGTTGAGTGTGTAGGTAATCGCCCGGTTGGTCACCTTAGTGGCGATACCGGTAACGACGTTTTGCGGGGTGGTGCCGAGCGTGACTGTGCCGCTGCTGGCACCGCTGGACGTCGCGAGCGCGATCGTGAGCGTGACTCCGGCCGGCATCGGGGCATTGATGTTCGCTGTAACCGTGTAGTGTCCGGAGGTTGGCTGCTGGACAGTGTACTTGGTGCCGGCTCTGGTCACGGCAAGCGGGGCCGACCCCGCGGTTGCCGCTGATATTTTCATAGTGCTTGGAGAGCCGGACACGGTGATCTGTGCCTGCGCTTCCGCGACCACCACCAACAGGCCGGTGACCGCGACGGCGCACCGGATTCGGCGCGCCGTCGCGGTCATCAACTCATACTCCACCGGTGATCGTGTATGTCACCACGCGAGTGCCCGAGGCGACCACACCAGCCGCGGCCGTTGCGTCCAGCTGGTATGTGAGCCCCAGGCTCGCCGCGCTAAGCTTGGTGATCCCGGTCACAACGTTCACGGCAGTAGTACCGAGAGCGGTAAGGCCCGTGCTTGTTGCGCCCGCGGGGGCGACGAGATTCGCTGAGAGTGTCAGGCCGGCCGGCATCGCTGATGGGATGCTCGCGGTGATCGAGGCACCGGACTGGTTGGTGGTGACCGACCAGGTATTGCCTGCTGACGTCGCTGAGGTCAGTGGGCTGCCGGCGACGGCCGTGTTGATCACGAGTGAAGGCGCGCCCGTGACAGCGATCTGGTTGATCGCGGAGACCTGAAACGTGACGGTCTGGGTCGCCGTCTGGGCGGAGGCGAAGCTCGCCGCCGCCATTGCAACAAGAGTACTGATGGAAAGGAAGGAAACGGTCTTCATGGCGTATCTCCCCGTGACTGTTAGCTTGCAGTTGCTCATTCGAGCGAATCGAAAGGAGCTTTTGAAGCTTGGGCGCCTGAGCCCAGTCCTGAGTATCGTCATGTTGACGCGAGCCAATTAACACGACGCTCCAGTTCGCGTTGCGTTTCCAAATTTTTTGTGTGGCTTTGAAATCCGCTCCAGCGCCTTATCTTGCCCCGATTCAGCCAGATGACTAGATTGGTCATATGGCAACGACCTCAATATCCGAATTGAAGGCGCGGCTCAGCGCCTATCTTGATATCGTTCGTCAGGGCGATGATGTGCTGATCACGGATCGCGGCCGAGTCATCGCCCGGCTGGCTCCGATTGGCGGAGGCGTTTCGGACGACAGCCGGCGCGACGCTCTCATACGTAGCGGCCGGATCCGGCCCGCCACCGCTCCTCTTCCCATAAACTTCTGGGCTGAGCCGCGCCCGCGGGATGCCGAGGGACGCTCGCTTTCTGCGCTGCTGGACGAGCGAGCTGAGGGCTGGTGAGGTTCTGGGACTCCTCAGCGTTGGTAACGCTGGTTCTTGATCAACCACGTACCGCCCAGGCCCGTGAGCTCCATACCCAGGATCCGGAGCTGGTGGTCTGGTGGGCGTCCTCGATCGAGTGCGCCTCTGCAATTGCGCGGCTGCACCGCGATGGTCAGCTCACTGCGACCGACGAGGCACAGGCGCGTGGCCTGTTGACTACGTTGAGGGCAAGCTGGTTCGAGGTTCAGCCCGGTGACGCCGTCCGCGAACAGGCGCTTCGGGTACTTCGGTTGCATCCGCTCCGTGCCGCCGACGCAACGCAGCTTGCCGCAGCGCTCGAGTGG
>JBDTAW010000146.1:0-10977 GCA_039924445.1 Gemmatimonadaceae bacterium
GTGCGAGCGTCACGACGACTATCAACGTGAAGCCAGGGCTACGTGCGAGAGACCGTCCAGCGCGGCCAATTTCGCGCTTGAGCGACTCAAGCATTGGCGTTCCGTTCCCCCGAAATCATACCCGCCCTAAGGGAACAAGCGTGCCAATCGGGTAGCACGCGCTATCATGTTGCGCTGCAAGGACTTAACGCTGTTTCAGCGATCGTGGCGAGATGCTTGAGTGTCCGAATCCGGGATTGGCCGTCCCATTTCCGGACAGCTGCTCCAGCCCGCGCTGGTGCCTCTGAACCGCGCTCGTTGACGCTCCGGGACTACCCCCGAACCGCGTCCCAGCTGCGCCGAGGCCGAGGGCGGTGCGGACCAGACAGGCTCGCCGTGCGGATCGACGACATTCCGTTACGGAACCAGCAACTGCAGTACAGCCGGCACCACCACCAGATGCAACACGCCCTGCGGTTGGTCCGCTACCTTCAACGTGACGATCGCTGAATCTGTCCAGCTCTTCGCGAGCGGGATGCCGCTTCTCCGTGATTCAAGCGCCTCGAGTCCGATCGCGCTCACCCTCGCAAGCGCGTCGGCTGCCGGTATTGCACCCTGCACGAGTGGCGAGCGTCCGGCAATTGCATGCACCTGTGGTGCAAGATCACGCCATTCGGTGAACCAGCGCTGCAGCGTGTCGTGGACGGCAACGTTCATCGTTGCTGACGAACCGACGGCCTGCACGAGTTGCATCATGCGCCACCGGCCCGGCGGATCCGGGCGCGCGGCGTCTGCCATTCGTACCAGCGGCGTAGCCTGTCGCACACGTTCGCGCCCCATACGCTGACCAAGATTTGCGGGCTCCGCGAATCGCAACAGTTCCGCGAGAGGTCCGATATCGGGACCATTCACGATCCTGCGCAGGAATCTCGATGTGTGTGTTTCCTGTCCCAGTCCAAGCTGTTCAAGTCGTACACTTTCAACAGCAAGTCTGCGATACATGTCACCAACGTCCGTAACACTCCTCGGCGACCAGAATCGTTCCGCTACGGCAGCGAGCCTCGGCCAGATGCGCGAATCGATCGTGCCATCCTGCACGAGCTCCGCCCACATCGTCGCTTCGCCACCCAGAACCCGCGCTGTCTCTGCGGCTGTGAGAGTACTGTCGGCCAGCAGCGGATCGGCGCCATAGAGATATTCCGACGATCGCATCGCGTCCAGATAGTATGGCGCCGACAGAATTCCACTGAATCCTTTCTGCGCGGCCTGCGCGAGATATTGCGTACCACGCCACGACTGAATTACTGTGGTAGTTGGCAGCCCGGGATGCAGGATCTCGTCCCAACCGATCATCCGCTTGTGATATTTCGTGAGAATGCGCGACATGCGCTGGTTGAAATACGCCTGCAACGCCGCGTTGTCGGCAAGGTTATGGGCGCGCATGTACTTCTGGATACGCGGATTCGCGTTCCACTCCGTTGCATCGACTTCGTCGCCGCCAATGTGCCAGTAAGCGTCGGGGAATAGTTTCGACATTTCGCCGATGAATCCATCGATGAATCGATATACAGTCTCGCGCGTTGGGTCGAACGTGCCCTTGTAGCCGATGTAACCATCTCCGACACTGTACGGACCCGCAGCGCTCGCGTATTGCGGATACGCGGCAAACCACGCGTTGGAATGTCCCGGCATGTCGAACTCAGGAACCACACGAATGCCACGATCGCGCGCGTAAGCTATCACGTCACGTATCTGCGCCTGGGTGTAGTACATGCTGTCAGATGCGAGTTTCTGAAGCTTTGGATAGCGCTTGCTCTCCACCCGAATGCCCTGATCGTCTGACAGGTGCCAATGCAGGACGTTCAACTTGACTGCGGACATCCCGTCCAGCGTGCGCTCGATGGCCGATACCGGCTCGAAGTGCCGACTCACATCCACCAGCAACCCGCGCCAACGGAAACGCGGTGTGTCATTGATGCTGACTGCCGGAATGAAATAGCGCGCTGAATCTGCATCGACGAGCTGCAGAACTGTTTCCAATCCGCGGATCACGCCGACGGTAGTCGCGGCGTGCAATGTAATCGACGACGCGCCGCTTTCAATAGAATACGATTCGTCTTCATCGAAACCCTGCACGGCCTCGCCAGCCGCATCACAATCGATGATCAACGTGGCGCCCGCAGAGTCCTTTCCGACAACATGGGACATCGGTATCCCCGTGCGATACTCGAGTCTCGGAATCATTCGCGCAATGGCACGCTGCAGCCTTGCATCCGTGTGATGCACCACTGCAACATGAAATGTGGAATCGAGCGTCAGGGAACCGGTGCGCAGCACAAGACTTGACGGCACTGGCATCAGCGCAAGTGTCGTCCCTGCACTGTTGGTTTTAGTTGTCTGCGCTGAGGCGGCGATGACCGGCGCGCAGATAAGCGCGGCGATGGCGAGAAGTGGTGCTCGGTTCACGATCTTCAATTTGTGCTCACTCGCGTTGAGGTACGGATATCGCGGGCCGTCATCACCAATCCATGATACGCAAAAGCGCCGCGTGCCGGCTCAAATCGGGCCGGCACGGTGACAAACATTATCACATTCGGTCCCGGGAGGGAACACCGGGACGTCTGTCGCTACTGCTGAACCGTCTTCAAACCGGCATCCGTGTAGCGACCGCCCGCAGCGACCCCCTTCGGAGCCACTTCGTCGATTCGACGGAGATCGTCTGCCGAAAGCTGCACGTCGAGAGCCGCGATGTTGGTCTCAAGATGCTTCATCTTCGTCGTACCGGGAATCGGAACGATGTCGTCGCCCTGAGCGAGTACCCACGCCAGCGCGAGCTGTGATGCGGTGCAGCCCTTTTCCGACGCGATTTCCTTCACGCGCGTCACGAGGTCCATGTTCCGCTGGAAATTATCGCCGACAAACCTCGGATTGGTGCGGCGGAAGTCATCTGGCGCGAGATCGTCAACGCTCTTGATCGCGCCCGTGAGAAATCCGCGTCCCAACGGGCTGTAGGCGACGAACCCGATCCCCAACTCTCGACAGGTCTGAAGCACGCCATCTTCAGGATCACGCGACCAGAGCGAATATTCCGTCTGAAGTGCCGTGACATGATGCACTGAACACGCTCTACGCAGCGTATCGCCGTTTGCCTCCGAGAGCCCGATATGCCTGATCTTCCCCTCGCGAACCAGATCTGCCATCGCGCCCACGGTTTCCTCGATCGGGGTATTGAGATCGACGCGGTGTTGATAATACAGATCGATGACTTCGATGCCGAGTCGTTTGAGCGACCCTTCGCATGAGGCGCGGACGTACTCCGGTCGACCATTCACGCCCCGCTTTGTCGGATCCGCAGGGTCCCGCATGATCCCGAACTTTGTAGCAATGACGACGGTGTCTCGACGCCCCTTTATCGCACGTCCGACGAGCTCTTCGTTCGTGTGCGGCCCGTACATGTCCGCGGTGTCGAGCAGCGTGACGCCAAGGTCCAGCGCGCGCTGTATGGTGGCGATCGAGTCGCCATCATGTGTCGGTCCGTAAAAATCGGACATCCCCATGCAGCCGAGTCCGAGTGCTGAGACGTCGAGCTGGCCGCCGAGGCGCCGGTGGGAGAGTTTTGGTGCAGGCATTGGGTATGGCAGAAAATGGATTCCCGCTTTCACGGGAATGACGGGTACTATTAGTGTTGGAAACCAGGTCAGCCGGCCTTGTGACTCAACCTGCATGATACAACGATCTTCACTCGCCATGCATAAACGCTACCAGCAGATCGCCCTCACTGCCCCAGTCGCGTCGATGCTGCTCCTGGCGGCATGCGCAACCGGCATCCAGCCTGCAGACACACAGTCCACGCCATCCGGTGCGGTGGACTGGCCGATGTACGGCTTCGACGCTGGCGGCGGTCGATTTTCGCCGGCCGCGCAGATAAATACACAGAATGTAAAGTCTCTCACACTCGCGTGGACATACCGCACGGGTGAAACGCGTCCGGATCTTGCCGCGACACGTGATGCTGATCGCGCGCGATTCGAATCGACTCCAATAGTCGTCGATGGCATGATGTATCTCAACACGCCGCTTGGACGGGTCATCGCACTCAATCCCGCGACGGGTACGGAGATGTGGAGATTCGACGCACACGTAGATCGCGCAATTCACGCCGGTGATTTCGCAAGTCGCGGCGTCACCGCGTGGAATGACCCGACCGCGAAGAGTGGTGCACCGTGCGCCATGCGCATATTCGTTGGTACCGTAGACGCGCGGCTCATGGCACTCGACGGACGCACTGGAAGGCAATGTGATGATTTTGGCGTGCACGGATCCATCGATCTGAAAGAGAATCTGCGCAACCCGCCACTCACTACCGAGGCAGAGTATGTCGAAACGTCGCCGCCCGTAATCATAGACGGACTCGTCGTAATCGGTTCAAGCATCGGTGACAACGGCCGCGCAAACAAACCCAGCGGCGAAGTGCGTGCGTTTGATGCGCGTACTGGTGCACTACGCTGGTCATTCGATCCGGTGACGCAGGACCCAACTGACCCGCATTACGCTAGCTGGGGCGGTCCGAACGGTCACAACACTGGCGCCGCGAATGTCTGGTCGGTCATGGCGGTGGATTCAGCGCGTGATCTTGTCTTTCTGCCAACCACGAGCCCGAGTCCGGATTACTACGGCGGTGAACGCATCGGCGACAATCGCTACGCCAATTCCGTCGTTGCATTGCGCGGTTCCACGGGCAAGGTCGTTTGGGAGTTTCAGACCGTGCACCATGATCTGTGGGACTACGACAACGCGTCGCCCCCTGCACTCGTGACGATCAACAAGGATGGTCGCAAGCACGATGTAGTAATGGAAGCAACTAAGACGGGTCAGTTATTCGTGCTGGACAGAGATACCGGTAAACCTGTGTTCCCTGTTGAGGAGCGCCCGGTACCACAGAGCGACGTCCCCGGTGAGGAGAGCTGGCCGACGCAACCGTTCAATACTGTAATCCCGCCGCTCAGTCCGCAGGGGATCGATTCAACGGACATCTGGGGCGACTCTCCAGCAACGCTCGCGGCGTGCCGAGCGATGACCCGGCCGCTGCGCAACGACGGTGTATATACGCCGCCGAGTCTTCGCGGAACGCTGCAGCGTCCATCGAACGTCGGCGGAGCGGCGTGGGGCGGCGTCGCGTTCGATCCACAGACGAATACCGTGATCGTCCCCGAGAATCGCATTGCGGCGATCGTACAGCTCATCGATTCAGCTGATTTCAGCAAAAATGGAATCAGCGAGTCGGACAATAGACTGGGTTACGAATACACCCGCATGCGTGGGACGCCGTACGTGATGCGGCGACGGATCCTGTTTGCACCGGACTCCGTTCCGTGTGTCAAACCACCGTTCGGAACACTGACCGCGCTGGATATGTCCACCGGCCAGAAACGCTGGGAAGTGCCGCTCGGCAGCTGGCCCACCGGGGGCCCCGGGCACGAAAACTGGGGTGGTCTCTCACTCGGCGGCCCCGTCGCAACGGCCGGTGGAATCGTCTTTCAGGCTGGTACACTGGATCGAGCACTCCGCGCCTACGAAGTGGCAACCGGCAAGGAACTCTGGCGCGCCCGGTTGCCTGCGGGTGCGCGATCGACGCCGATGACGTACGTTAGTGGGCGCAACAAACGGCAATATGTTGTAGTTACCGCCGGTGGTGGCGACCTGTTCGGCGTCGGCGATTACGTGTTGGCATTTGCACTGCCCGAGTCGCCCTGAGTTTCGAAATTAGGGAGAGTGCCGATGAAGCGGTTTGCGATCGTGGCCCTGGTCGTTGTAGCGAGCGGAGGCTGCAAGGAAGGAAAAGTTGCGATACCGCGCGCCAGCGATGCTGCGCGCGTCGCAACCGTTGACTCGAAAGCAATACGCGCGAACGCTGCTTCCGATACCGTAATATTCCCGGAAGGGCCCGAAGGAGTCGCGGCGAAGCGCGGGTTCGCGATTCTCGCTGCAACTCGCGACAGTCTTCCGAACTACGTTGGCAACGGCCTGCGCTGTTTCAGTTGTCACCTTGACAACGGCCGTCGACCAAACGCGATGCCGCTGACTGGCGTTTACGCGCGCTACCCAGCTTACAGTGCGCGGGATGGGCGAGTGCTCACAATCCAGGATCGCGTCAACAACTGCTTCCGTCGTAGCCTGGCGGGTCGTGATGTTCCGGACGACAGCAAGGATATGCACGACATCGTGACATATCTTGCATTAGTGTCGCGCGGAATCGCGGTTGGTGCGCATGTTCCAGGTGAGGGACTTCCGACGATGCCGCCGCTAACCGGCGACACTGTCCGCGGCGTTGCGATCTTTACTGCGAGTTGTGCGCGCTGTCACGGCGCGAATGGCGCGGGGATACCACCTGCTACAGCTGTCTGGGGACCACATTCGTACGCTATCGGCGCATCGCTGGCGCGGGTCGAGCGTGCTGCATCGTTCATCAGACACAACATGCCATTCGATTCCGCTGGCGTACTGACCGATCAACAGGCGTATGATGTCGCGGCTTACATAGTGTCGCATTCGCGCCCGAATTCGCGCGGGATCAAGAGTGACTGGCCAAATGGTGGCGCCCCGAGCGACGTGCCGTATGACACAAAGGGGCATGTAGCATTCAATCCACCGAAGCACCTGTCGGCGCCGCGTTTTTGAGGGGACGAAGTTATCCCGCCGATGCAGGCATCCCGCCCTTACATCGTCAATCCAGCATGCACGAAGTAGTACTCCGCCGCGCCGATCATCACTAAGGCCAGAACCCGCTTCACCCACACCATCCACGTTCCCGATCGTGGCAACCGCGCAGCCGTCGCACCAAATATCCCGACAATGATGAGAACCGCGCACATGCCAATCGAGAACACGAACAGATAGATAAATCCGAGTACCGCGCTCTTCGTGACCGCGACCCACGTGAGAACCGCCGCCAGCACCGGCGCCGAGCACGGGGCGGCCACCAGTCCGGATGCGCAGCCGAGCACGAAGGCACTGCCAATCGATGTCACGGAATCCGTACGACCGCGGCCGAGCAACGCTGCTGGAATACGAATTGGGATCGCATCGAGCATCCACAGACCGAACAGCAGCAACAGGTTGCCCGTGATGATCAATGACCACGGATTCGCGCTGATCGTGCCGAACAGAGTGCGCGTCAATCCCGCGATCAATCCCAACAGCGCATACACCAGCGACAGTCCAAACACATACGTCAGCGTCAATGCGACGCCGCGCCGAGTGCTGCGACCGACCGACTGACCGCCGACTATCGCAGCGGTGATTGGAATCATTGGATAGATGCACGGCGTCAGGCTGGTGAGGACGCCGGTGAAAAACAACAACGGGATGGCTGTCGCAGGACTCTGCGACAGCTGCATCCCGATCTGGGACAGATCCATGTGTTAGGAAATCGTCCGCAAAACTGTTGCTACTCTGCCTTGGCCTTCGCGACCGCCGCAGTCAGCGCATCGTACGCGTGCTGATCAAGCGCGCCGAACTTCATGTTGCGGTACGCCACTTTGCCGTCCTTGCCGATGACGAAGACCGTGCGACTCGCGTACGGACGACCCGGCATCATAGAGCCGTACTGACCCGCGATCTCACCCTTCGTGTCGCTCACTAGCGTGAACGGGAACTTCGCGTCGCGCGCCCATCCTACATGAGATGCGACGCTGTCTTCCGAAATCGGAAGGACCGTTGCGCCACTTCCGAAGATCGTGGAGAACTCATCACGGAATTTTTCCATCTCGTGTGTGCAACCGCTCGACCGATCCAGCGGATAGAAGGCGAGCACCACAACCTGGCCACGCAGCGCCTTCAGCGACACGTCGTGCGTTCCGGCCATGCTGGCACCCTTCGCAGTAAAGTCGGGTGCGATGGCACCGATGTCAGGCGCGGCGGACATCTCCGCCCCCGCCATGGCCGCTTGAGCCGCGGTGGAACTCGGGGGCGTCGATTGCTGCGCCTGCAAGCAGAGTGGCGCAACAAGCATTGCAACTGCACCTGCAACTGCAACTGCAACTGCAACTGGGAACTTCATGATTCTCAACATCGTTATCAACTCGCTTATGAAGTGTTATCGGTCCGCCATCACTACAAGACTTTTTTGATCGCTGCGTCGAGATCCTGTTTGTCGCCGACGCCCGTATATGCGACCTTTCCATCCTTGCCGATGATCACAACGAACGACGTTGCTGCAACGTCGTACGCGGAAACCGCCTTGCCGGATTCATCGTAGTACACCGGGTACTTGAGCGCGCGGTCCTTCACGTGCTTCGCAACTCGGCGCGGTGTCTGGTTCACGTTGACCGCTATCGCGGCGAACTGAACCTTGCTGCCGTATTTGCCGTAAACGGTTTTCATCGTCGGCTCGAGCCGTTCACAGAACTCGCACCAGGTCGCCCAGAATTCGATCAACATCGGACGGCCGAGGGTAGGCGTGACGGTGACCGACTTGCCGGCATCGTTGGTCACAATAACCGACGGTGCCGCTACACCCACTGCGATGCCTTCGTCCGCCTGAGCCAGCGCCGGTCGGGCAACGGCCATCAGGGCGAATGCAACGGCGATCTGGCCGACTCGGCGGGCGAAATGAGAGTTGGGGTTTCGGGATATCATCTTCAGTACAGGATTGGAGACTCGACGCACTCTTAAATATGGCCGCTGTCCCTGGCGCCAAGTGACGCGGTGCGCTGAACGTCCCGGATTCGCGGTCAGCCGGTCTCCCAAGCATGTCGACGGACTCAGACAACGGGTCGATGTGAAGCTCCAGTCCGGTGAAGTGAAGCCTCAGATCGGTGGGCGAATTCAATGAGTTATCCTGCTCCTGTAAAACACGGTAAACAGGAGCAAGATATGGCGCAAATTGTCACCCGTAAAACGGTATATACCGGTGCAGGGGGGAATTTACTAGATTCTTGCACATGGGAGTCGCGATAGCTTTTCGGCAGATGGACCCGACCACTCCGTACCGGTATGTCGCCGGTGACGGGAGTGTGGACTTCGTCAATACAGCCGACTGGGTCGAAGGCGGCCTCGACAGCTTCGCCAGCTATGGCCGCATGCTCGAATGGGCCGAAGGCGCCCATCTCATCAGTCGACGTACTGTGGGCGCGTTGCACGCGTTGAGCGAGGAGTATCCCGCTCGGTCCGTGCGGGTGCTCTCCGATGCCGTGGCGTTGCGCGGCCTTCTGGAGCGACTCTTCTTTCAGATCTCACAGCATCGGACCGCGGACGCTGAGATTGCCGAACTCAACGATCGCTGGCTGAGCAATTCGCTCGCTGAGTCGGCGATCATCCGGAATGACGACGGCAGCTTTGCACTCGGCTGGCCTCGCGCCGACACGGCACTCGAGTCGCCGCTTTGGGCTGTAGCGCACGCCGCTGCGACGCTCGCCACATCCGACGATGTTTCTCGTTTAAGGCGTTGCGGCGGCGAAAGTTGTGGACGGTATTACGTCGATCGGAGTCGCAACGGACTGCGTCGCTGGTGCGAAATGGAAACGTGCGGCACCAGGATGAAATCGCGCCGCCGAGCGGAACGAAATTCGGCGCTGCATGCGGGTGCGATGCTGGGGTAGCGGTTAGCGGTTACCCCCACCGCCAGGGTGCATCATCGCTTGGCGGTTTCACCAGTTCGTGTTCTTCGCATGGATCACACGGTCCCTTGTCGGCTATCTGCTCCGTGGGTGGTTCGATCTCCGTCCTGATTACCAGAGGTTGCTCGGCCGTCGAGGAGCCATCTTCGAGAATTGCGCCGAGATGCTCCACACGCTCAGCTATCACCGCCGCATTTTCTGCATCGGGAGTCGTGAGAAGGATGTGGAACGTGTCTCGCCCCTCCGACGCGATGAGATCCGAGGTGCGCAGTTCCTGGCACAGGCGCCAGAGCAGTGCTCGGCGCGCGGCTTCGGCGCCGCCGCTGACCGCGACGCGGATTACCCGAACGAGCGTCTTCCGGCGACGGGCGCGCCGCTCCTCCCAATTCTGGATGATTCTGAAATAGGGGATGTTCGGCAAGCCAGTCGCGACATCTGTGAGTGCAACACCAAGGAACGTGTCCACGCTTCAAAAACCTCTCTGTACGGAATAGTACTCCTATACAGTGCAGGAAACGGGCACGGGCCGGAAATTCGAGCCTTTCCGACGAGTAAAACTTTCGCACGAAGGACCGTCTACATTGTGACGGCTCAAAGTGCCAACGGCTGTGTATCTATAGAGTAGGTTTACGAGGCACGTTTCCCCGCGGAGGAAGTTGTGATGAAGCACCACATGACCTGGCTATCCGGAGTTGCAGGGCTATCACTGGCGGTTGCTGGCGGTATGGTGGCTTGCAGCAAACCAGCCGGACCATCTGCGGATCTGGCCCAGGACCTCCAGGCGGCTTCATCGAATTCTGGTTCGGCGCTGACACTCGCGCCGAACAGTAGTGGGCGTCGCGACGTGATTTCTTCTGTTGAGCAATCGCCGGAAGCGCGGCGCGCCGAAGCTGCTTCGCGCGTGCAGCTCGTTTCGCATGAGACACTGCTTCCTCCGCCGCCCGCCGAGGTCCCGCAGGCGGTGACACAGCCGGTTGCACCGACCGCTGTAGTCGCGACGGTTCCGTCAGCGGCTTCGCCAGCGGCAGCGTTGCCATCGACGAGCAAGCGACCAACGCAGATGCAACCAGCTCAGACGGGTCGGTACAAGACCGAGGCTGAAGTGTTCAGGAACGCGCCGTTCCCGATCAATCCGTAGGCTGATGGTGTAGGTCGGATATGTCTGGCGCAGCAGCGAAGTCGAGCCGGTTCAAATGCTAATCCCGTTGAAGCCGTTTCTATCCGGTTTGGCGCGCCGTAGCCCATAGTCACCGGGCGCCCCGAGTTTGCGTGGGGTTGAGATAGTGTCCATAAGAATTATCGCTGATTTGCTATGGACGCCAACGTTCCACGAGCTGGAACCCAGCATTTCCAGCTAGAGCGAATCGGCTGTTGCTTGGGG
>JBDTAW010000147.1:0-2977 GCA_039924445.1 Gemmatimonadaceae bacterium
ATCCAGCATAGATGTAGCCGACGCCACGTTCTTCCATTTCGGTGAATGCGATCACCATCGCCGGAACCACGCGCACACCAGGAAGGATGCCGCCGAGTATCGCGGCTCGAATTTCGGTGGGCGTGCCGAAGCCCGCTTTGGACAGCTTGCCGACCGCTCCTTCAACGGTGTTGTGGCAGACGAGAAACAGTACACCCCGTTTCTGGAGCGCTTCTACCGATGAGCCCGCGTCAACGAGGCCACCGGGAACGATGTTGGGCGCGATGAAGAGATTGCGCGTACCGGGCGATTTCGCCACCGGGTCGGTGATGCCGTACTGCTCGCCCAGGTGGAACTTCTGCCAGAGCGCATCGTTCAGCACCAATGGGATTCCGGTGCCGCGAACGGCCATGACCAGATTGATCTCATTCTCGTTTATACCGAACGATTTGCGCCAGCCGTCCAGATAATCTTTCGCCTGACCGAGCGCGTGCCCGTCCTTGTGTTTCTCGACGTCGAACGCAACCCGGTGTTTGCGGTTGAGCGTCCGGAGCCATACATCGTCGGGCGACGGCAACTGGGTTTGCGACTCGTCGCTCGCGGGACTCGTGAACCCAGAGCCAACGAGTGGGAGGGCGGCGATTGCAGCAAGCCGCCCGAGAAACCCTCGGCGGGCCGTGGGTTTGGAAAGATCGATACTCATGTGAGCTCCGGTGAGTTGGATGAGTATAGCCGTGATATCGGCGACGCGCCAATCACCGCCGCCGACTGGCGCAGCGCTCTGCAACAACCTCGGCATCTTATTCATATTCTGCCGAATGGCCGCCACGGCGTGCGGAAGATCGGGCGCGAACTCTCGCGCGTTGTCAACGACAGCATCCGCGCAACGTCGATCGCGCCCAGAAAGTCCAGGGTATCCGCGTCCCGAAATAGCACTGCTACCGCAAGCGTATCCGGCGGGCGGTAATACTGGTGATGATCGATGATTTCCTTGACGAGCAGCGCTTTCTCCATCGGAAACCCTGCGTCGCGAAGTATGCTGTCAACAAGCTGAACCGAACGATCACCATGATCCACGCCGGCCTTCGCGTTCGGCGGGATTCCGCCCAGGTCGTGCAGATACGCCGCGGCATACAACGCGTCGTCGTCCACGGGAACACCCTCTGCACGCGCAAGCGAAAGCGTCATCGCATAGTCGCGCCGTCCGTGCGCCGGTCCCCACGCGGTATGCTGCAAGTGTGACTCGGCGAATGCCCGAATGGTCGCACGCCAGTCGGATGATTGCACGCCCGTAGGGACAGGCGGTCGGGTCGATGACGAAAGCGCGAGTGTGCCGAGAGTGACGACGGGGAGGCAGAATGCGATGACGATCGCATAAGTGTTACCGCGGAGTTGTCGAAGGCGAGCGATGGTACTGTGCTCTGGCGCGATTCCTACGAGCGCGCAACAACGGACATCTTCGCAGTACAGGATGAGATTTCCAGAGCGACTGCGGGACAGCTACAGGTTACGCTGTCAGATCCCGGGACCGGATCGCTTGCGGCAAGTGTAACTCGCGATGCGACGGCATACCATTTCTATCTGAAGGGAATCTGTCTGTACCGTCGCCGGGGGGCCGGAATCGCCGACGCAGTCGCAATGCTTGATCAGGCAACGGCGCGCGACACGACATTTGCGCGCGCGTGGTCGGCGCTTGCCAATGCACTGACAGTGTCGCCGTCATATCTGGATGTGCACATGAGCAGCGTACTTCCGCGCGCGCGTTGTGGCAGTGCTGCGACGCTACAACCTTGACCCAGTCAGATTGATGGCGGCCCGGCCGAAAGAATAGGGTCAGGCAGTGAGAGAACGATAGGGACAGATACCGTCTTGAAATGGAAGGCTCCGCATCGGAATTTCCATGGCTCAGTGCGTTCCTGACCTAATGACCCTGAAGTCCGAACAACGATTGCAACGCCGGTGGTGTCCAAGAGTGATGAGCATACGATTTGGTCCTCGCCATCACTCGACCTCGCTGGCCCGGCATGTTGCCTAGCAACGGCTTCGCCGGCAGGTTCCTTGGGCACGATCAGTTCTTTGGTTTGCGGCGAGGTCACTGGAATATTCGCGGATTTGCGATCGCCAGCATGCGCGCGGATCCCGCTCTCGAGATCGAAACCCACACGCACGAGACCGCGCATCTGATCGTGCTGTTGGACGGTCAGTACGTGACGTCTGCGCGCAGCGCCGATGCTATCTGCACGAGGCCGGCGGTCATCTACAATCCGCCCGGTACAACGCATCGGGATAAGTTTCGGAGAGTGGATGGCACCGTGTCCGGGAGTTTCGTATCGATCGCAGTGAGTGCTGGGCGATACGCGGAGATGGAATCTGCGCTGTCATTTTGTGCCGAGTCGCTGTATGCCAATCACAGAACCGCGATGAGTCTCGCTATGCGACTCGCAAAAGAGACGCAGCACTGGAATGCTTCGTCGCCGCTTGCCGCAGAGGCGATCTGCCTGGAGCTCATGGGCAGCTTCGCGGAGGATGATGCAACCGATCGAACGCAGGCGCGTCCAGCGTGGCTTCGAGTTGCACGCGAGCTGTTGCACGAGTGTTGCGTCGAAGGGACGACCATAAACGAGATCGCTCGTGCGTGTGATGTACATCCAGTATATCTCGCTCGCACGTTTCGAAGGTTCTTCGGATATTCCCCCGGCGATTATCTGCGCAAGTGCAGGGTACAGCGCGCTGCCGCCATGCTGTCCGGAACGCGGACGCCGTTGGCCGCGGTCGCATTGGAATGCGGCTACAGCGACCAGAGCCACTTCTCCAATGCGTTTCGTACCGAGTTCGCCGTCACTCCCGGCGAGTACCGAAGACGGCTCCTCGACTGAGCGTGATACGTTGCGGAATCTGGGATCGTGGAAGTTGCAAACGTACAAGACCGCGGGCTGGGCCCGAACTACGTTCCACCGCATGAGCTCCGAAGGACCGCGTTTCGCCGAAACGGAGCAGA
>JBDTAW010000148.1:0-5542 GCA_039924445.1 Gemmatimonadaceae bacterium
CGCTCCAATGACGCTAAATTGCATATTCCGCGCTCCAAGTTCCACGCCAGCACGGCAGGATTCTTTATGGTAGCATGCCGGTCTGACGGATGACCGAGCCCGAAGGTCTGCCAAACCGGCCTGATGACGCGCTTCGCGCACAATTAGGTCGTGTCTTGGAGGCTAACTACGAGTTGGATAAGGAAATAGGCCGTGGTGGGATGGGCATTGTTTACCGTGCTCGCGATCGCCGCCTGAAGCGACTCGTAGCAGTGAAGTTGCTTCCGCCTGATCTGGCATATCGCCCGGACATTCGTTCCCGTTTTTTGCGGGAGGCCGAAACATCTGCGCAACTGAGTCATCCGTCCATCGTTCCTATCTACACCGTAGAGGAAGCCGATAATCTCGTCTTCTTCATCATGGGCTACGTCAACGGTGACACGATTGCGCAGCGGCTCCGTCAGAACGGCCCGATGGGCGCCGATGAAGTACGCCGGATCATGTGTGAAGTTGCGGACGCGTTGGCCTACGCAAATGCGCGTAACGTTGTGCATCGCGACATCAAGCCAGATAATATTCTGCTCGACTCCGACACGGGACGCGCGATGGTTACCGATTTCGGTATCGCGCGCGCAGTGAGCGAGGGCAACGACACGCGGCTTACGACGACCGGCCTTGCTATCGGAACTCCGGCGTACATGTCGCCGGAACAGTGCGCTGGTGATCGCAGTGTTGACGGCAGAAGCGACATCTATTCGCTTGGAATCGTCGGCTATCAGATGTTATCGGGCGACTTGCCGTTTGTAGCTTCGAATACGCCTGGCATGTTCGTGAAGCACCTAACCGAACAGCCACGCCCAATCAGCGAGCGCGTAGCGGGCGTGCCGGAAGATCTGGCCGCGATAATCATGCGCTGCATGGCGAAGGAACCGAGCGAGAGATTCCCGACCGCAACAGCGCTGGTTGACGCGCTGAACGGACGGCCGCAGTCGACGATTGGCATTCCGACGGGCTCGCCGTATCAACCGCGGCAGCCTGAAGGTTCGCAGCGCGCACCAATGGCGCGCAACCCGACTCCTGTGCGGCCAGTTTACAATCCGTCGCGTGGCGTCGAGATGGCGCGATGGGAAGCTCCGGCGGTGCGAACGTATCGCAAGAAAGTCATCACATGGCTTGCCGTGAGTGCCGCATTCATTCCGCTCGGAATATTTGGAGATCACTCGTTCTTCTTCATCGATGCGATTTGGGGTGCTACGATCGCCGTGGGATATTCCAAGCTGTGGAATCGCGGGTACGACTGGCGCGACGTCTTCCGTCAACCGCGCGACGCGCTATTCGCGGACGTGGTAAACGAGCGCATCGATGACGCGCGCGCGCTGTTCGATCCTCACAAGAGGGAGATCGCGCGCGAGCGACTGCGCGCGCGGCTGCGCGACGGCAGCGGTCTGACGAGCTTTTCTCCGATGCCGGGCACCATGCAGAACGGAGTAACGCAGGGCCTCACGGGATTCGATCATCCGATCTCTCCTGAAGTCGCGGCGCGATTCCCGGCCCTGCAGGAGGCCGCATCGGCACGAGGCGACATACAGCGAATGATGAACACACTTCCTGACGAAGAGCGCCGCTTGGTGCCGGATGTTGCGTCGTCGGCCGATTCACTGTACGTCCGGATCGAGCAGCTTGCCACAGCGATCGACAACATGGATCGCGCCAACGTGCCCGGAATGGGTGAGGCGATAGAGCGCGAGATCAACGAACTCGAGGCGGAAGCAAATCCACTTGAGGAAGAGGCCAGCGAAGGACGTGTGCGACGTCTCGTGCAGCTTCGTCGTCAGCGCGTATCGTTGCGCGAAATGCGGACTCGTCGAGCCGCTGCCGATGAAAAGCTGAATCGCGCCATCTCGGCGATGCGTCAGCTTCGCATGGACGTCGGGCGGTTATCCACGGGGACAAGGTCGTACGACAGCGTGACTCAGGTAGCGGAACAGGCTGTCGCAATCGGCAAGGAAGTTGACGCCGTGCTGTACGCGCAGGATGAAATGGCGAGAGTCCTACGACGTGATCACTGAGTGGCGCTGCTGCGCCGTTGACTCGCTGACCGCGCGGGTGGAACGAGAATTCAGAACGTCGATCACACGCAGAGTTTCAGTTGTGTGTGTACTCTCTTTGGTGCTGGCGCTCGCCGCATGCGGCGACAGTGCCAGGCCGTCGGTAGCCGCCGCATCATCCTTGCATCGAGTTGCACCGGCGATCGTCGACGCGCCAACCGATTCGGTGTTGCCGCCAGGAACTTACGTCTCGCGCCCGGATACTTTGCGCGGACTGTATGTAAATCGATGGGCTGCGATCGGCACCAAGATCTGGAAATTGATCGCTGTCGCTGAACGCACAGAGATAAATACTCTGGTAATCGATGTGAAGGACGATCGTGGTCTCGTTCTGTACAAGTCACGAGTACCACTCGCAGCAGCGATCGGTGCGGATACGAACCGGCCGATGTCGACGCGACGACTCACCGCGTTGCTCGATTCCATGCGTGTGCTGCACGTCTACCCGATTGCCCGCATAGTCGTTGCGAAGGATCCGCTACTAGCTGGCAAGAAACTGGAATGGGCGATCAAGCGTCGCCAGGATGGTAAGCCGTGGCTGGACAGGAGTGGGCATCCGTGGCTCGATCCAACGCAGCCTGCGGTTTGGCAGTACGCAATCGACCTCGCGCGTGAAGCGCACGCAGTCGGATTCAGCGCAGTGCAGTTCGATTATGTGCGCTTCCCTGATGACCAGCGGTTGATCCGCGAAGCGACGTTTCCGCTTGAGCACGGTCGCACCCGTGCTCAGGTCATTCGAGACCAGCTGGGCGTAGTTCGTGATTCGCTCAAATCCACTGGCATGCCGATGACTATCGACGTGTTCGGATTGACTGCGACGGACACCACGGATATGGGAATCGGTCAACGATGGGAAATGTTCGTGGATCGCGCTGACGAAGTCCTGCCGATGGTTTATCCGTCCCATTTTGCGCCAGGCACGTATGGACTAAGCAATCCCAATGCTCGCCCTTATGCGACGATCGATCGCGCCCTCAAGGATGTGAAAAGGCGAAGCGCGGGCATCAGTGGTGTTGCGAAAGTTGTCCCGTGGTACCAGGACTTCACGCTCGGACCGCCAGCGTATGGCGTCGAACAGGTTCGTGCTCAGATAAGGGCTGGTTACGACAACGGTTTTTACAGCTGGATCCTGTGGAATCCGGGCAGCAGCTACACACTCGGGGCTTTAGAAGGGTCAGTCACATCTCAATAATCGCGTAAGTCATTGTCAGGTAACGAGATAGGCTACTACCCCCTAGTATTTGCCAAAAAAGGCGCTATTATTGCCGCGCGGGATGAATCTGGAGATTTGAGGCCAATAATACGGCACCAGCTGGCCGCCAGCACAAAGGCGTGAATTCTTTCGGACTTTTCGGGCAGAAACGACCGGTTGAACCACGACCACAAACCTAAAATCGTGAACGCGTATGGCCGAGCCGACGTCCGCCGCCCAGGAAGCCGAAGCTACTTCGCCAGAGTCCAGCGAACGAACTCTTGAGTTTCCGCTCAACTGGTTGCTGGACCATGCAGCGCCGCCGATTCAATATCGGTCAATTGTAGACGTTGCACAGCTACCAACCAGCCCGGAACTGGAGACCCTTGCGCTCGCGTCGCCGTACGCGCTGCAGATTGCGGTATCGCAATCGCTGGATGGTACGTGGGACGGTCGAATGCTTTCTCTCCCCAAGGCGGGCAAGGGGGGCATAACCGGCCTTGGAACGATCCCGGCCGTAGAGCGGCTGCTCGAATACGGATGGCATCGCGATTCTCCGCCGCTCGCGCAGGCTCGCAGGCCGCTGTTCCGACTTCTCTCCGAAGATACCGACCCCCACTATCTGTACGAATTGCGTGCGGGGGCGAAGCGACCCGACATCGCGTTGCGCGGTCGGCAGATATTGCGCGAAGCGTCGTCTGCCGCGCTCGCCCACGCCGGCTACGAATCAGATCCACGTCTTCGCGGCGCGGCACGGCGAGCAGTAGAACGCATCGACGCATTTCTGGATTCTCCGCTCGCGGAGAAGCCGTGGGTGCGCATCGGGAATCGACACGTATTGGCAGAACATGCGTCTCCGCCGTCGATCTACGTGCTAATGACCGTTTCACAGATGCCGATTTTCCGGAGTGAACACTATCCGGAGATGGAGCGACTCTATGCATATCTGTCGCTGCCAAAGCCCACGCAGGAAGCGGTGCAGATGTATGGCAAGGAAATCATCGCGCAGCCGCACCTGGTGATGGGCGACCAGCTCCACAACAAGAATGTGGTCGAATCCGACATTCCGTTCGCGCTGACGTGGCTCGAAATCATGGCTCGGCTTGGCTTCCTGAAGCGGAACGAGACATGGCTCAAATTGTTCGAGCGCTTCGTCGATGATTGCGGGCGTGATCGCGTGTGGCGTCCTCACAACAAGGGTACGATGATCCCCGGTACGCTTAATCCATATGCGTGGCCCAAGTTTCCACTCGAATCGGACCTCGAGGGAGACGCACGCTGGAGTGACGTGACGTTCAGAATCGGACTGATCGCTCGTCTGCTGGGTTGGCAAATCAAACCGGTCTGATTCCCGGACGCATCCCGCCGGAAGAAATGTTCCCGGCGGGTGATGCGCGCTTCAGACGCAGCTTTCTTCCGATAACCGTATCCGCCTTGGCGCTGAACATTCGCGCGATTGAATGCGGTAATCCTGCGGAGGCCAGTGTCGTCCTTTGTGTACACGGCTGGGCGTGTTCTGTGTACTCCTTCCGCAGACTCATGCCCTTGATAGCTGAGCTCGGGATGCGAGCCGTCGCAATCGATCTGCCCGGTCACGGACTGTCCAGTAAACCAACAGTGCGCGAGCCTTACACGCTCGACTCGCTGGCGGAGTGTGTTATCAAGTCGATGGACGAGCTCGGCGTCTCGCGTTGCGTGCTCGTGGGACATTCGATGGGTGGCCCGATCTGCGCTCGCGTTGCCGTGCTCGCGCCCGAACGCGTGAGTGCGCTTGTGCTTCTGGCGCCAGCTGGATCTGGGACGGAGCTGGATGTTCGTGTCCTCAGGTCGCTCACGCCTCAGTTCCTGATGCCGCTATTGCCGCATCTGATCCGGCGCTGGATGATACAGCTGGTTTTTGCCGCGGCATACGGATCGCTCTACCGACCGACCAGCCGGGATATCGACGAGTACTGGGCGCCGAGCCAGTTTCCGACGTTTGTCGCGGCAATGTCGAATTTGCTGCACTATTTCGAGTGGAGCGCCGGTTCCGACCGGGGCTTTGGCGAGATCTCGGTGCCGGTCGCGATCATGGATGGCGGGCGTGACAATCTGGTGGTTCGCAGGTGGGTGCAGCGCTACGCCGAAGTACTCCCGAACGCGGTCCTGACGGTCATCGAGGACTGTGGCCACGTGGTCCCTGAGGAGGCACCGGAGGCGGTGATCGGCGCAATCCGGGCCATGATCCGTTAGGTTTATAGTATCAAAATGAGTTTAGAGACGA
>JBDTAW010000149.1:0-4637 GCA_039924445.1 Gemmatimonadaceae bacterium
ATCGCGATGGAGCGCATCCGCGATGAACTTCCGGAGGTGCTCGATGAGGCGCATATGCTTGGGCATCAGTATGTGGTCTGCCCAAACATTGCGAACGAGAAGTCAGGTCTGGATGGCTACCGGAAGGCGGCCGATATCCTGAACAATGCGGGTGCGATCGCGAAGAAGTCCGGGATCAGCATCGGCTACCACAACCATGGTACCGAGCTCAAGCCGATCGATGGCCAGCGTCCGTACGACGTCTTGCTCGAGCGAACCGATCCGTCGCTCGTGACGATGGAAATGGATGTCTTCTGGATGGTGGACGGCGGCGGCGATCCACTCGCTTACTTCAAGAAGTATCCCGGCCGTTTCCGAATGCTGCACGTCAAGGACATGGACGGGAGCCCTCAGAAGAAGATGGTCGACGTTGGCAGTGGTGTGATCAACTGGAAGGAAATATTCGCCGCGGATCCGGCAGTCGAGCACTACTTCGTTGAGCACGATTCTGCGGCGGATCCGTTCGCGAGCATAGCGGCGAGCTACGCGTATTTGCAGAAACTGGAGTTCTAGGGTCTGCCTGGACCTGACACCATTTTCCACCGACTGCGCGACAGGTTCGCCGCGCTTGGTGAAGATTAATTGGACATCCGTGTCGCGCACTTCGTCAAGGACGCTGCGAACGCGCAGGATAAAATGCGCTCCGAACCCCTCCGCGCAGGACGTAGCCTTCAGCGCGCGAACGGTAGTTTGCGCTGGCCTACTTACCGCCCTCGGACACATAAAGCCGTTGGTTCGGATAGTCGAGCTCGATTCGGTAGAACTTGAGAACATTACCCGCCAGCGAGCCGATGATCGGCGCCGCCATCATTCCGCTCATGTAGCGCTCGAAGACACCCGCGCGCTGCGACACGACGCCGAACTTCGCCAGATGTATGGAGCCCCACTCGGCGCCCGGCAGGAAAAGTGTCTCGAGTGCCTGCCCGCCGAGCATTGCGGCGTCACCATATGCGCCGGGATAGCGTGGCCAATCTGGGTGGCTCGCGCCCCATGCCTTGAGCGCAACCTCCGAAACCATCGTGTTCGAAGCACCGGTGTCGATCAGAAGCCCGTAGGTCGTGTCATTCACAACGATCTCCGTTCGTGGAAATCCGGCTGGCTTGCCAACCGGCATCGGCAGCTCCATTCCGCGGTGTGTCAGAGTACTCCCCCGCGCGATAGTGAACTCCGCGCGTGGATAGTCGAATACGATGTCGTACTGCGCGAGTACGTGCCCTGGGATCGTGCCATCTGCGTGGCCTGGTGCGGTGCGTGGCAGAGTGGTGCTTGCGCCAATTACGATCAGTGTGCGCTCAGGTTTCAAATCGAGGCGGAAGGTCCCGACGCTGACATCGGGAGGGCTGGCAACCACGGCGAACTCCGAGCCCTCTTCATGCATTACCGGTCCCCAGCGCAATCCGAGATCACGTGCGAGAGGTTCCGTGATCAGAAATCCGCCGCCACCCGTGTCGATGAGAAACCGCGCCTTGCGCACCGATCCATCGGGTTTATGGAAACTGAGTTCGATGAATGGTCGGTTGCCTTCGACAATCAACGGCACGGTTGCCTGGGCGACGGCCTGTGCGACAACCTGTGCGCCGGCGCGTCCTGCATCGGGAATAAGCAGGGCGGTAGCAGCGAGCGCGGCAAGTGTACGAATTCGCATATAGCTCGATTCCAGGGAAACGGTTGGAACGGCGGGAACGGTCTTGCACCGTGCGTGCACGGCGCAAGACCGTTTGCAAGTGTGCAGTTTTCACGCGCGATGGAGACGAACATAACGCAGTGCTGCGGTGATGCCACATTCCGCCGCGTTCGCCGGTCAATCGGGTGGGTTCAGCGGTCTGCCGGCTACGACGAGGCGGTATCTGGCACCGTTTGCGGGGCTCGAGCATCGCCGTGGCCCTGCACGTGTGGACGTACGCGACGCCGGATGGCAGATTGGAGCGGTATCAATGGTATCAGGGCGAAACGGGGGTCGGAGTGTACTTACTGAGCCCCCGCGCTGGCGCCCGCGTCCACGAAAAAAGATCAACTCTGACCCCACCTTTCCGAGTACAGATCGAGCTGTCGCACCAGCGGGCCCAGCCGCGGATGCGTCAGGAGCTCATCCAGGTCCGGCTTGATCGTGGTACCCGGTGCTATGGCACCGCCAATTCCGTTAGCCAACGCGTCCAGGAGCGCTCGCGTGAGACGTTTCTCGTCACCTCGCAGAATCTCGGCGGTCAGATGACTATACGCGTGTTCAGGATATTCCGCCCAAAGTCTATCCGCCAGTGCAGTCGCTTCCGCTGTTTCCCCTACGCTTTGCAACACGTACGCGAGCATCGCCAGCGAGGTCGGCGACTCCTCCGAAATCGCAACCTGTCTGTGCATCCTGCGGACCGCTTCATCATGTTGGCCGAGCTTCGCCAGACAGAGTGCGGAACCCCACAATCCGTTCAGGAAGTTCGCGTCCAGCGAGAGTGCCCGATCCTGATGTGCAAGTGCGTCTTCGTAGTCGCCAGTGTAGTAGTAGCTATGCGCGGCGAGCGAAAATGTGAACGGCGAGAGCGGATCATTTGTAACAGCCTTTGTAGCCGCGGCGGTGCGGGCGGTCCTGTTTCCCAGCAGTCCGTGCCAGCAAGCCAGAAGTGAATTCGCGAGTACGTCATCGGGATTCGCCGCGAGAGCAATCGCGAAATCGGCGCCCGCCGCTGGCCAATCCGCTCGCAGGTACAGTTTGATGAACCCGCGGTACAACGCAACTTCTGCATCCACTCCGTGCAGCCGCGCGGCCTGCTCCAGTGCCTCCTCGGCGTGTTCACGACAATACGCGAGGCGTTCATAACCGTACACTCCCATGGCCGCGAACGTCTCGGCGAGCAGCAACCATGCACGCGCGAATCCGGGGTCGCGCTTGATTGCGCTCGAGCACAGCTCTCGTCCGCGCGACAGACTGGACGGCGTTCGCACACGAATGGCTTCGCGCGCGCGAAGGTACAGATCGTATGCCTCCATATCGTCTGTCGGACGCACCACGAGTGGCGCGTTCGCACGCACGCCAAGAACTACTTCCAGCTCGGACACGATGGAACGGGATATCTCGTCCTGAATAGCGAAAATGTCGTTCAGGTCGCGATCATACTGGTCGCTCCATCGCTGTGTACCGGTTTTCGCCTCCATCAGCTGCGCGGTTACACGCACACGGTTCCCCGCGCGACGCACGCTTCCCTCAAGAACATTCCCGACGCCAAGCGTTCCGCCGATTTCGGCAAGTGGGGTGGTCTTTCCGGTGAACGAAAATGCCGACGCGCGTGCAGCTACCTTGAGGCCGCCGACCTTTGTGAGGGCCATGGTGATGTCATCGCTTATCCCGTCGCTGAAGAACGCATTTTCGGGATCAGCGCTCATGTTGATGAACGGCAGCACCGCAATCGACGGCACCTCGTGACGAACACTCTGCACGTCGATCTCGCCTCGCAACGCGCTCACGACCTGCGCGCCGCTCGTGAATCGCGCGTCGGGTGAAGCTTCCAGCAGCCTCTCGACAGTTCGGCTCACCGACACGGGTACGGTTGAACGCGATTGTGTAACCGGAGGTGGCACGTAGCTGAACCGTCTGGCGATTACCGCCTGCAGCGTCGGCCCGGTGAATGCCTGGTCGCCCGTGAGCATCTCATACAGTGTGCATCCAAGCGCAAACAGGTCGCTCCTGCCATCGAGAACATCTCCGGCTGCCTGTTCGGGGCTCATGTACGCAGGAGTTCCAACCGACACGCCGACCTGTGTGAACGTCGGAGACTCGGCGGCAGCCGCAACCAGAGCCTTGCCGATACCGAAGTCCGCAACAATTGCGTGGCCTTCGTGAAGCAGGATGTTACCGGGCTTGATGTCACGGTGGATGACATCATTGCGATGCGCGTAGTCGAGTGCGTCGGCCACCTCGGTGGCGATGCGCACCGACTCATCCACCGATAGTCGGCCCGCCTGCAGCCTGTCCTGAACCGTCTGCCCCCGCATCACCGGCATCACGAAGTAGAGCAGCCCGGCCGCCTCGCCGGAGTCGTACAGTGGCAGGATATTGGGATGGTTCAGCCGAGCCGCAACGTGGATCTCGCGCAGAAACCGCTCGCGGGCCAGCGACTCGGCGACATCCGGGCGGAGCACCTTGATGGCAACGTCTCTATCGTGTTTGATGTCGTGCGCCAGGTACACCGAGGCCATTCCACCCTGACCGAGCTCGCGCTCGATAGAGTAGGAATTACCGAGTGCCGCCTCGAAACCGGGGTCAGAGTGCAATTGTCTCACCCTCACGATTCTCGCGTGGCTGACCGATCATCATTGCATCACGTTGTGCGTCTCCATCACGCGCGCTCCTACCCCAGCTCCTCATTGCTTCCGCCGCGCTCGCAACTCGGCGAACCAGTTGTCCACTTCCACAAGCTGTACCGTGGTCGCGTTCTGGCCAGGCTGATCAAGGAAGGCAAACCTTCCGTCAGGCATCATGTCGAATGCCTGGTGATACGGGAAGTATTCGAAGCGTGTCGCGTTGAACAAAGGCGTAATTCCCGTCACGTGAAACGTCGGCTCAGGCGAGACCTGTGCCACCAGCAATTGGTTCGAGTCGTTGAGGAAGT
>JBDTAW010000150.1:0-16726 GCA_039924445.1 Gemmatimonadaceae bacterium
TGCCAATGCGGTTTCCAACGACTGCATTGGTGAGCGACGTCGCAAGGCTGCGTCGTGTTCCGTACAGATCGAACTGCTGCAGCGCCTGCGTCTGATCGACCGACACTTCGAGCGAATCGGGTTGACGTGTCGTGATTGCCATCACGGCGCCCATCGAGTTACCAGGATACGCTGCTGAGAACGGGCCGTACATCATGTCGATACGCGATATCTCCTGTGGAGAAACGAGCCCCCACCGCGGCCCACCAATGGTGTTGTTATTCGCGATGAGTGCTGTCAACGGAACGCCGTCCGCATACACGAGACTCCGCGCGCTGGAGCTTACTCCCCACACACGGGTGCCAATTGTGGCCTGGGTATCTCCGTAATTGCGCTTCCGTATATAAATGCTCGGTAGATACTTCACTGCATCTTCAGGATCAACGAGGTTGACGGTTTGCTGCGCTCTGGATGCAGTCACGCTCGCTGATACCGGCAGGGTGAGTAGTTGAATCGTGTTGACGCGTGCTTCAGGCGTGTGTTTCGCAGTTACCTTGACGGTGCGAAGCGTCGCCGTGCTGTCGGTATGCTTATGTAAAGTGTCCACCCCGGATGTGGCAGGCATCGTGGTTTGCGCATCCAGCGCGGCTGAGTTCAGGCAACAGCCCGCGACTGCTATCATGCCGAGCGCGCGCCACGCATGGGCGTGGATGAATTTCGTGATTCTCATTTATATAGTAGAGAACGACGGATCGTCGTGATGGACGAAACGCCGAGTATGTCGATTGATGCGTGCGCCCAGGTTTGCGATCATCCTGGGTGCAGGCGTGCGGATGTTTTACGGATCCCGAGGGATCGACTGGCGCCGTGTCGGTTGACGTCGAGGGGACGCCGTTACCGGAATCCGCCTAACGGATGGTCAGACCGCGGATTCCGCTGGGGGGCCGTTCGCGAATGGAAGCGAATGCGGTGGCAACGCGGCTGGGCCGCGAGCGTCAACAATGATGGCAACTGCGAGGTGCGGGGCAACTAGCCGGGATTCAATGCCGGTTGAAGCGTAGGATGGCGCGATTGCCGGTGGGACGCAGCAGCAGTTACAGATGCAGGAGCAGTCGTTACTGGAGCCATGCGACGGCATGTGGTCGGCCGGGATGTCGGTACCTGCCAACTGGTCCATTCCCGGCATCCCATGCATTCCCGCCATCTGCGCGGTCGACTGCCCGGCCATCTGCATTGGATGCATGGCCATAGGCGTGGACAATGCGGCTCCAAGCCAGACGGCCCAAATGGCCGTAACAACCCGCATCCACAGCGCTCGCCGCATACTTGAAAGCTAGTCAGTTCGTGATTTGCCGCGCTGGGTAGCGGTTGGTAAACAAGTGAATCGTGGGACGGGCTCATGCGGCGAGCCACGCGCCACCGTTCGTTAATTACCGGGCGTAAAATTCGATGATCAGCGACTCCGCAACCGGGAACGGAACGTCGGTTCGTGCCGGCAGCGTCACCATGCGTCCTGCGAAGACATCGTCGGGCATTTGTCTGAGATAGCTCGGTAACCGCAGCATCGGACCCGCCTCCGCGGATGCCCTGAGCGACTCGCTATCTCTCGCATGCGAATCGAGCGAGATTGTCTCTCCGATCACGAGACGATAACCTGGACGATCGACTCTCCGATCGCCAACACGCACATGACCGTGCGAGATGAGTTGTCGCGCTGCCGGGATGGTTCGTGCGAGCCCAAGGCGAAACACTGTGTTGTCGAGGCGTCGTTCAAGCAGCACGAGCAAGTTCTCTCCAGTATTGCCTGGCAGCGCGCGAGCCTCGGTGAGGTAACGTTCCATCTGTCGTTCAGTCACGCCATAATTGAGGCGCACCTTCTGCTTTTCGTCCAGCCGCTGTCGCAGCGCACTGCGTCGGCGTCGCGTTGTCGATAGACCGTGATCACCGGGTGGAAAGGGCCGGCGATCGGCTGTTTTTGCTGTTAATCCGGGGAGCTGCGTGCCGAGCCGCCGGACAATCTTTAAACGAGGACCACGTACGGACATTGTGCTACATATCTCCTTGTGCGTGCTGATGTGTTTGTGCTGGACTTACTCGATTGGTCCGAGTGCTTCCAGAAGTGGACAATCGCCGGTGGGCCCGGAATCTCCGTGGCAGTCACTGGCGAGGTGAGTTAATGCGTTTCTGATGCGCTCGAGATCGTGAATTTTTTCTTCGATTTCTTCAATCTTCTCGCTCGCGCGTGTCTTCACACTACTCGCGGTTGTCTCAGGGTCGAGGCGTAGCACGAGCAGCTCGCTGATCTCGCCGAGAGTGAAGCCGAGTTCCTGTGCTCGACGGATGAAACGAAGCCGGTGAATAGTTGTGGTGTCATACTCGCGATATCCGCCGGCAGACTTGCGTGGATCAACAAGGAGGCCGCGTCGCTCGTAGTAGCGAACCGTCTGGATGTGCACACCCGCGCTGCTCGCCAACTCACCGATCTTCATGTGCAGCTTCATGTGCAGTCTGTATTGTGCGCGGGTGATGATGGCTATCAGGATTGCGCGCGCGCGGCACGCTCTGATGGTCGTGCGGCCCGGGCCATTTCTCGGCGCTGGGAGTACGCCGGTCGTAAACCATCCCGGCCATTTCGGCCCACACATCCCAGCCACAACACCCTGTCTTTCCGGTCATTTTTATCTCCCCCCACAGGCGCAATAAACCCCGCTGTTCGGCGGGTCTTTATAATGATAGACCCTATACTATGGTATAGGGTCAAGGGGGGTTCATTCGGGTGTAGCGAGCTACCTCAGGTCAGCCCGCCAGCAACCAGGGGTCGCGGGACATCCAGTTGCTATCCGGCGCGAAGAGAAAGACCAGTCCGCCGTTGGCGAGCTTGGGTAGAAGCCTTTTGGCGCGCGTCGTTTCCATGGCCGGGCATCCCTCGCTTCGTCCGGCGCGTGTAGAGGTGACGTATGGCGCACCATGCGCGACCACACCTCGGCTGAGCGCGTTGTCATTGAAGCCGTCGGACACACCATCGAGCCGTAGCCCCACAGAATGGTACGAGCGTCCCCCGGAGCTGCCCGTGAATGCGTATAAGCTCTGCGCGACGTAAAGTCCGAGCGAAGTCGTCGCGGCACCGAAAGCATTGGAGAAGCGTGTCGGTACACCGGACGCGGTCGGTGCCGAGCCACGACCGTGGGCAACCATGAATGGTCCATCCACGATCGAGAGTGACTTCATGTTGAAGACATAGCCGCGCGGCGTGGAACTCGGGAGGCCATAGTCAACGAAGTACAGATATGGCTTGCGGACTTCTCCCGGGTGAGCAGTCTTGAATGCGAAATAGCTCGCAAAAGCGTCGCGGAGAGCACTCGGATGGCTGAGCGGTCTCACGTTATTCGCAAGTACGCCGAGGGCGTTGTCGGTATTCGCTTCAATCTCGGCGCGGTACGGCGCAATCGGGGCTGCGCTGGCAGTGAGTGTGGAACCGATGACGGCGCTCATTCTTCCAGAAGACCGTGACATCAGCATCTTACCGGGACGTGCAAGTTCCGCCGTCCCGACAGAACCCGGATATATCGGACGAACGTCCGTTACGACATACACGAACGCAGTTGCAGCGATCAGTACCGTGGGGAGCAGTTTTAGAAAGTTGCGTGAGGCCATTCGGATTCCAGAGACGCGATCAACGAAGCTCGCGACCGGTATGAGGTGGCGCGGGCGTCGTTTTTCCCACAGCGGTATGACGAGCGAGATCCTTTCATAGTACACGCGAGACCAGAAACGGTGTAGAATCCGGCCGGTAATCGCACGATTAATCGTAATTCAGCAGCTCGATATCATCTTTCTACGTCTCAGGACTCCTGGCTGACGTTAATCGCGGTGCCACGCTTTGTTGGATTAATGCGGCGTTTCACTCTCTCCGCCCGACGATGGGGCCTGCAAATCCTCCCGTGCCAACTGGATGGATTCCACGTTCGCAGCGGGGTGTATGGCGGTCCACCGCAGCGTTTCCTCGACCGCGCCGGAGGTATAGCGACGCGTAGCCGTTTCGTAATCGGCGGAGGTTGCAAAACCTCCGGCATTCAGAAGCGCTTCCACTGCTTTCTGTTGCACCGTGGCTGCGGTCTGCGTCGCGCCGGCGACGACATCGAGAAGATGCTGCTCATCGTCAGCGCGCTGCTGAGACTCGGGGTGTCGTCGATATTTGCGATAAAGTGCGTGACAGTCCTTCGACACGCGACGGTGGGCGCGGAACATCTCGCGTACGCTGAGCAACGTAATAACGGTCTGTGCATCGAACGCGTCTGCAATTGAAAGCATGCGGTCGAGCACTGGCGTGTCGGGGAGCGGCCTGAACCGGCGTCTCGTTATTGCTACGGGGAATGAATTAAGAGCAGCTTCGATGTTGGCGAGTTCATCAATCAGGACGCTGGCGAGTACGCTGCGGCGTTCGTTTCGTTCAAGTGCAGCTCTGTGTCGCGCCTGGCGTGCCGTGAAGTGTGCGGATGCCCAGCCGCCGAGTATGGCGGCACCTGCGCCGGTAAGTGTCGCCAGCGTTGACGGCAACGCTATGGCAAATGTGCTCGGATCGCCAGGCATGGGTTGTATTGGTTACGACGTAGTCATGGGCAGGCTATCTCACCAACTTTTGCAGCCACTCAACAACCGCACTTTCCATTGCGATGCGTTGATCTGAATATGAATGATCGGTTGGGAAGTGCGCGGTTGTGATTTTTGTATTGCCGCGTTTGCGCACCGCTGCAACGAGCCCGTCGTTGGATGGTGCGAGGCCATCATTGGATGTGATGACGAGCATTGGCATCGAAGCGAGGCCATCGTATGCGGTAGCAAAGCCCCAGCCGCTCTTGTGCGCGATGAGTTCATCGGCCATCTGCTCGGGGCTTGTACCGGCGAGTGATTCCATGTCGCCCGCCATTTCGGCGACTACCTGCGCTCGGGTGGCTCCGCCAAACGCGGCCATGTCTGCTGCCGAAATCAGTACCGCGCCCTCAAGGCCATGTTGGTGCGCTGCATCGAGTACGGTCACCCAGCCGCCCATGCTGTGTCCGGCGAGCACGAGATGTGTTGTATCGATACCCAGCGCTTTCGAGTTGGCTGGATCGCGCAGGAAGGCGAGCACTGCATCTGCATCCTGAAGATTCTGCGCGAATCGGAAATCCCCGGGACTTCCCCACGAGCCGCGGTAATTGAACGTGACTGCGTTCCAGCCGGCGCGTCGTACCGCCTGTGCGAGGTCGAGGTTTTTCTCGTTGCCGGGCAATCCGTGGAGCAGAACGAACGTAGGATGCCCACCCGTGCCGGCAGCCAGATACGCAACGCCGTTGATCTTCACATCACCCGACGGGATGTGGAGCACCTCCATGCGCGCGGGGTGCTGAGCGTTGCGAGGTGGGTCGGTATAGATCGCCTTCGGCACCTGTTGCGCGCCGAGAGCTGTACCAACGGCGAGCACGGCTGCGGCGGTCAGTATCAGCGAGCGAGCGCGGAGGGGCATGAAACGAAACCGTGGTTGGAGTCGGGAGTTGCGACGCGGGTGAAGCGTAGCCGCTCCCCGGACGGGCCGCAAGGTGGTGTTGCACGGATCGTGTCTGGTAACCGACGCCAGCGTCGGCGGGATTAAAATCTCAATGCGGATGCTGGGCGTGCAGCTGAATACGTTAGCGCGATCAGGGCGTCTCCATGTACGACGCCGTCAACCATCTGCCGCCCCGTCGTACGTATGTGGACATCGCGTACACTGACGGTGGGACCCTCTCGGTGCCGCACATTTCGTCCTGCTTCGCGGCGTAGCTCAGGATCAGCGCGTTATCGTCGAGCATGACGATCTTGAAGTTGGTGAGGGAATAGGACTTCAGATGGCAGGCTGTTGGAGCGGCCTTGATGAGATCAGCCTTGCTGGTTGGCCCATCGCCGTTCGTCGAGACAAAATCCGCAGTTGCATTGTCTCTGTACCACGCACCATTCCCATCCTGCCAAGCTTTCCACCCCTGTTTTTCAAGTGTGATGATATGCTCTTCGAGCTTGGGGTCGATTGATGTCTTCGCCTGTCCGAAGACTGGGGACGCGGTGGCGAGCAGGATCGCCGAGAGCAGGAAGAGTCTGTTCATAACAGTCGTGTTTGTTTTTGTTGAGATTGAGTGCTGTTAATCCCTCAGCGCGGTCGAGTTCCTGCGATTGACTGGCGCGCTGCAGTGAGTTGCTGCCGCAACTTTGGCACCGCGCGCGCGGTTGCGGGGTTCGCCGCCATTCTGGTCAACGCAAGATTTACGGCATCCAGGCCAAGGTTGGCGCCGAAGCGCGTCGACACGCGGCTCATTGCGCTCTGGAATCCGGGATCTGCGTTGAGTTCAGTTTCTCCGAGAGCCTGAGCCTTGCTGAGGATATCAGATAGAACGGTGACGGCTCGCGCCGCATTAGCGGGTGAGGCGAGACTGTTGGGGTTTGTGAACTGCGCGACTTCCGGGAGGGTGGCCGCGAACCCTTGCAACGCGGCGGCTTGCTGCGCGTTGCGCGGGTGATTCGAATGCATCATCGCCTGTGCGGCACCCATGATCGCGAATGGCGCCAGCGCGGCATGCGTGAGCATCGGCGCCCCTGGCACAACACCGCCTAGTGGTAGGGAGATCAGTGCGAGCCCACCTACCGCGTGGGCGATGTGGAGCATTTTGCCTTCGATGCCGAACACGATTCGAATCAACTCGCGCAGCGGCGCAAAACCGAAACCCGCTGCTGCTACGACAGACACGATGGCCGCGGTCGACTGGCCGTCGGCGCTGAAATGTTCGTAGGCCGCGAGGCACGCTACAGCAACAAGAAGGAACCCGATCTGCTTGAGCACACGGATGGCGATGAAAGCTGGCGATGTGCGCCGGCTGGCAGGATCGTGTGCGGCGAACTGTTCGGAAGCGTCCATGGATCAATTCCTCACGCTCGGGCTGGCAATCACTTCCTGATGGTACGGGTAAGAAAAATACGGTCTAATCCCGGATCGGCAATCCGCGATGGCACGTTCTCTTTGATCCGGGTGCGGGGGGCTCAATGCTCATTCGGGGGTTCCCACGAACTAGCGGATGCAGGCCGCTTGGTCCCGGAGGCTGTGCGGATCTATCGCGGCAGCCATCCGCTGACTAACGTGTGACGGATAACCGAGCGTCGTCGGCCTTGGAGCCGGCGCCCATTGACGCAACACGCCACCGGACCGTTATCGTGACCGACCGCTCTCGCCTCACTCGTTCGCTTCTCATCATCCTGGTGATGACGAGCACCTTGGCTCCCGCCGCTTTCGCTCAGCAGAGCACGCGACCGTCCGACCGCACTGTCTGGCCCGACGAAGGGCAGCGAACGTGGACGCCTCGAGCGACGGAATCGGCTATTACGCCCAACGATCTGCGCACGCGTCTTTATCAGATAGCCGACGACTCGATGGAGGGCAGACTGATCGGCACGCGTGGTGACTACAAGGCCACTGCGTACATCGCCGATGAGTTCAAGCGCCTCGGTCTCCAGCCAGCCGGGGAGAACGGCACGTATTTCCAGGATCTGCCATACGGTGCGTTCACTCTGCAGGGAGCTTCGCCGCGTCTCACGGTCGGTAAGACCTCGCTTGGCATCGGCGCGCGGTGGATCCCGCTCGCTCCAAGTGCTGCGAGTGGCACCGGAGCGAGCGCCAATTTTCGCAATGCGCAGGTGGTCTTCGCTGGTCGCTTTGGTGACACATCGATCGTGCTCGATCCGACGCGCTTTAAAGGCAAGGTCGCGGTATTCGTGGGTGGGCCACGAGTTCCCGGAAGTCAGGGAGGCGGAGCGCGCTTGCAGAGTTGCGGTGCACTGCCGAACCGATTTGGCGCTGACGCGGCGATCGCGGACGATGCACGCCAGCGCGCAATGCCAGTAGTCGCGAGGGCTCTTTCGCGGCGCGACGAGAGAGCGCGCGAGGCTGGTGCTGCAGCTGTGTTGTTCATCGAATCTATCGATGAGTCCGCTGCAGCGGCGGTGAGGCAGCCGCACGGGACGATGCCGATGAATGCCACTCTCGTTGCATATCCGGGTGGCGCGGTGATAGACAGCATCACGGCACAGCAGCTTTTCGGGAAGCCAGCGAGCCAACTGTCCGTCGGTGACGCGGGCACGCCGGTAACTGCTGCATGGAACTACACGTTCAAGGTCTCGCCAACACCTGGCCGCAATGTGATCGCCATCCGCCCGGGTAACGATCCGGCGCGCGCTGGTGAGTACGTCCTGATAAGTGCGCACAACGATCATATCGGAATGCGGGCCGAGGGCGTCGATCACGATTCGCTCCGCGCATTCAACATGGTCACCCGTCCGCAGGGCGCGAACGATCCGCTCTGCATACCGACGGCGAAGCAGCAGCACGAAATTGACTCTCTCATCGCGTACGCGCGCAGCATTCGCCAGCCGCGCCGTGACTCGATCTACAACGGCGCGGACGACGACGGCTCGGGCACTGTCATACTCATGGAAGAAGCAGAGAAATTCGCGAGCGCGCATCCGGAGCGCTCGATCATCTTCGTATCGCATACGGGTGAGGAAGGCGGGTTACTGGGTTCCAAGTGGTTCACCGATCATCCGACCATTCCGCTCGACTCGGTTGCTGCAGCGATCAACATGGACATGGAAGCGAAAGGTCACGTCTGGCAGGTGAAGTTTGGCGGGCCCCATTCGATCCAGATGCTCGGGGCACGCAGACTTTCGCGCGAGTTTGGCGACGTAATTGATTCAGTCAACGCGGTGCGGTCCGAGGCTATGGCGATCGACAAGTCGTGGGACGTTCCTGCGAATCCGTGGAACCGATTCTGTCGCAGCGATCAGGTGAACTATGTGTTGCATCACGTGCCGGTAGTTTACGCGTCCACTGGTTACGCTCTCGATTACCATCAACTGACCGACGAACCGCAGTACGCGGACTACGATCACATGGCGCGTGTTGGAAACTTCGTGTACGACATCGCACTCGCTGTTGCGGACAGGCAGAATCGACCAGTGATCACTGGCGACGATCCTGCGTTTCCGAGGTGTCGCTGAGCGGGGGGCACGAAATAATTCGGCAAGATCTGGCGATTGGCTGATTCGGCGCTTGACCGATGGTTATGCAAGTCGCACCTTTGGCCGTCCCGGAATATGAGGTCGGAAAGATGCGCTGGATGAGCTGCGGCACGTTGGTGTTCCTTGGCGTACTTGGTTGCGGAGCGTCATCTCCGCCTTCAAGTGGAACCGCCGAGGCGGCTGCGTCGCCCACCAAACCGACGCTCGTCCGTGTCGTTGCGCATGACTTCGCATTCGACAGCGCGCATAGCGTGCCGGCGGGGCTCGTCGCCATTCGTCTGGTGAATCAGGGTCGCGCAATCCACATGCTCGGCATTGCGCGGCTGGACTCCGGCAAGACTGTGGCTGACTTCTACCGGGCCATGATCGGGAATAAGCCCACGAGCTGGTTCGGCGAACTGGGCGGACCAGGCGCGGTGTCACCGGGGGATAGTGTCACGCAGTACGCCGTGCTCGAGCCAGGTACGTATTCAATGATCTGCTGGTGGCCCGACTCGACCGGCAAGGAACACGTGATGAGCGGGATGATGTCGACGCTCACGGTGACCGGCCAGACCGCAGGCGCTCCCGTCGAACCGACTCCCGACATTTACCTTCGTGAGCGCGACTACCAAATCGCGACGACCGGCGCGTTTACTGCCGGTCGTCACGTGTTTCGCGTGGACAACGATGGGCCGCAGGACCACGACGTAACAATCCAGAGGGTGCTCCCCGGAAAGACCGACGCTCAAGTAGATAAATGGCTTGAGAAGCCCGAAATGAGTGATGCACCGGTCGAAGCACTTGGCGGCATCGTCGGAATAGCGCGTTGGGGGCACGCTGAGTTCGCGGCCGAGCTCAAGCCCGGGAACTATCTCATCCTGTGCATGATCCCCGATGCGAAGGACGGCAAGCCGCACTTCATGCACGGGATGGCAACGAAGGTTTCGGTGACGTAGTGATCGGTGCGGTCGCTGTGTGTGGCACCAAACGGCCGCCCTTATTGACCGATCCATCTGCAGGGTTCATACTTGTCCCTCGTTAAACATCAACGAGGTAGTAAGTAATGAATGCAACAAGAATGGCGATCGGTGCACTGGCGGCCGTCCTGGCAGCTGGTCCGGCGAGCGCGCAGCAAACTGGCCGCGTCCGTCCCGGCGCGACCAACCGGGGTGGCACAAGCGACTCGATGCCATCGGACACCTCCTCGCCGCGGACCCCGCCACCCGGCACGAAGCTCCTAAGCGTGTCGGAGTTTCCACGGACCGGTGGCAGGACTTCGGAGGCTTCAAAGGAAATGCCGCCAGTGGATACCACTGTCGTCACACAGCACACCGCGACTATCGGTGGCCAGCAGATCCGCTATACCGCGACCACGGGCACCTACGTGATTCGCGACGATACAGGCGCGGCGAAGGCGACTTTCTTCTTCGTAGCCTACACCAAGAATGGCGTACCAGATGCCTCGCGTCGTCCAGTCGCCTTCGTGTACAATGGCGGCCCTGGCTCGGCGTCTCTCTTCACGCACATGGGTCTCGGACCCAAAAAGGTGGTGCTGACACCTGATGGTCATGGGATGCCGGCGCCGTACAAAATCACCGACAATTCCGACTCGTTTCTCGATGCCACCGACCTCGTATTCGTGGATGCGATCTCGACCGGCTACAGCCGTCCGGCGCCGGGACAGAAAACCGCACAATTCTACGGTGTGCGACAGGATGCAACCTGGTTTTCGGATTTCATCTACCAGTACATTACGCGCAATGAGCGATGGAATTCGCCCAAGTTCCTGATCGGTGAGAGTTACGGCACCACTCGATCCGCTCAGCTGTCGGACATTTTGATGGAACGCCACGAGATGTATCTCAACGGCGTCGTGCTTCTCTCATCAGTTGCATTCGCACAGTGGGGCGCTGACGATCGCACCGAGTTCTTCTTCCCGGGCTACGTCACTACAGCGTGGTATCACCATCTGCTGCCGCCCGACTTGCAGTCGCAATCACTCGATCAGGTCGCGGCGCTTGGACGCTCTTTTGCGCACGGGGAATACGCGCAGGCGCTCGAGCAGGGTGACGAGATCAGTCCTGCGGCGTACCAGAAGGTTGTCGCCGACATGGCTCGCCTCACAGGTCTCTCGCCGACTTACATCGAACAGTCCAACCTGCGCGTGAGCCCGCAGCGCTGGTTCAACGAACTCCTGCGCAACAAGCGACAGGTGCTCGGCCGTCTTGATTCTCGGTTCACCGGCTACAATCGTGACGCTGCGGGCGAGCGGGCAGAGTATGATCCGAGCGAAGCGTCATACGAAGGCGCATTTACCGCGACGTTCATGGACTACGTCCGTCGCGACCTGCACTGGACCAGCAACGCCTTCTACACGGTTACGGCGAACGTCAGGCCCTGGGATCAGACGGGCGGAGACCAGGTAGCCGAGGCACTGCGTCAGGCGATGACTCAGGAGACGTCGATGAAAGTGCTGGTGCTGGCAGGTTACTACGATTTCGCGACACCATTCAACGGAATCGAGGAGACTGTTTCGCACATGCAACTGGAGCCATCAATCCGCAAGAACATCTCGTTCGCGTACTATCCAACAGGTCACATGGTGTACATCGACCAGAAGGCGAACGACAAGCTGCACAGTGATGTGGATGCGTTCATCAACTCGAGTTACGAACATTGAGTGGTAGTTTGTAGTTCGCTGTAACAGCTTGCAGGTTGTGGGACCTCGGGGTCAGATCCAGCATACGGCCGGATCTGACCCCGAGTCGTTGCATCGATGAGTAAACGCCTTTGAGCACCGCGACATCATTGGAGTATGACTTCTACTGGCTCGGTAGGTACTGGGACATCGGCTTTGGTCGACAACACCGCGCGATTCAGCATCGTCGAGCGCCTGCTGGAGCAATGGCGAGACGGTGATTCCGATGCCCGGGACCAACTCCTGGTTGAAGTTCATCCGATCCTTTATCGCTGGGCACTCGCCAACGCAATCAACGTGGACGATGCGGACGACATCGCGCAAAAGGCACTTATTACCGTCTACAGGAAACTGCATCAATTCCGGGGCGATTCCTCCATTGCTGCATGGATGTACAGAATCACGACGAGAATCGCGCTCCAGCGTCACCGAAAGCGTGCGAGGCGCAAGACGCTGGATACGTATGCGCGCTCTGAACTTGGGGGCAGGGTGTACACAACCGATCCGGGTGGGAGAGTTGATCGGGATCGACTCACGGCGCTCGTTCGCGAGTTCTATGACGAACTCCCGCGACAACAACGTGCCGCGATTACCCTCGTCGATTTTGACGGACACAGCCCAGCGGAAGCTGCGACGCTCATGGGACTCAATCCTGTCACACTCCGCGCGAATTTGTTCAAGGCTCGAGCAAGTATCCGGCGCCGTGTACTTGCGATCGATCCGGTCCTTGCCGAGAGATTCGCGAATTTGCCCGAACCGACCGATGACGAAGCAGATCGCAAGATTACCTCCGGAAAGAATGAGGCGGACCGATGAAAAAGCCGGGTGACATGGAAAGTCTTCTCATCGCATCGACCGAGGAACTGCAGTCACTGCAGCGCCGCATTGGATCTGGTGAAGATGACGATCCGGGGCTTCGGTCCGCGATTGCAATGTGCCTCGCTGCACATTCGGCACTCCGCGACTCGCTTGCCAGCACGCAGCCTGGCGAACCGACAGAAGTCATACTTGCTCGGCATCGTCGCCGGTGGCGAGGACGGTTGTTCCAGTGGGCGGTGTTCGTGCCGCTGATACTCATCGGTATTGTGCTGCTCGGCGTAGTGATATTCACTCTTGTAACCTCATTTATCTGGAGAGGTTAGCAGATTAGCAGGTTCGCGCGAGAGGCAGCCGTCGGTGTAGCATCCACGGAGTAAACCGAGTAAACGCGGTGTCCCGTCGAAGCATCACTTGGGTAGCAGGGCCGATCTCACCCTACCCGGTAATGTTTACATGCCACACCTCTCTCAATTCGCACCGCTCGCGCTTGTTTTGCTGGTTGCTGGATGCGTCTCGCATCCTTCCAGTCAGGTCGTTCAGTCGAAAGCAGCGCCCGGAGCGATTCCAATTCAAGCAGCAGTTCGACAAGCTGTCACCAGACTCGACGGTCGAGTGCTGACGCCGGACTCTGTTGAAAGGATTGTTACGTCCGCGATGCATCGGGCGGATGTTCCAGCGCTCGCGGTCGCGATCATCAGTCACGGGGAAATCGCTTATATGGGTGGATTTGGCTATCGCGACGTTGCGGCCAGACTCCCCCTTACTGATACGACGGTGATGTATGCTGCATCGCTCACCAAGGCCATGTTCGCTTATCTGGTGCTCCAGCTCGTGCGGGACGGGACACTGGTACTCGACACGCCAATCGGAAGCTACCTGCCGAAACCTCTTCCGGAATACGAGAAATACAACGATCTGGCGAGCGACCCGCGATGGAGACTTTTCACGCCTCGCATGCTTCTCAGCCATACGAGCGGACTCCCCAACTGGCGCTTTCTCAGAGCAGACGAGAAGCTCAACATAAATTTTGAACCGGGTACTCGATACAGTTATTCCGGCGAGGGGATCAATCTCCTTCAGTTTGTAATCGAGTTGCACACAGGGACCGAAGTGGGTGACATGATGCAAACGCGCGTCTTCAAGAAGCTCGGGATGACGCGCACTCAAATGACATGGAATCCGGCATTCGAATCGGAATACGCTCTGGGATATGACAGTCTCGACGCGCCAGTTCGTCACCGGCGTCGTAATGCCGCTCGCGCGGCAGGATCGGCGGATACGGACGTCGCGGACATGGCGCAATTCCTCCGCGCCGTGCTTCGCCAGGAGGGGCCGGATGCAAATTTGTACCGCGGAATGCTGTCACCACAGATACGCATTCACTCGCTGCATGAATTCCCCGCGCCGTCGTCCACGACCACAGATCGCGACGATGCCATCGCACTTTCGTACGGCCTTGGTTGGGGATTGTACCAATCGCGTTTCGGGCCGGCGTTCTTCAAGGAAGGACACGACGACCAGAGTTGGCGGAACGTAATGGTCGGGTTCAACGACTCGAAGACGGGCGTCGTGTTCCTGAGTAGCAGTGCGCACGCGGAGCCGATGTTTCCGGTACTGCTCGCAGAGCTGATCGGCGATACGGATCTCCCAGCGGAGTGGATGGGGTATGGGAGCCCGGAACATGTCCCCAAATAAGGGGGGAATGCTCGAGACGCGAGATCCTTGTCGTTGCAGTTTGTCAGGGTTCCAGTGGAGGCGGCTTGCCTCGCAATGCTGCCGCCTTAAGGCAATTCGATGTCACGGCTCGATGCAGCGACGATGGCACGGAGGCGACCGTACGAAGTGCGCGCCAGTTGCTCGGCGCGCAATTCCGTCGCCGAAGTCACGCCGAGGCTATCCATGCTCCATCAACAAACCGCACTCCGGACGGACGTATTTCCACGGTGCCCCATTGCGCTGCTGGGCATTTCTCCGCCCATGCCAGCGCGGCGCCGAGATCCGGAACATCGATGACAAAGATTCCGGCGAACTGTTCCCGGGTTTGTGCGAAGGGGCCATCCTGCACCTGAAGGCTACCATTCTTCAGAGAAATGCTCGTTGCGCTCGCAACTGTTTGCAGCACCTCGGCGGAGCGAAGAACTCCGGCGTCATTGAGTGCTGTTGCATAATCGTGGAAGGCAGCCCTACCCGCCGCGAGAGCCTCCTCGCTCAGATTGCTGACGGCAGGCTGTGGGTAATGAAGCAGCAAAGCGTAGCGCATGTGACATCCTCCAAAGGGTCATGAATCGGGACACAATCATGACGGACGGGCGTGCAGTTAATCGACCGTCCCCCGAAGACGGAGAGGCTTGATTGGCTTCGAATCTAGCCGGGATTCAAGGGCCCGAATCTGCGGGGCCTGCGGGCGCCTGACTGCCGGAACCGCGCGGTAGCGTACAGGGCCGGCCCATGGTTTTCGTGCTTCGTTGTCAGCAGTAGGCTCGCTCGGACCCGAGATCATGGCTGAACGACAGCCAGCGCCAGCACGTATATGTTGGAGGGCACAGACCCTTCAACCTCTCCCAGTGTGAGACAAAAGTGAGCTATCGCTTCATTCCCCGAGCCGCCGCACTGTCCGCAGCGGTCGCGCTCGCTGCGCCAGCACTCTCGGCGCAACAAAAATGTCCGGCCGTCGAGCCGGGCGTGACTATGCCGCTCAAGTACCATGGCGGTCCGACCGTACCAGCCATTACGGCCTGCGACCTCATGACCCGCTTGTACATCTATTCGGATGACTCGCTCCGCGGTCGCGAAGCGGGAACGCCCGACGCCATGCGGGCGACCAATTATCTCGAGCGCCAGGTACGGCAACTGGGCCTTCGCCCGGGTGGCGATCACGGGACCTACTTCCAGAACATGGACGTAGTAGCGCGGATTGTGACGCCGCCATCGAAGATCACGACCGGCAGCCATACGTTCCATACCAACACGGACTTCGAGCTCGCTGCGCCACCCGCGGACCAGAAGGTTTCAGGTGCGGTAGTCTTCGGCGGTACGCTTGGCGATACGACGCACGAACTCACAGCCGATCAGGCCAAGGGCAAGATCGTCGTAATGATGGAGCCGGCAGGTGGTGGTCGCGGCTTTTTCCGTCGCGCACCGGGAAGTGCCAATCCGCTCGCCGAGGCTGAAGCAATAATCACTGTTGCGCCGGTTCTTCCAGCGCCTCGCATCCGGGCGTCGCTTGAAGATACGGTGCAGAACACGGGTCGTGCGGCATATGCGGCGAACCACCCTCAGCCCGCCAACGCGCGTGGCGGCGGCGGATTTGGCGGCGGCGCGCTGAACATTACTGTCACGCCGCGGGTGGCCAGTGCGCTGCTAGGCAAGTCTGTGGCAAGCGCTGCGATGGGCGATGTCGGACCGACGGCGACGATTGATATCCATGTCAAGACCGTTGCCGAACCGACGCGCAATGTTATCGCGATACTGCCCGGCACCGATCCCCAGCTGAGCAAGCAATACATCGTGATCGGCGCACACGCGGACCACATCGGCGTCTCCGCTGCGAAGCCGGTTGTCGAGCATGACTCACTCAAGGCATACAACGAAGTGGCGCGTGTCGAAGGCGCAGATAGTCGCGGTGCGACGCCGCCGACGGCAGAGCAGTGGGTGCGGATCAATGCAATCAAGGACTCGCTTCGCAAGATCTACCCAGCGCGGCGCGACTCCATCAACAACGGCGCAGACGACGATGGCTCAGGCTCGGTTTCGATCCTTGAAATTGCTCAGGCATTCGCACAAGGACACGTCAAGCCAAAGCGTTCGCTGATCTTCATCTGGCAGATGGGTGAGGAGAAGGGACTCTGGGGTTCGGAGTGGTTCACGAATCATCCCACAGTTGCGCGCGATTCGATCGTGGCCGACCTGAACCTCGACATGGTTGGGCGCGGTGCGGCGACCGACATCACCGGCAAGAACAAGGCTGGCGAAGAGCTGACCGGAGCCAGCAACTATCTGCAGCTCGTGGGCTCACGCCGACTGTCTACTGAGCTTGGCGATATCGCCGAGCGCGTGGACAGCACCGAGGCTGTCCCATTCAAGTTCGATTATTCGATGGATGCGAACGGACATCCGCAGAACATCTATTGCCGCAGTGATCACGCCAACTACGCGCGGTACGGCATCCCG
>JBDTAW010000151.1:0-3016 GCA_039924445.1 Gemmatimonadaceae bacterium
GGACGTTCATGAAAGGGACCGGATTATCGCAGACAATGTTCGCGCTTGTGTGGGCGCCGCGCTAGTCCTGGTACTCGCCCTTAACAGGCGCAGCCTTGACGTGGGAACGCCTACCGGCGTCACGTCAACTGCCAACGTGCTGCCCCACCATACGTGAAATCCCGCTGAGTTCAACCATCACTGGCTGGAAGTGGTCGCTATTTCAGGGCCAAAGCAGCATTAGACAGTCGCCCCATGTACGCCATTGAACGTCACGCGAAGCTCGTTGCCAACAATGCTGAACGAGGGCGTTGCATTCCCAACGCTCGATCCGGTGAACTGATCCGCCGTGACGCTCCCAAGGTTGGGCGCTGTAAGCACGACATAAGGCGTGCCGATCGTGATACCGTTCGCGCTCTTGAATGAAACGCGAACCGGTGTCGCGGTGATTGCCAGTAGTTCCGAGACAATGAGACAAGTTGTTTGCGCACCGACCGAAACTACGATGCACCCGCCCGCCAATTCAAGCGACCCAATCGTCAGACTGGATTGTGTGCAGCCACTGATGTCGATCGTGCCGCCGCCGTGCAGTTGGACGCTCGCCGTACCGCCGGACGCATCGCCGCTGAATGCGATCGTGCCGGCACCACCATCATTGCTACCGCCGAATGCAATCAGTTCCGCGTTCATCGCGCTTGACGTTCCACCGAATAAAGTCTCTCCGCCGTACGCGCCCGGAACCACAGCACCCATGTTGACGAATGTTGCGTTTCCCGCGGTTGGTCCGTTGCTCCCGACGGTCGAGACGCCGGGATCGGCATAAACTGTGAACTGCGTGTATCCGCCAGAAGCGGCGTCAGCCGAGCCAGGCAGATTCCAGAAAACACCGCGCCCCGCATCCGGTGAATAGTTCGCACTTGGCCCCGATCCGCAATCCTTCTCCCTCGGCAACGATATGGAGAAAACAGTGTGACCCGCACACGACTGATTGCCAGCTACTGCGCTGCCGTAATTGATGAATGTTCCGTTTGCCGCCGTAGGCGAACCATACTTCGCCGTGAAGTAGGTATGACCACCGCCCTGCCCGTCACCGGTCGCGCCGTGGTTGTGGAAAAAACCGTTGCCAGCCGAAGCGCCCATGTTGTTGCTCGGGAGGCATGGTGCATTATTGTTGAAGCTCGTGACACCACCGTAGCCACCGGACGCCGTTGCGGCATAGTTGTGGTACTGACCCTGCGCCGCGGACGCGCTGCCATCGATCGCGACATCACCTCCATTTGCGAGACCAACGACTGCGCCCTCGTTATGATAGACCCCGTTGCCTGCGCTCGCGTTGTCGTAGAACTGTGTGTTGCCACCGTCTCCCCCCGGAACAGTACCGCCAACGTTTGTGAATACACCGCGCGCAGCACTCGATGTGTTGTGAAACACCACGTTGCCGAACGTGTCTCCGTCGGTGGTACTTGTGGATCCAAAGATTGTAAATCGTGCGGTACTTGCTGATGATGAATCGCTGAAGCTCACCTCGCCTCCAACCGTGCTTCCTTCGCTCGGCGGTGTTCCAGCGCCGGTGCGTACAATGAACGACGCCGAGCCCGCGTTGGAAGTGTTGTGGAATCCAATCACGCCGCCGGCTGCTTGTACGGGCGTTGACGGACCCGCCGCGTACTCGACGTCATTGCCGCCAGCCGTCGCGGAGTTGATGAACTTGAGTTGCGGATTTTCGTATCCGGCCGCTGACGATGCAACTACAAACCGCTGTGGCTTCCCGGAATAGTTCACCACGCCAGCGCCAGAGATCGTAAGTGCCGGAGTGTTGGGCGCGGGCTCGGTAAACGTGATTGTGTAGGACGGCGCTCCATCCGTGAACTCAATGCTTTCCACCGTTGCACCAACACTCGCAACGAAACCAACTGCCGTTCTAGTCGAGTTACCGAATCGTGCCGTGTTGGTCGGCACCGTCGCCGGGTCCCAGTTGGCGGCCGTGGTCCAGTGCGAGGATTCGGCCTGCGCTGCCCAGGCGGAGGATCCCGCGGATACTGATGTTGGTGTCTTGAGATTGTCTGTCATCTTGTCACCCGAGTTCGATTTTCAGTGCGGCTACCAGCGCGTCGACGTCCTGATCCGAATTGAAGAGGTGCGTAGAAATGCGACTGCCGTTGAACCAGTTACCCGGTACGACCTTCACTTCGATTTTGTGCTTGTCACGCAGCGTCTGATGCAGTGCGCCGCTCTTGACGCTCTCTGGAAGCGTATAGCTGAGCAACGCTGATGCGAGGGGGCCGGAAGCTGTGCTGACGACTCGCACCTTCGGTACGTTCTGCAGCGCTGCGTATAGCCGATTTCTCAGCGCGAGATTATGAGACTCGATGCGATCGAGCCCGATCGCCGACACGTAGTCGATCGCCGCTCCCAATCCTAGAATACCTGGAATGCCCGACACTCCGGACGACGCCGAGTATGAGGCGCGTCCGGACTCGAGTGGGATCGGATCGATGGTTTTGCCGAGTTCCTCGCTCAAGTACAGCAGCCCCGTTCCTGGTGGACCGAGCAGCCACTTATGACCGGAAGTTGCGTACACGTGGCAGCCGAGTGCCTTTACATCGACCGGACCGCTGCCCGCTGCTTGTGCGCCGTCCACCACCGCGATGCATCCGCGTGATCGTGCGAGGGCAGCTAGCTCCGCGACCGGCATGCGGAGGCCGGTTGAACTCAGGATATGCGAGAACGAGAGAACTCGGGTGCGAGGTGTAAAAGCCTTTGCGATACTGTGGATGATCGCTTGCGCGTCGTGCTCATCAGGTGAAATCGCGACGACGTCAAGAACTACACCGTATCGGCGCGCGACGTAGTCCCAGCAGACGCGACCGCCTGGATGTTCCTGGTCTGTCGTGAGCACCCGATCGCCTGGTGCGAACGTTAGACCCTGAGCCGTCCAGTTCATTCCGGCGGTGGTACTGGTCGTGATCACCATTTCATCAGTCCTGCAACCCACGAACGTCGCCGCTTTCGCACGCACGGCTTCCATTTCCTGCTC
>JBDTAW010000152.1:0-12066 GCA_039924445.1 Gemmatimonadaceae bacterium
GGCTTTCCTCTTGAGCTGGGCAGACTTGGACATGTCAAGGGGAAGTTAACGATGGCACTGGGAACGGGCCAGAATGACCTATCTCCATTTATCTATCTAACGATTGAGAGGGGCAGCCATCACATCCCGGATTCTGGATATCCGTAGTGGGGCCTGGGCCTCGCCACGACACGCATAATAGCACGCATTGCAGTTGACTGGTTCATACTTCCGGAAGTCACGCCAATGGAAGTCCGTGGGAAAGTCCGGGCAGCGCTTCACATATCCCGACGGGGTTATGTGTATCGTTCGGATCCCGGACTGGCAAGGTTCGGTGGTCTCTCCCCGGACATAGCGAGGGATCTGCTCCAGATAGTAGTCGGAGTTGGTGATGATCCCCCGCCTCTTCCGTTTGAACGCCAGCAACTCCGCGACGACCTCCTCGAGCTTTCGAACCTCGGATTCCGGAATCAGGCCGTCCACGTTCCCGTTCTTGTTGTCGGTGTAGCAGCTGAAATTGACCCCCGCGCCGAGCTCCGCGGCGCGTTTTACGATCGGGACAAGCTCGTCAAGATTAGAGCGTTTGATCACGGTGTTGAAGCGGATGGCGTCGATTCCGCGCTCTCGCATCGCAACCACATTGTTCATGATCCGGTCTACGAGCCCCGGAATCCCGCGGGCCTCATCGTGCCGCGGGTCCAGGAAGTCCAGCGATATGTTGAACTGGTTGATCCCCGCATCCCAGAGGGACTGGGCTCGCTCCGGCGTGAGCATTCCGCCATGCGTGATCAGCGTCATGTACTTGATCCGAATCGCGCGATCCACGCCGGCGACCAGGTCTTCCAGATCGCGACGGAGTGTCGGTTCCCCGCCCGTCCACGTGATCATCATCGGATTGAAGAAGCGCGCAGCATCGACATAACTCTTCAACTCATTTTTTCGTTCCGCGGAGTCGGTCTTCCAGTAATCGCAGAAATTACAATGCGCGTTACACCGAAGCGTGACCTCGAAATGGACAAGGACAGGCATCCGGGTCAGAGTCAGATAAGCGTATTTGGCCAGGAAAACAGGGACGTCCCACGGAGAAAAACGGGCAGATAGCAAGGCTTAACGCAGATCCTGCTGCCTGTAAGTAGGCTTGTCGTAGTTGAATTTCAAATCCGGCTGCGCCTTGTTGCCAATCATGAAGCTGAAGTATGAATTGCCGTTTGGACTCTGGCTGAACGAGAATATCGCGCGCCAGTCATGCAGGTCCCGCTGCAACGTAACCTGGTTGCTTGCAAATGCGCTATTGACAACGTCGTACAGCGTTCCCCAGCTGGCTGACCATTTTTGCGTAATGTGAAATGCAGTCTGGGCACTTATTGTTTCACGCGGCGGCACACGAACGAACACTCCACCACCGATCGGATCATTGACGTTGCCGACAGCGGTCTGCGGATTCAGCAAAGCCTGCTGCCGACACAGATCGTACAGCACGGGATTCGCAGCATTCACGTTACAGATAAGAGTCGGGTCATAGTTAACGACGCGCCCACCGACCGGCTGTCGCTGACGAGTTGATGAGAAGCTGATCTGACTCGTCCAGTTCTGAACATCGCTGACTCCGTACTGCCGATCGCGCGAGTAGCTGCCGGCGACCGGATTGGACGACAGCGCAGAAGCAAGCTGATCCTGTGCGGTTTGCTCCGCTGTAACTGGCGCCGTCGTGGCGACCGGGGCTTCACGATGTCCAAACAGCCGGCCAAGCGCGGCGAATATCCCAGTCTGGCCATTGAGCGTGAAAGAAGCGTTGATTCCTTCACGGAACGGCTTGAATCGCGCCGTGTCACTCTGCGTATCGCCCTGGAACAGGGAGTAATTGCTGTTGAAGCTGAATCCCGGCAGCAGATCCGACGTCGCACTGTATGAGAAGTTCGTTGTCGTGAGGCCCGTGCGACGCGTCTCGCGTGCTCGTTCGAAATCCCACGTAAGCGATGAGAAATCGAGCGCAAGAAGTTTCACCTTCCTTCCCTCACCGCTCGAAGACGTATCCGACTTGAGCTTGCCTTCGAACACCTGCGAAAAACCGAGCGTCACCGCATTCGCCGGTAGACTTCCCAGGAAGCCACTGGCCGAGTGGTTGATCGCGGCGAGATACGCCGCTGGCACCGATGCCGCCGGTGAGTATCCGTAACTCAGGCGCGGCGTGATCGAGTGCCGAATCCGTGACAGCGGTCCGAAGCCGGGAAACAACGCGAACAGGGTCGGTGACATGCCAAGTGAAAACGTCGGCCGCTTGTTCTGATGGACCCACTGCCCGTTCGAGAACTCGGATTGAACCCAGTATGAACCACTGTAGACGTTGTTGAACGACACAGAAGGATTGAGGTTCAACGTACCCGGCAGAAAACCAGGGAGACTGAAACCGAAAGTGAAGTCGGCCTGATTGGTAGCGGACCTGGCAAACGTTCGGCTGTAACGTTGTGTCGTGTCGGCCTGATCAATGAAGGTTCGTGTCACCGGATGGTCCAGCTCCAGGCTCTGGATATTACCGCTGAAGTCCAGCCTGAAGCCATGAATACTGATTGGCGTGCCAAAGGATGTCGTCTGCGTAATCTCCGCCGCCTTGATGCGCGAGCTGTCCGCGGCTCCCGCGGGATTCCTGAAGTAGTTATAGAAAATTGCCTGCGATTCGTCCATGTTGACCTTGGCCGATCGCTGGAAATTCAGACTCGGTGTCCAGTCAAGCCAATTGGTAAGTGCGAGTGTCGGACTCGTCACGCTCACCGTCGGATAGTTCTCCTGGATCTGTGTGCGTCCGGAGTACTGATCGCGATGACCGCCAACGTCCATCGCGAACGGTCCAACCTTTCGACTATACCGCACGTCCGAGCTGATTGCCGATAACTGCTGCTGCGGATTGAACGTCGTCTGCCGCAGCGCAAAGGTGTTGGTGGTGAAGTTGACGTTGGCGTTGAACCGACTGGTGGACGAAAATTCCTGCGAGTGATACCACGTGACGGCCGTGTTATTCGAACCGCCAGGCTGTGCAAGGTGGCTCGCAGCGAGTCCGCCGGTAATGAACCTGTCCATCCAGCGATACCGGAACTGTCCATTGACCCTCGAGAAACCGGGGTCGCCCGGATTCCCGCGCGCGCTACTTCGCCAATCGTACCACATCTCGGCATCCATGTAGTCGCCGAGGTTCACGTAATATCCCAGGTTCTCGAGGTGGCGGCGATATGACGAACTGGCTCTTACGAACTCGCTCAGACCGAAACGCGGCGTGAGGATTCCACTTCGCCGACCATGTCGCACATCCTGGAACAGAAACGGAAGCCAGAACACAGGCACGCCAGCCACATAGAGCGTTGCAGGCCGCGCAACCAGCAGGTTCTTGGAAATGAACTTTATCTCGTTCGACTTGAAGTAGTAGTCCGGCACGCTGTCATCGCAGCTCGTGATGATTCCATTGTGCACGTAATACGCACTTCGCTTCGCGGCGCTCGTATCTCGCACGAACGCCGTCTTCTGGCCGGAGAGAAAGTACGTCTGCCCACTTTCCACGGACGTACTGATGTTCGTCGCGGTACCGCGGCCGAGCGCAGTGTTGTACGTGACACTCCCCTTCGCGATCACGTCGGCGCTTTGTTGCGACGGATCGTGGAGAATAACCGTGTCACCCATCGCGGTGACGAACTTGGTTGCGTCGTTGTACAGAACAGTGTCGCCGATCACGATCATCTGATCTCGGCCCACTGCGGCCGGCGCCCCTTCGATCCGGAGAGCCTTGCTCTCGGCGTCGAACACGACCTTGTCGCCCTGGTAGCGCGTCGCGCGATACCCCGGCATTTTCAGGAGCGCCTTGGCGACGGAGTCGGAGTCAGATACCCAGTTCACGAGCGGCTTGACACGCGCTAGCGTGTCGCGAGTAGTATCCCCGGGCGCCTTGACGAGTCGAGGTGCATCAGGCCGAACCGGCACTGGCCTCCCAACACGTTGCGCACCCGCCGTAGACGTTGCGGCGATGCCAAGAGCGGCTGCAAGAACCGAGCAAAGGCGTCCGCTGATCACGGTGAATCGCCCAGACGAAGTGGCACGTCCCGCGCGGGCGGCAGGGCCTGAAGCGGAGGAGGCGGCGGGCGCTTCGGGGGATCTACCGAACCCGAGTCATCTCGCGAGTCCTTCCCTTCACGCCAGCGATACACCATGCGCGAAAGTACAATGCTCAGTTCGAATAATCCATACATCGGGACCGCGATCGCCACCATGGCGGTCGGGTCGGGAGTGATGAACGTTCCAATGATCAAACCACCGACAACCGCATAGCGGCGATACTTCGCCAGAAATTTGGGGTTTGTGAGGCCGAGCGCTGTAAGGCCCATGATCACGATCGGGAGCTCGAAGGCCGCGCCGAACGCGAGACACATGTAGATCGCAAATCCGAAGTACTCCGACGCCGCGATCATTGGCTGGAGTGCGTCAGACTCGACCCCGACGAGGAAGCGGATCGTCATGGGCAGAATCAGTGTGAACGCCATGGCCACACCGGCAATGAACAAAACGACGATCCCGCCCAGCACCGGGACCACAAGCTTTTTTTCGTGGGTATACATCGCGGGCGAAACAAACCCCCAGACCTGATACAGGATCACAGGCGACGCGATTATGAACGACAGTGCAAATCCAGCATCCAGAACAATCTGGAATGCATCACCGGGATGCAGATAGATCAGTTTCTGCCCGTGCAGATACGGGGTGATCGGCCGGGAAAGGAACTCGATCACATCGAAGTGCGGAACCTGTGTGAACAGGATAAACGATATGATCGCGCCGACCGCGAATGCGGCAGCGCACTTGAAAAGTCGGTGCCGCAATTCCTCAAGGTGATCGAGGAACGCCATCTCGGCCATACCGCCATCCGCACGACGACGCGCCACGATCAGCCTCGACCGCTATTTGATCGTCTTGACGCGATCCCGAGCCAGAGCAGCCTCGTCGGACCGCGGATATTTCCTGATCAGCTCATTGAACAGGTCACGAGCCTTGGCGCTGTCACCAGCGTTGAATGCTGAAACAGCGCGCTTGTAAATGGCGGTCGCTGCGCGCGGCGAACCCGCGTACTGCTTCGCCACCTGCGCGTACACCGAATCGGCGGCCGTATTGTTGTTCTCCGCAGCATATGTTTCGGCGATGTAGAAAGCTGCGTCCGGAGCCACATCAGCCTTCGGATACTTGGCGATGAGGTCCTGAAAAGCCTGACGCGCCGCAGCGTTGCTGCCCTGCATCATCTGTTCTCGTGCAACCTGGAATAATGCATTTGGTCCAGGTGTCACAACCGCCCCGGTGGAATCGGGAACGGCCGTTGCCGCCGCGCGATCTTCCAGCGAAGCTCGAACTTCCTGAATGCGCCGCTGACTCTGGCCGGTCAGTTCCTGCACTTGCAGCAGCTGCTGCTGAACAGACGACATGCTCATCGTCATGTCGGCGCGAAACCGCGTAAGGCGCGTGCTTAGCGCCACGAGTGAGTCATTCGCAACACGCATGCTCGCAATCGCACGATCCAGTTGCCGCGAGCGCGCCGAATCGGCGGCAAGCCGCTCGTTTCGCATGAGACTTATGTCACCCTGCAGAACCTGCACATCCTTCTGCGTGGCGAAACAGCCAGCGAACAACATCGCAGCCGGCGCGATCAGCATCCATTTTTTCACTGATTTGCTCCTCCTGAAATCGGTTCGAATTCCGATCGACGATTGCGCGACCATGCGTCCTCGTTGTCACCCTCAACCGCAGGCTGCTCGGCACCCATGCTTGTAATCGTGAGACGACTCGCATCGATTCCGTTGTTCACGAGAAACGCTTTCGCTTCAGCGGCACGTCGAAGGCCCAGCGCCAGATTGTACTCCGCGGCCCCACGGTTGTCGGTGTGACCGGTGATGCGAATGCGAAGAGTTGGTTTCGCTTGCAGCACGGGAACCTTTGCCAGCAGCAGCGACCGCGCCGCCTCAGTGAGATCAGCGCGATCGAAATCGTAATAGATCGTAGCTGTCAACACCTTCATTTCGTCCGCATTCTGAGCTGCCTCGCGCTGCTCTCTGTCGCGCACCGCACGCAGGCTATCCTGTTCCGCCTGCGCACGCGCAAGCTCCGCCTGGCGAGCCGCATTCGCGCGAGCAATTGAATCCGCACGGCCGCGGTCCAGCGAATCGGCGTTACCCGACATCGGCGCAGGCCCGAGTGCCGCTGGCGGCTTGTGACAGCCAGCCGCAAGAGCAAGCGTGACTATGGCGAGGATCGAGTGGCGTGGATGCATTGGCTCTAAAGTTAGGGTTTGAGAATCGGCGACCATGCGGCCAGACGCGCGCCGGATGCGTGGGTAAGCTGGCGCATGCGCCCAGACTCGGCGTCCAGAACCCACAACTGACGAGGTCCCGTGCGCGTGGACGAGAACACCATGTGCCGCGAGTCAGGTGACCACGAAGGATCTTCGTTCTGGCCATCGCTCGTGTACTGCTTTGTGGAACGATCGCGCATGTCGATGGTCATGATCTGGAACGATCCGTCGATACGCGATTCGTACGCGATCCTGCGCCCGTCGGGAGCCCAGTCTGGTGACGCGCGATACGCCTGCTCGCCGTACGTGAACTCTGTGAGAAGCGACGGATTGGTTCCGTCGGCATCCATCGTGTAAACCTCGGGATGCCCGGCTCTCCCCGACATGAACGCGATCTGACGTCCGTCCGGACTGAACGAAGGCGAAGTGTTATCGCTTCCCTTTCCGACAGTGATTCTACGCGACGGTGATGCATCGCCTTCCTGCATCACCAGAATGTCTGTGCCACCTTCCCTGCCGCTGGCGTACGCGATTGTACGCCCATCCGGAGCGTACGCAGGCGTGATGTTGAGTCCGCGAACGGTGCCACTCAGCCAGTGCATGTCGCCGGTGATGAAGCTGTACACAGCGATCTGGGATCCATCCGGTGTAAATCCGCAGAAGACGAATCGGGTTCCATCGGGATTCCACGCGGCCGACATCGCAAGCGTTACCGATGTGAGCTTTCTCGCGTTCTCGCCATCGCTGTCGATTACCCAGATCTGCTTGTCGCCGCCGGAGTACAACACTCTCGTCGCAGCAGCGCCTGGCGTACCAAAAATCCAGCGCTCGACTTCGTCGCTCGCGCGATGCAGGGAAAGCCGCCAAGCGGGCGAATTCACCTTGTCCAACAGCGGGAATCCGCCAATCTGTACGCGTTTTTTTCCCGCGACATCGTACATCGTGATATTGATGCCGGTCAGCGAACGCTCAGGCCTCAGAATGGCAACTACGCCGAGCTTTGCAAAGAGGGGATAGTTATACGCGTCGCCTGCCTTCGGAATCATTCCACGAACGGTCGAATCGGCGAGCGTTATTACCGTCGCGCGGTCGTCGTAGTCGATGTCACGCTGGAGAATCGCGCGCACAGAGTCGGTTCCGGTGGAATCCAGTGGAAGGACCAGGACGCCAGGCTTTGTCCCCAGTGTGTAGTTGAGGCCGAGCCTCACACCCTGGGGGACCGTCGTGGTCTGCGCGTAAGCTGTAACCGGCGCAAGCGCGAGCAGTACGCTCGCGATGGCGGCAAGAGATATCTGTTTCAATTGCATCACTGCAGGAATCGGGGGTCGAAACTGAAAACTACGGGAAGGACATCATCACGGAAACCGTCGGGTAGCGGGCCAAACGCGGACGATGCCCGCTCGATTGCCCCCTGAGCTTCCAGATCGAATGAATAAACGCCGGACCGAGTCAGGAATTTCACATTCGTAACGCTGCCATCACGGTGAATGAGGAAGGATACTGTGGCGCTCAACGGAGAGTTGGGATTCTTGACACGAAAGTTCAGGGCAATCTGGCGAACGATGTTGTTGAGGTATCCCGGAAAGGGAAAATCAATACCAGCGGTCTGCACCGTTGCGACATCGGTGCCACGGCCGCCTACGGGTCCGCCACCAGCCTTTGGAGCCACCGTCGGCTTCGCCGCCTTGGGCTTGCCCTCAACTGGCGTAGCGCGCTTGGCTGGGGCGGGCGCGGCCTTGGTTGGAGCCGGCGGAACCGCCGACGGCGTTTCCCGCATCTTGGGTGGCGTCGGGGCCGGGTTGGTCGGGGCTGGCGCCTGGGTAACCTCGCCAATCGCACGCGGACCCGGCGGGGCAGCCACAATATTCACCTTGTAGATCGGCGGAAGTACAACCGGCGGGCCAGCTCTAAAAGCCCAGAGCGCCAGCCCGATAATCGCCAGGTGCGCCACGGCGGACGCACCGAGCGATCCGGTGAGTCCACCGTCGCCTGCGCGATTACTCAATGCGTTGCGTCCTCCGGTTCGGCGACGAGGCCGATGTCGGTTGATCCGCTCGCGCGCATCACCGCCAGTACTCTCACTACCATCCCATACGGTACACCCTGGTCGGCGCGAAGGTACACTCCGCCCTTCCCATGCTTATCAGACAGAGCCTTGAAGCTGGCCCTGAACTCTTCGTATGTGAGCTTGTCCTTGTCGACAAAGATGCCGCCGCTGCGATCCACGGTGACCACAAGCCCCGACTTGGCCTCGAGCGGACGCGCGGCCGCCTTGGGCAACGTCACGTCAACTCCCCCCTGCATGATCGGGGCAGTGATCATGAAGATCACCATCAACAGAAGCATCACGTCGATCAGATTGACGACGTTGATCTCTGCATTGAGAGCGAGTTTTTTACCGCGCCGACGTCCTCTGCTCGCCATCTAGATCCGACCCTCGCGCACGAGCAGCGCGATGAGTTCGCTCCCGAAACCTTCCAGCTCGCTGTCCACCCGGTTGAGTTTGCTTGCGAAGTTGTTGTATGCGAAGACAGCTGGGATTGCAACAGCAAGCGAAGCCGCCGTGGCGATCAGGGCTTCTGCCACGCCTGGTGCAACTGCCCCGATGTTTCCGGAACCTTGCGACGCAATACCGATAAATGCCTCGATCACGCCAAGGACCGTGCCCAGGAGGCCAATCAAGGGGCTGACAGAACCAATCGTACCGAGCGACGGAACGTATCGGGAGAGCCGCTCCTGCGCCGCATTTGTCTCGGCGTCGAGCAGCAATCGGAGCGCCTCAACCTGCGAGCCACTGAACTTCGCAACGCGGCCAGGCGTGGCAGCGAGCGCCGGAGTCACCTCGCGCAGGAAGTCGCTCGCACGACGAATCAGTCTGGCGTGTGGAACGTCTGCGACGTCCCGAACAGCGTCCACCGCAGCACCAAAAGAGGAGGCGCGTTCGAAGTTCTGCATGAAGACTTCGGACTCACGATCGATCGCGCGAAACTGGCGCCACTTTCGGAACATGATCGCCCAACTGATCAGGGACAGGATCGCGAGAACGGCGAGAACAACCTTGGTTGCACCGGTCCCGTGGATCACCATTTCGAGCGGCGACGTCGGGACGGCCCCGACCTGCGCCAAGACGAATAACAGATTCACTCAAGCTCCATCGGCAAAAGGCCAAATCTAAGCCGACGTAGCATGCACTGTCATCCGTTCAGGGCATCTTTGCAGTAAGACGGCTTGGCATCCCAACTCGAATCTCGGGTTGCGTCTGGTGCACGACTATCCCCGTCGCGCCGAACGGCGTTACGCGCACAATCGTGATCTTCGCGGTCGAGACGAGCGGTGCGGCAGTTCCATCGCTCAATCGACCATCATCGAACAGTGTAAACTGATCTCCGAGCCGCAACCCTTGCGAAGCGCCAGCACCGAGAATCACGTAACTCTGGACAGACGGCAGTTTGGGTGATCCCTCGATCCAGATCAGCTTGGCCGTCACCGGGTACGATCCGGCGACCGGGCGAACAGTGGTGCTTTCGAACGACTGTCCGAGTGGTACCAGCGACTGCCCGGCGCTGATTGCGCCGAACTGTTTGATTATGACGCCGATTGCTCGGCCTCCAGCGCCAATCGAATCAATCCGCATGACGCCAGTCGGCTCGACTACCCGACCGACATCGGTTACCATGGCAGTCGTTTTTGCCACGATGACCCTGTCGCCCTGGCGATACGACGTTCCGGCGGGTGCGGAGATGTAGATCCGATCGAAGCTCCGGTAACCTGCATCAGAAGCCAGGCCGAGTGCCGGGACATCCACCGGACCTATCACTAGACCCGCGACGATTGGTTTGTCACCCGCCACCATATACGGTGCTGCTTCATATTCGCCCGGTCGAACCGTCAGAACCGGAGGCAGGGTGCTGGCGGCCACCATCTTCTCGTGAGCAGCTTCGTCAGCCGAAGCGAACACTGTCGGTGATTGCGCGCGAGTCTGAATCTGCGCGACTACGAAGCCGCTTGAGTCCACGGTCGCCACGACTTCTGGCTTTACTGCGGATCCATCGATGGCGAGGACCTGCCCTGGATAGATCCAGTGCGGATTCTTTACGATGTCAGTATTCGCGTGAAAGACCTCCGGCCACCGGAACGGATCCTTTAGGTAGAACTTGGCGATGTCCCAGAGCGTATCGCCCCGCTTGACCGTGTGTTTGACAACGGCAGGAGTCGTCTGTGCGGCAGCAGTCGAAGGCTGCGTCACCTGTGCGAGTAGCACTGGTGCCGGAGCGGCAACGGCTGCGAACGAAGCGGCAACAATGGCCGCGCGGAGAGTGATCGCGAGTCTCTTTGGCATCGTTTGAGGACGACCGGATAAGCGATAGGGCAACCTGATCGATGACGTCAAGCTACCGGGCGCGGGATCGCCGCCCCTTACCGTATATCGGCCGGGAGCGGCATTCTCTGGACGCGCCGCAGGGGAACCGCCGCTTCAACGGCACGCGACCGTCGTTCCTATAGCTGCCAGTGTGAGCCCAGTGCCCAGAAAAAGACGCCGATGCCCAGGATCGAAAAAACGACGGTAGCCGAGCCAACCATGAGGAGCTCCAAAGCGCGCCACACCGTCGGACGACGCGCTGTTGGCCCAAAAAAGATTCCCCAGCTGGCGAAGCTCCAGATCACGTAGCAACCGGCCAGCAGCATCCAGGATGCACCGCCACTCGCCGCAGCCGTCAGAGGTACGGCACCGGATACGACTGCGATCGTAGCAAGTTCAATCTCCGAAAGCCTTCGAGCCAACTCGGCCAGCACCGCGAATATACTTTCGTGCGGCGCTGGCAGACGCGTCTGCGGAATCCCTGATCGAGGTGCTGGTAAACGTGCGGCGTGTTGCATGACCCGACCTCCCGTTCGTTAACCAACGATAACCAATTTTGTGCTCGCCGGCGCGAGCTCCGGCCTACCGGCCGAGCCAGTAATTGAACTTGATCTTGAAGATGTTGGTTGGTCGGTCGCTCATGAGCGCGACACGGTCTCGTGCAAAATCGAAGTTGCCCACGTCGTCCGACCCGGAACGCGTTTGCGTCCAGACAAAGAACACGGTTGAGCCTGGCCGGTATTCCCAGCGCAACACGGCGTTGCCAATGAGAGACCGGTAGGCAAAGTTCGGATCTCCGAATGTGAATGGTGCCGCAGGCCCCGAACCATCGGGATCGACGGTATATGTGGCTGCTGTCGTGCTGGTTGCTGCATTGCGCACGATTGTACCAGCGTCCTTTCCGTAAATCACTTTCTTGATCGTGCGCGGTGCCGCGAACTCGCGGAACGATGAATAATCACCGGATGAGAAGTACGGCTGCGCATAGAGCTGAAGCGTGAGATTCGGCGTGAATGTCCAGTTGATTCGCGTATCCAGCGACCATGTATCGGCCTTCAGGTAGGCAAACACGTAGCGACGTCCGTAAAATGCTGTCGCCGTCGGATCGGTCTCGGCGGTCACGTACTGCGCACCGTTGGTTGACGAACTGAACGTCGGTGTAAGGCTGACGAAGACGCTGGACGCTGGCTTCAGGGCAATGCCAGGACCGATACTCAGCTGATTGCCTTTCTCTCCAACCGAAGGACCGCCCTGCACCGAGATATCGAACACCGCGCGGCCACGCGGATCGGTCGACAACTCGCCCATGGCAGCCTTGTAGCCGGCGCGCGTTACGACGGGTCCGCCGCGCGTCAACTTGTCGTCGAGCACTGCTGGGTGATAGATGTAGAAGCTGCGCAGGCGCCAGTAG
>JBDTAW010000153.1:0-12003 GCA_039924445.1 Gemmatimonadaceae bacterium
AGCTGAATGCGACACCAGATGCGAATAGTGCTACGCCCGGAGCGAATGTCCAGAAACTCAGATGACCTGCCCGCTCGGAGCTGATCGACACTCCGAGTGCGACAGGCAACAGTTGGTACAGCGCTCCGAATATCGTCATGCTCAACCAGCCGAGCGTGAAGAGGTGCGTAACCCCAGCTACGTGAGGAGATAGATAGAGACCGGCCGCGAGTTCGGGCGCGACCCAGATCAGTCCGAGTGCGCCAAAAAAGAGGAAGAAGATCGCCGCTGTGAAGTGCTCACCGGGAAGTCGGAGAGAAGGCGTGCCCTGCATCGTCAGCCCGGCCATTCCACCAACGGGCATGGTCGGCGGTCGTCCGGGCGCCGCGGGTGGGCGCGATGGCATCGCTGACGCTGTCGCCACGGTACTCACAACTGATTGTTTTCTGGTGGCGCTAGCTGCCAGCCGAGGGCACCCACGATTCTATGCGCGATTGCATCGAAACTTCTGGAGAATTCAGAATCCCGTCTGGTTACCACAGTCGGCGTTCCAGAGTCGCCTTCCTGGACCACGTCTATGTCAAATGGAACGGTACCGAGAAACGGAACTCCGAGATTTGACGCGACTGCTTCACCGCCGCCATGACCAAAGGCGCCGGTCATGTTCTCGACTACGCCGAGTACTGGAACGTCCAGTTGTGCGAACATCTCGCCTGCTTTCTGTGCTTCGACACCGGCAAGTCGTTGAGGTTGCGTGACGAGCACTGCGCCCGAAACTTCGATCGCCTGCACGAGGCTCAACGGTATGTCACCAGTTCCAGGTGGGAGATCGACGATCAGCACATCGAGCTCCGGCCATTCGACGCCGCGTGCAAATTGCTTGACGGCTTTGGAGACCATGGGTCCGCGCCAGATTGCCGGCGAGCCCTCGCCCAGGAAAAATCCAAAACTGATCAGCGAAAGGCCGAAGACTTTGACCGGGATGATGTGCTTGTCCTGTGTAACCTTGATCTGCTGTGATCCATTTTCGATGCCGAGTAGAATCGGGACACTCGGACCATAGATATCGGCGTCCAGCAGGCCGACCACAAAGCCGGCGCGGACCAGAGCCAGCGCGAGACTGACAGCGACTGTACTCTTTCCGACTCCACCCTTTCCCGCACCAACCGCGATGACATCCCGAACGTTGGGCAACCGAACCTGCTCGGCCCAGGGATCCGGGACGCCGGCGCGAGGGGCCTTTCCGGTAGGAGAGTGCGGGAGGGCGCGCGTCTGCGGATCGGGCTTTACGATTTCGACCGTGACGAGCGTTGCACCGATCGCAGCCAGATGATCGCGGACTGTGGACCCGAGGCGGTCGGGGATGGAAGGATCCTCCGTTCGCAGCGCCAGCTGTACCTTTACCTGAGTACCGCATACGCTGACGTGCTTCACCATCCCGAAGGACACGAGATCTCGCGTCATGCCGGGGTAGGGGACACCCGCGAGAGCGGCACGAACGGTGTCCTCGTCGAGCGCGATTTCGGGCTCAGCGGTCGCCATGCAGATAGGCTAGCTTCTTCCGTTATTCAGAGGTGTGACGCATGTCTCAGGCACGAGGATGACAATTCGAGATATGGCCCAACATTACCGGCCCGACAACCAGACACATGCTCCGACACGCTCGCAGATGCTGCACGAGTCGCTGGCGCGTCAGTTTCCAGCCACGCTGTTTCAATTTGACCCACGCATGGCCGACGGCTACTTCGCCGATCGCTATTTCGTTCTTACGGCCGCGACACTCGCTCATGCCGGCCTCGATCCGATCGTAACCATGCAGGTCTTCGCCAAACGATCGGGAGTTCTAGCGGGCATCTACGAGGCGATCCGGATGCTAGAAACCCAGCTCGCGGTCAATCCGCGCACGGGTGCGCGATATGAGTTGGACGATCTCACCGTCGATACGCTCGTGGACGGAGATCTGATTGTGCCGTGGGAACCGGTGATGCACATCACCGGCCCATATCTCGCATTCGCGCACCTCGAAACAGACTATCTCGGCGTTCTGGCACGCCGCTCGTTGGTTGCGAGCAACGTGCGGCGCGTAATCGACGCATCGAACGGAAAGCCGGTCATATTCATGGGTGCGAGACACGACGACTGGCGGGTGCAGACTGCGGACGGTTTCGCCGCGAAAATCGGAGGCATAGCGAGTGTATCAACCGACGCAAACGGCGCCTGGTGGGGCGCGGACGGCGTTGGGACGATGCCTCATTCAATGATCGCTGCGTTCAATGGGGACATTTCGCGAGCGACTCTGGCGTTCACGCAATTCTGTCGCGATACCAAGCTGAGCGTGAATATCGTGAGTCTTACGGATTACCACAACGATGTAGTGGGTGACTCCGTTGCAGTCGCACGTGCAATGCGCGATCAGTTTGGTCACGGAGCACTCTGGGGTGTGCGGATTGACACCAGCGAGCGACTCGTCGACAGGTCACTGCAGGCCGATGCGATGCGCCACACTGAGCGCCGACTGAACGGCGTATGCCCGGAACTGGTGCGATTGCTTCGTTCTGCGTTGGATGAAGAGGGGTTCGACTACGTGCGAATTGGCGTGTCGGGTGGATTTCACGTTCGCAAAATCGAACGCTTCGAAGTTGAGCACGTACCGGTGGACTTCTACGGCGTCGGAAGTTCGCTGCTTGGTCATAATGATGGCGATGCGGATGGCCTGACGAATAATTTTGACTTCACCGCCGATGTTGTACGTGTCGATGGTCGACCCGAGAGCAAGGCAGGCAGAGAAGAACACCAGAACTCACGCTTCGTCCGGTTGGATCCCGTTTTGCTGAAGCAATTTTGAGTTTGCCATTCTGCAATTGGCTCACCGCACACGGATCCAGCTGCCTTGAAGCGATCGCGGTGACGTTCGGGATCATCAGTGTATATCTGAGTACGCGAGAAAATATCTGGAGCTGGCCGACCGCGCTGGTCAACGTATCGCTGTTCTCAGCATTGTTTCTTAGATCGGGGCTGTACTCCGATACGGGGCTGCAGGTCGTTTATTTCTTGCTCTCCCTGTATGGCTGGTATGAATGGCTCTATGGCGGCGCTGGCCGCAGTGCGATCGCGGTGTCACGGACGACCAATCGGACCTGGGTAATCGTCGGCGGATTAGCCGTAATCATGTGGGGGCTACTGGGCACGATTACATCGCGCCTTCCTGGCACGGCACTTCCGTATGTGGACGCTGCAACCACGACGGTCAGCCTGATCGCACAGTGGATGATGACTCGGAAGTTGCTCGAGAACTGGTTGATATGGATCGCGGTCGATGTGATCTATATTGGCATGTTTATCTACAAGGGACTCTATCTTACAGCGTTCAACTACGGGATTTATCTCGCGCTTGCCTTACTTGGCTACCTCGCATGGAAACGATCGCTCGAAACGGCAAACTCACCCGCGTCGTCCTGACGGGCTCCGAATCAACGGGGAAGTCGGTGCTTGCACGCGAGCTTGCCGACTATTACGGCGCAGAGCTGGCACCCGAATTCGTGCGCGAATTTGCACTTGCGGTCGGTCGCGATATCAGGCTCGAAGACACCGACGAAATAGTGCGAGGTCAGATAGCTCTGGAAGACGAACACTCAAGCCGCGCCACGCGGTTACTGATCCAGGACACCGATCTGCTTAGCACCGTCGTCTATTCGGGTCATTACTACAACTATTGCGCCCCGTGGATTATTCAGGCGGCTCGGCAACGCCGGCCAGATCTTTATCTGCTGCTGGATATAGACGTTCCGTGGGTTCCTGATGGCGTCCGTGATCGCGAGAAGTACCGCGAAGAGATCCAGCGGCTCTTTCACGGAGCAGTCGCCGCGTCCGGCTCGCCGTATGTCCCAATATCGGGGTCATGGGAACAGCGTACAGCGCGGGCGCGCGCCGCTATCGATGCTGTACTAGCCCGACTTTAGATCCCGATCTTGAGCGTGACAAAAAAGTTGCGTGGTGGAAGCACGTAATAGTAGGAAACACCGTCGCTCGCGTACCCACTACCGTATTTTTTACTGTCCGTGAGATTGTTTGCGCGAAGCAGCAGCTCGTTGTTTCCAATACGCCACCCGATCGACGCATCCATATCGAACGCGGCTGGAAGTACATAACGCCGATCGCTGGTATTCTGCAGGAACGCAACGCTCTGATAGCGCCCCTGAACAGCAAGACCAAGTGACGGAGTGAGCGAATACTGTGCGCGACCGAAACTCTGAAAGCGCGGAGTCAGCAATGGCTCGACGTTGCGGTAGGTAACCGGCACATCACCAGTCGAATCCGTGTACTCACGAATTCTATTCATGCTTTCACTGGCATTGGCGGACAGCAGCCAACGCGGGATGCCGCGGTAGGTAACGTCAGCCTCGATTCCGCGGCGATAACTGGATGCTACATTCCTGCTCAACGGATTCCCGATATAGCTCAGTGCACCTATCGGTGCGATCTCATTCTGGAAATCCATCGAGTAAAGATTGGCCTGCAGCTCCAGAGTCGCATTGCGATAATTGGTACCGACCTCAATATCGTGAACGGTCTCCGGCTTGACTCGATCGAACTGACCGACAAATGCAACGTTGGAGGTATCAAGGTTATCAAAGCCGGCGAACATGTTGGTACGCGCTGGCTCACGCGTGGTGGCGCCGTACGAGGCGTACAGAGATAGCGGACGGGTAACCTGGTACGTAAGGCCGGCTTTGGGATTCAGAAACGTCCACGATATCGAAGATCCGGGGATGCCTGAATTCTTGTCCGGCGTGTACCTGAAGGTCGCGTGGCGCGCCTGGACGTCGCCGAAAAGAGTGGCTTGACCAACAGTGTAGGAGAGTTTTGCAAAACCCGCCTGATCCTGTTTGTGTCCCGTATTGAAATAAAGAGCATTTGTAAGATCCGGGTGCATGTAGGCGTAGTGATCACGCGCATACGTACTCGCATTCACACCGAGATCGAGTTTCACGCCGTCTCTGTGGTAGCTCCAGGCGCTCATGATTCCGTACGACACAAAATCGAGATGAAGCGTTTCGAGGGAATCGAGCAGCACATCGTAGTCCCCCGTTGCGGAGAGGCGGTACAACGTCGTCGAGATTGATGAATTGGCACTGAGCAGATGCGTGTAGGCAAGAGAAATGAGGCGCTCACCGAATCCATCGCGCTCGCGCGGAGAAAGCGGATTGATGCGTCGATCGACCGCGAGGTCAGCTTCGGGGACAGCAAGATATGCCATCGTGTCACGCATCAATCCGGCGATCGCCGTGAACTTCAGGATGTCGCGATCACCGAAATATCCACCGCTAAGGAATCCCGAAGCACCTTCCACGCCCGAATGATATCGGTAGCCATCGGTGTGAAGTCCTGACAATCGACCATAAAACGCCAAATGGTTTGGGATCTGGCCCGTGGTGTAATCCACGCTTGCTCGCCGGGATCCGAATGAGCCGCCTTGCAACTGTAGCGTGCCACCTCGTGATGCGCCGGCGAGCGACGTCGTCTCCATGTTTATCGAGCCCGCATACGAAGCTGTTCCATTGCTGCTCGTTCCTACTCCGCGCTGCACCTGAATGGATTGGAGACTGCTTGCGAGATCCGGGAAATCCGCAAAGTAAAGCACCTGGTCTTCCGGATCGTTGAGTGGAATGCCATCGATGGTAATGTTGATGCGAGACTGATCGATTCCACGGAGCCGTATGTAGCTGTAACCCCAGTAGTTGCCCGTTTCGGCATACGATGTCAGCGATGGCGTGGTGCTCTGCAGGACCAGCGGGATATCCTGGCCGAAGTAGTGCTGCTGAATCTCTTTCTGTGTCACAGTTTTCTGCGAAATTGGCGCCGCCGATTCGCGCACGGCAGAAATCATTACACGCTCGAGCTTGCGTGCGCTGGTTGAATCGAAACGGGGTGTTGTATGGTGGGTCGTAGCCTGCGCGCCGAGCGAGGCTGGTAACGGCATGATGGCTGGAAGGGACGCCGCAATTGCGAGCGTCAGGACGCGCAGTCGGCGCGTGAGTGCTACAACTTCATTCATTTCACTGACTCCCTACGCCGGTACAAACCGGATCAGGTTCTACGGGACTCTCTCAGCCTGCGCCCTCTGTGGGCAGGCACCCCGGTCAACGAATGAATCTATATATCTGCGACTTATGGCGCTACGCGGTGCGATTTCAGTCCTACGACTGGTCAACCGCCGGGTCGCCCACGGCCGGACGCGGCTGGTCGACTGGCGCCGTCAGCCACGAGTACAGTGCAACGACGAAAATCGCCGCGCCGAGCAGCATGAGCCATAACCGCTCGCCCCACATGAGTCCGATGAACGCGATGACGATTCCTGAAGCAGTAATCAGCGGCTTCACCGTGGACGCCGGGATGTCTATGTCGAGTTCCGCAGCCGACCGACCGCTCGATTGTTTGACGTATTCATCAGAGTTCGCGGGAATCGGATGCCCTGAAGCGTCCCACAGCGGATATCTCTCGCTGATCGTAGGAAGCACCGCAAAATTGTAGACGGGCGGAGGCGACATCGTCGCCCACTCGATTGTGGGAGCACCCCACGGGTTGTTTCCGGCTACCGCTCCATGGCGGGCGTTACGCAGCACGTTCACTACAAAAATAAGTGTCGCGACCGCGATGATGTACGCGCCAATCGTCGAGAGTTGATTGTCGAGCGTGATCCCCTGTCCCGCATCGTACGTATACACACGCCTCGGCATTCCGTGCAGACCTGCGAAATGCATCGGGAAAAACGCGATGTTTGCGCCGACGAACGTGAGCCAGAAGTGCCAAAGACCAAGGCGTTCATTCAACAAGTGCCCAGTGAATTTGGGGAAGTAGTAATAAACGCCTGCAAAGAGACCCATCATGGTGCCACCGAACAGCACGTAGTGGATGTGCGCGACCACAAAATAGGTGTCGGTCTGCTGCAGGTCTGCTGGCGGTGATGCGTGCATGACACCCGATATACCACCGATCGTAAACATTGACACCAGTCCAATCGCGAACAGGCATGCAGTGGTAAAGCGCACCGAGCCGCCCCATAATGTCGCGAGCCAGTTGAATATCTTGATGCCGGTCGGTATGGCGATGAGCATCGATGTGATGCCAAACGTCGCGTCGGCGATCGGACCCATGCCAACAGCGAACATGTGATGCGCCCAGACGCCGAAAGCGAGGAAGCCGATCAGTATCAGCGAGTACACCATCGCTGGATATCCGAAGAGCGGTTTGCGCGAAAATGTTGGAAGTACTTCCGAAACAAGTCCGAACGCAGGCAACACGAGAATGTAGACTTCCGGGTGGCCGAACAACCAGAACAGGTGCTGCCAGAGGAGTGGATCGCCACCCGATGATGGCTCGTAGAATTGCGTTCCGAAGAATCGATCGAAGAGGAGGAACGTCAGGCCGATCGTCAGAATCGGAAACGAGACGAGAATGAGAAACTGAGTGACGAACGCCGACCAGGTGAACACCGGGAGACGCATCATGCGCATTCCCGGTGCCCGGAGATTGATAATGGTAGTGATGAAGTTGAACGCGGCCGCGAGTGTGGAGAGGCTCAGGATCTGCAATCCAACGACGTAGAAATCCATATTGAGCCCGGGGCTGAACGCCCTCGTGCTCAGTGGTGCATATCCGAACCATCCTCCGTTCGGCGCGGCGTGCCACAACCAGCTCGCATTGATGAACAGACCGCCAAGAAGGTATACCCAGTAGCTGAATGCGTTCAGTCGCGGGAATGCCACATCGCGCGCACCGATCTGGAGCGGAATCAGAAAATTGAAGAACGCGGAGCTCAGCGGCATCAATGCCATGAAGATCATGGTCGTGCCGTGCATCGTGAATATCTGATTGTACATCTCGGCAGACACGACGCGGCCGTTGGGTGAGAAGAGCTGTGCGCGAATGATCAGCGCTTCTATTCCGCCCAGGAGAAAAAACGCAAGCGCGGTGTAGAGGTAGAGAGTCCCTATCCGCTTGTGATCGGTGGTGGAGAGCCAGCTCCACACGCCGGAACGTCCGGGCTCTCGCGCCGTGTCTATCGTAACCTGAGAAGGAGCGATAACCGTCGTTGCCATGCGCCGTTTCCTCGATTGTTCGGTCGGCAATAAGAGACAAATGTGTGTTTGTCGCGCCGACAGTACCCCGCTTACATGCTAGGAGGGCTACTGCCGCCGCGCTGTGACCCATGTCACAGCATGGATCCAGCAGTCATTCCCGCGAAGGCGGGAATGACGTCGCCGGGATGACAGCGGCTTAGCGCCCCTGCGCTCTTGCTCTCAGTTTCGCTACATCAGGAATCAGCACCCGGTTCCTTGATAGCGGTGAGATCAACCCGGTGCGCTTCAACTGGCGCATGGCGCGGGAAACCGACTCGCGTGCCGCGCCAATCTCGAGTGATAGTTCCTCCTGAGTGCGCTCCAGCTTCAGCTCCATTCCGTCCGACGTCTTTGTTCCAATCCGTTCCGCGTAACCAACGTAGAGCATCGCGAGGCGCGCAGCGACGTCGTGGAATGCGAGCGTTTCAGTGACATGTACCAGATGACGCAGCCGCTTTCCGAGTCCTCTGATTATCGCCTGAGCAACGTCCGGATGCGTGCGATACATGGATTCGAAATCATCCCGGGCCAGGAATATCAGGCGCGATGGCTCTGCCGTGATTGCCGACGCCGGATACACACCACCATCAAAGAGCGGAAGTTCGGCGACAGGCCGTCCCGGAACTTCGATGTGAAGTACCTGTTCCTTTCCATCCGGGCTGGTGCGGTAGATTCGCACTCGGCCGCTCTCGACCACGTACAGGCCGCGGCAAACATCGCCCAGTGTGAAAAGCACTTTTCCAGCCGGAAAATCCCGCGCGACACACCGGGCCGCGAGCTGGCGGATCACCGAATCATCAAGTTCGGAAAAGATTGCCAGATGCCGCAGTAGCTCTGCAATTGCAGCGGATGATTCGTCCACGGCCTTCTGCATGTCTAAGGGGCACCAAGTCTCAGCGGCGACCAGGATGGTGAATCACTCGCGGGAAATGTGTCGATGGTACTGTCAGCGACCGTGTCGCGATCTTCAGCGAGCGCCGCCTCGAGTGCCAGTGCAGCGTCGAAAAGTGCTCGCGTCTCGCTCGCGCAACCGGGACCGAAGCACGTCATCGGAGACATCGAAACGATCTTTCGGTCCCGAATTCTGGGCATCGATAAGGGTGTGTGCAGACGAGTACCATCAGCGAGCATCAGTGTTGGTGTACCACGCACTTGATAACGCTCGCGACCCAATCTTGCCTCCTCCACAACCGCTGCCCGAGCACTGGGGTTCGCAGAATCCGATTCGAGGCGTGAAAAATCCAGATCCATGTCGCGCGCAATCTCGAGAATGACATCGCGGTTGCCAATGTCTCGACTCTCGCCGAAGAACGCGCGCCGTATCCGAAGGTCCAGCTCCATCGCCACCGCGCTACTCTGGCGCCGAGCGGCCCATACAACATCGAAAGCGGGAAGCGTAGTTGTTGGCCATGGCCCCGTAAATGGAACGAACGATGCCGCCGGCTCCTGTATCGCCGCGAGCCACCATTCCTGTTCCAGGATGTCGCGTGGGGGCCCCTCGCCATTTCGCAACTCAATAGGGAAAAATCGCGTCGAAAACGTCACGCGACCGGCAAATTCTGGCTGCATCTGGTGAAAGCGTACGGCGGCCACGTAGCACCACGGGCAGTAATACTCTGCCCACTCCCAGAGTTCGGCAATCCGTTGGTTATTCATTTGTATCTGCGCTGGAGTGTAAAGGCTCAAGTTGTGACAATCGTCACGTTCTCTCCGGAAACCCGGCGCGATCATTCAATCTACTCACAAATCCAGCCTTTGAATCAGCCGATTGCGGTTTGTGGACGAATGCTGGATGCAATACACCGTACGAGCGAGTTCGATGAGCGAACAGAGCACTGACGAAAACGAAATCTGGGATGCGCTTCGCACTGTCATCGATCCGGAAATCGGCCTGGACATCGTAACTCTTGGGCTGGTTTACGATATCGGTGTCTCGACTGCGCCAGAAGTAGTCGGTGAGCGCGTCAGGGTGACACACACGCTTACGACACCAGGCTGCCCGATGGAAGGAATCATTACGTCCGGAATTCGAAGTGCGGTCGGTCGAGTCGCCGGAGTTGGCGCGGTCGAGACCAACCTCGTGTGGGATCCGATGTGGCACTCCGGAATGATCGCACCAGGGGCCTGGTAAGACAGAGCAGCGCAGGGCGGGCATTCGCATTCCGCTTTCCCGCTTTTGCGGGATGCTTCAACTCAGGCCTAGACCGCCTCGGGCTGACAACATTTCACGCACTCAAGCGTTTTTCCAAGGAATGTCGCGCGGCCGGATTCCGTAATAACCCATGGTCGTACCTGCCACGGCGGGTCATGTCTTACATGCTGAGTGTGGCCGCATTCCAGATCGGCCACCCAGTCGTTTTCTTCGTCCTGGTGGAAGCCGACGATCCGCCTTGGGATCGCCGGCCCCGCACATGTATCTCGCTGCATTTACACCCTCTTGATTACCTGCTAGTGCGACATCGTCGCAAACTGCTTCGGTGTCCCAACCTGAATCAACCCAACCGCGCCCTTCTCGGCGTCGGCGAATGAATGTGTAACGAATGGGTATAGTCCTTCGCCACTCCCATCCTTGTTGAACACGGCTTCGAACACCACACCGCCGCCCGCAGGAACTGGATATGTCTGGACGCCATCGAGTGCGTGCGACGGGTTGCCATCAGGATATACGCGATCGAACATCGCACCCACAATGTGGAAGTCGCTGTTGAAGTTCGGTCCCGCATTCACAACGTAGAAGCGGACCCTGTCTCCAACATCAACCTTGAATGGATGATCCATGTACTGCCGAGCGCGACCATTGAAGACCACGTAGGTCGCCTGCTTCGCCTTTTCGTTGTCCCAGTCAGCTACCAGCGTAGAACTGTCAGCGCCCGGCCTGGTGTAGAACTCGCTCTGCACGATGACGAATTCCTTGTCCGCCTTTGTGCCCCAGCCACCACTCGGATCTACGATAATCGGAAGATACATGCCCTGCATGATGTGCATGGTAACCGGCGGAGTACCGCAGTGAACCATGAATGCGCCTGGCTCACGTGCGACGAACTCGAATGCCACAGAATCCTTCGGCATGATCATCCGGTACGCGACGTTGGCCGCAATCTGTGCAGCATGGAAGTCGATCGAGTGCGGCATGTCGGCTTCGTTCACTACGTTGATGCGAACCCGGTCGCCCTGCCGAACGTGAATGACGGGACCAGGTACGGTGCCGCCAAACGTCCAACCCTGATACTTCACGCCATCGGCAATCTCGATGGTAGCGTTCTTGATCGGAATGCGAAATTCCTTGATGCCTGCATCGGAAGCTTCAGGAAGTGAAGCATCGTACACCGGGGTGGTTGCGGTAACGACTTTATCAAAATCCGTCCGGTCAATCTTGTTGGTGCGAGCGGCGTTATCAGTGAGGCCAAGCACTCCAACAGTTAGAACGCCAGTTATTGCGAGTGCGGAAATGATCTTTGTGCGTTTCATCATCTTCTCCAGATGGCGCGAGTTCTATTGTAAGGATCGCGTACGGTTGGGTCCCGCGTATTACGTCTGGAACGTAGGCCGCCGGACCGAGTCCATCTGTCGGGTGAAGGTTGATATTTCCTGAGTAGTTTCGCCGATTGTGATGTAAGGGATTGCCCTACAGAACCTGTGGCGCCTCCCCGACTTCAGCACGCCGCATTCGGCAATAGGTTTCATTCATTATGGCGGCCACAAACCAGAAGCCCACGCTGACCTTCGACCACGGGGATCCAACCGATCCCGGTGTGCAACATGGTGCTCTCTTCACCCGACTGGAACGTGGGGCCGCCGCCCGGGGCGATGCCACGTGTGCGAGCTGCGACTTCGATGGCACGGCTCCATCAACCTCCGGCGGCAATCTGCCCAGATGGATCGAACGTTTGTTGCGGATTCCGCT
>JBDTAW010000154.1:0-3954 GCA_039924445.1 Gemmatimonadaceae bacterium
CGATGACGTGGGGCTTCATGGTCCACGTCTTTCTAGCAGGCGCGTTCAGCTATCTCTTCCTGCGACGCGCAAGATTCGGCTTCGCGGCTGCCTTCGTCGGCGGCCTCGCTTACATGATGAGCGGCCATATCGCGACCTATGTCGCCCCGGGGCATGACGGAAAATTGTTCGTCGCAGCGCTTTTCCCGCTGCTGCTGTGGGCAGTTCTCGCCTGGGTTCGCGACGGGCGAATGTGGGCGCTCGGTGCAATTGCCGCAGTAGTCGGACTCGACATTCTGTCGCCGCACCCGCAGCTGCTTGAGTATTCACTGCTTGCAGCAGGTGCCTACGCAATCGTTTTGGCGGTTGGTCTTGTACGCGACGGCACGGGAGACAGCCGACTCGCGCTAGTCAGGCTTGGCGGCGCGCTCGCAGCGGTAATCATTGGCCTCGCGATAGGCGCAGTGCAGTTCCTGCCCGTCCGGGAGTATGTCGGGTGGTCCCCGCGTGCAGCAGGAATCGGGACCTACGATCGCGCCACGTCGTATGCCAAGAACCCGCAGGAGATCTTCAATTTCTATCTGCCGGAGTTCACCGGAATCCGGGACCACTACTGGGGTCCGAACGGCATCCACTACCAGGGCGATTATGCGGGTGCCGTTGTTCTCCTTCTGGCCGCACTCGGTATCGGCGGGATGCGACACGACCGGCGCTCGCGCGATTTGTGGTTCTGGGGAATCACTGTCATCGTTGCGCTGCTCTGGGCGTTGGGTGCAGCAACTCCTTTCTACAACATCCCGTTCTACCTGGTTCCCGGCACCAAGTACTTCCGCGCTCCAGATTCGGTCTTCTTCGTCGGTACGCTGGGCATGGCAGTTTTTGCGGCGCGTGGTGTCGAGCGCGCTCTGACCGGCCAGGTAACCCGGAGATTCGTGCTGGGCTGGGTGATTTTCGCTGCGGCGGTCGCACTTATGGGGGCCACCGGCGTTCTGACAGCGTTCGCGAAAAGCGTGGCGCCCGAAGGGCGGCTTGATGTGGTGGACGCGAACAACAGTGCAATGGTTCTCGGCGCATTTCGATCTTTTGTATTCGTCGTGCTGGCGGCGCTCGCAGTATTCAAGGCTGGTGAACTCCGGCGCAGGGCAGGGCGATTCGCGCCTGTTATTGTGCTGGCCGCCCTCACTGCACTCGATCTTTTCGTCGTGAACAAGCAGTACTGGGTTTTCTCGCCCCCGGCGAGCCAGCTGTACGCATCCGACGCTGCGCTTGACTATCTCAAAAATCTTAAGCAGCCAGGCCGCGTGCTGGCCATACCTGCACAGCAACAGGGAGCGGACATCGCGCTCTATTTCGGCGCCGAGCTGATGACTCACCGGGCACTCAATCCGCTGGGATATCACGGGAACGAGATGGGGCGATACAATGACCTTGTCGGCATCCCACAGGGATCGGGACCGAACGAAGAGTCGATGCAGCTCATCGTCGGAAACCAGAATATTCGGCGGCTCACGGCAACCCAGTACATCCTCAGCAACGGTCAGCAGCTCGCGGCTGTCATACCTGGTATGACCCAGGTTGCGGGACCGTCGACAGAGGACGCCAGCGGCCGAACGAATTATCTGTACAAGCTGCCGGAAGCCGCTCCGTACGCATGGGTAGCCCCGATCATCGTCAAGGCTGCAGACGACGCGGTCCTCTCGACCGTGATGAACCCGCGCTTTGATGTGCAGACAGCCGCTCTGTTCGACCAGGCCGCTCCGGTCACCGGCGTGGCCAATGTTACGACGCTTCCACAGCCAACCGGCATCGACGCCAGCTTCGACTCGTACGCGCCTGGTCGGATGTCGATCACGCTCGGGAAGCCAGCTCCGGCAGGTTCAGCTCTGATCGTGGCGGAGAACTACTATCCCGGCTGGCACGCAACTGTGGACGGAAAGACGGCACCCATCGGTCGCGCTCAGTACAGCATGATAGGCGTCGAGTTGCCGACAGGCGCCCACAAGATCGATCTTGTTTTCAGCAGTCCAGCATACGAGACCGGCAAGCTGATCACCTGGCTCGCAATTACCATCGCGCTGCTTGGTCTAGCCGGCGGCGTCTTCATGGAGCGGAAGCGAGTTGCCTGACGAACGCCCGCCCATCCAGCACGTTCTGGTCATAGTTCCGACCTACAACGAGCATGACAACGTTTCACGGATAGTACCACTGATCCTGGAGCAGGACAGCAGGATCGATGTACTCATCGTAGATGACGGATCGCCGGACGGGACAGGGAAGCGAGTCGCCGAAATGGCGGCAGCTGATGCACGCGTCCACCTTGTCGAACGGGCGTCAAAGATGGGGTTGGGGACCGCCTATCTGACAGGATTCAAATGGGCGCTCGAACGCGACTTCGATGTGGCGTTCGAGATGGATGCGGACTTTTCGCACGACCCCAGGCACATCCCGCAATTTCTTCGGGCGATTGAGGATGCCGACCTCGTACTTGGATCGCGCTACCAGGACGGTCGAGTGACCGTGGTGAACTGGCCGATTGCACGTCTGGTCATGAGTTACCTGGCCAACATCTACGCCCGTGCCGTGACCCGTCTTCCCGTATTCGACGCCACGGGCGGGTTCAAGGCATTCAGGCGGAAAGTACTTGAAGTGATTGACCTAAATGCTGTCCATTCAAACGGTTACGCGTTTCAGATCGAAATGAGCTACAGGGCCTGGAAGCGCGGCTTCAAGATAAAGGAGATACCGATCGTATTTCACGACCGGACGCTGGGCGAGAGCAAAATGTCCAAGCAGATCGTCCGGGAGGCAATCTGGATGGTATGGCGTCTTCGCTGGCACGCGATAACCGGGAGACTCTGAGGATGGCTGCTGGGCGGCGATTCTGGAAGATGACGGGCTCGGGCAACGATTTCGTCTTCATCGACGGACGCACCGAGCCCTTCAGCGAGTTCGAAAGAGCAGCGGTCATCGAGCCTATTTGCCGTCGAGGGACGGGCGTAGGCGCTGACGGACTGGTGATTCTGACCACGCCGGCGAACCTGGACGCGGATCTCGCCCTGACGTATTACAACGCTGACGGATCGCTCGCGTCGCTCTGCGGGAACGCCACGCTTTGTACGGCAAGCCTTGGCGTTCGCATCGGGGCGGTGAATGCGGCTGGATTTGGGCTTGAGACGGGCTCTGGAGTCCTCCGGGCGCGCATCAGTGCAGGACTGCCGGAATTCGATTTGCCGGCCATAGAAGGGCTGCAGCAGTCGCTCGCGGCGGTTCGACCGGAGGGTAACGAGATACGGCTCGGCTTTGCGACAGCGGGGATTCCACATGTGGTGATCCAGGTACCGGATGTCGCTGAAAGTGACGTGGTCGGTCGTGGCCGAGTGATCCGCAACGACCCATCGTTTGCGGCCGGGACCAATGTGAATTTCGTGAGTCGAACGTTGTCCGGTGGGTGGAAGATTCGGACGTACGAGCGTGGAGTCGAGGGTGAGACGCTGGCGTGCGGAACGGGTAGCGTGGCGTCTGCAGTGTTGCTGAGTTCTTGGGGTGAGATTGGCGATGATGTGGAGCTGGAAACGGCTTCTGGGCAGGTAGTTGGCATCAGGATCGACCGATCAGCGGATGGTGTGTGGCGGGCGTCGCTGCGGGGGGAGGGTCGTCTGGTATTTGAGGGGACGCTGGGGGATATCTAGGGTTTCCCCACACTTTCCACATTCCTTAGTTTACATAATCCATATTATACGCATATCACGGCGGAATGTTGGCGCCCCAGTGGCGGCTTCATGATAGATCTCGATCGAGCGTTCATCTCATCTATCACGTGAACCCGAAGTTGGCCGGCCCAACACCGCACCTGCGCTGACAGGCTCCAAACCAAGCTGGAGGTTTACTGACGTTGGCGGCTGCAGGCAGCACTCGACGTGGCTCCGCCGGATACAATGTGAAAAGGCCGCCCGGTTTCCCGGGCGGCCTGCTACG
>JBDTAW010000155.1:0-4866 GCA_039924445.1 Gemmatimonadaceae bacterium
CAGCGCCGACCCCGTGCACGCCGCGCGTGCCCTGTCAGCGCTCGCCAACATCGTGCAGTTGCGCGGCCGACTACACGACGGTGAACGTCTCTCCACGCAGGCGAATGTGGCACTGGCCCGCACCAGCAGTCGCGCTGCGGATCCGTTCGCGACGGTCTTCGCTCAAGCGATGCGGGACGGCGTGATTCGCGGAAACGCTTCGCGGGGAATCGCGGAACTCGATTCGACATTCCGCGCGTATCCGGTGGCGTCGGCGCCGGCCGTGACGTTTTCGAACATATCTCTGGCCGTACTGGCGTACGCGCAACTCGGATCTGCTGCAAAGGCACGCGATGCATTGCGCCAGTGGGAGACCAGGCTCGACTCGTCAGCCCGCAGCCTCAACGTCGTCGGTATCGCGCGCGATCGCGGAATGATCGCCATGACGGAAGGAAAGACGGACAGCGCGGTCGCATTTTTCCGCCAGAGCGACGTCGAGGCAGACGGACTTCCGACCAACAACTGCAGCGCGTGTACGCCGTACCTCATAGGGATTGCCTACGATCAGGGCCGCCAAGCCGACTCTGCGCGCAAGTATTTGACCAAGTATGTCGACATGCACGGCGGGAGCCACCTCAATATTGATCAGTACTACCTCGCGCCAACGCTCTACCGGTTGGGAGAGCTGTACCTAGACGCTGGCGACACCAAGCGCGCCATCATGTACTACACTCGGTTCATCGACCTCTGGAAGAACGCCGATCCCGACCTGCAGCCGCGGGTCGCCGAGGCCCGGAAGCAGGTAGCAGAAATGGTCCGCGCGACGGGGTAAGGCGTCGCACCATCAATCCCGTCAGTGCGTCTTGTCCGCCGAGTAAACCACCTTTCCTCCCACGATCGTATAAAGAACCTTGGTGCCGAGGATCGAGTCGGGTGGCACTGTCATGATGTCGCGGGAAAGAACAGTGATGTCCGCCCACTTGCCGGTCTTGAGTGAGCCAGTCTGCTTGTCGTGGAACTCGACGTATGCACCGTTGGTGGTGTACGTCTGGAGCGCCTGCTCGCGCGAGAGCTTTTGATCGGGGAAGAATGCTGAATCAGTACCGACCATGTCGCGCGTCACGTTGCAGTGGAATGACGCGATCGGACTGATTGCTTCCACCGGCACGTCAGTGCCATTGGTGACGACCGCGCCGGTCTTCCATAGCGATTGCCAGACGTATGCGCCGTCCTTTGCGCGCTGCATGCCGAGTCGCGGAAGTACATACGGAGCGTCGGAGCAGGCGTGAATTCCCTGCATCGATGCTACAACGCCCATCTTGCCGAATCGCGGAATGTCCGAGGGCTCCAGATGCTGCGCGTGCTCGATGCGCCAGCGCAGCGTGTCGCTCTTGACATGATGTTCATTGAAGACCGACTGAAAGGTATCGAGCGTTTCGTGATTGGCGCGATCACCGATTGCGTGCACGGAGATCTGGAAACCGTGCGCGAGGCCGATTTCGGCGATTTCCTTGATCCGCGACATAGGAGTAACGTTGAGTCCCGAGTTGGTCGGGTCGTCGTCATACGGCTTGAGCATCCATGCACTTCTGGAGCCGAGCGCACCGTCGGCCGTGATCTCGCCGATCGCGCGCACGGTGAGATGGCCGTTGCCGTAATCGATCAAACGATGCGATGTGAGCGAGTCGATGTTGTCCTGATGTACCTCCCCCTGGCTCACGAGAATGTAAAGGCGGAGTGGCATATCGCCGGCATCCACCATTGTTTTGATCGCGTCGATGGTCCTGAACGATTCGCCCATATCCTGGAACGTCGTCACACCGTTGGCGAGCGCGTTCTGCGTTGCGAGATGAACTTCACGTACGAAATCAGCCTTCGCTTCTTCCGGCGTTTGCGCTGCTCGGCTCTGGGCCAGTCCGCGACTGATGAGCGACTGCGCGCCGTCGACGAGAACGCCGGTCGGCCGGCCGCTCGCGTCCTTGATGATACGACCGCCCGGTGGGTTGGGCGTCGACGAGCTGATTCCAGCCAGTTTTAGCGCCGCGTCATTAGCGATGAGTGCGTGACCGCTCGCGTGGCCGAGCACGACCGGATTATTTGGCGCGGCCTTGTTGATGAGATCGTTCGTCTGGAAGCCTTCGACGATGCGGCCCGGAGACTGGTTCCACTTTTCCTGATGCCACCCCTCGCCCCGGATTACGGCGCCCGGTTTCGCTGTTTTTGCGGCGTCGCCTACCATGCTGGCGATCTGTTGCCAGGTCGGAACGCCCATGAGATCCAGCTCGGTCAGCGACTGGCCGAGCGCAGTAAAGTGACCATGCGATTCGTTGAAACCCGGAATCGCGAGGTGTCCCTCGAGATCGATTACGCGGGTATCGGCGCCGATGTACGGTTTGATTGCACTGTCCGATCCGACTGCCAAGATGCTGTCACCTGATATCGCGATCGCCTGTCCAGAGGGAACGGTCGAGTCCATGGTGACGACCTTGCCGTTGTGAAGCACGAGGTCGGCGGGAGCGATGTTTTTGTTGCATCCCGAAATCGCGAGCGTTGCGAGTGCGAAGAGGGCGGGAGCGGTCAGAAGTCTGGATCGAGGTTGTGTATTCATCCGTACGGGGCTCAGCTGATCGGGTTACGAGGCAGTAGCAAGCAGGAACAATATTAGTTCATGGGGACGGAGTCGGGACGGAACCCAGCTAGAACGTGGAAGTCGGCTACGTGTGGATGACGGAGCACTTCTGGCGTTTATATCCAGGATCTGAGCAACCACAGCAATAACACCAAGTCGTGTGGCCATTTCAGCACGCCGGCGGCGTCCACGAACGAGATGACCAGTACTATCCCGAGCTGTGGATCCGTCGCCAAGCTCACATGAGTACCACCCCGCAGCCTAGCCTCGCTACCAAGTGCCATTCTTGACAAGGACGAGAAGCCTAGCTAGATAGGTATCGTGCCGAAGAACAAGAACGATATCCTCCAGGGTACCCTCGCCCTTCTCGTCCTCAAGGCAATTGCCGCGCAGGGACAGATGCACGGCTACGCGATCACTGCGCATATACAGCGCGTGTCAGCGGAATTGCTGCGCGTCGAAGAGGGTTCGCTGTATCCAGCGCTCCATCGGATGGCGCAGGACGGCTGGTTGAGCGCAGAGTGGGGGACGACAGAAAAGAATCGGCAGGCACGTTTCTACAGCATCACAGCGGCTGGCAAAAAGCAACTCGCGCTCGAGGAAGAAAGCTGGTTTCGCCTGCGCGATGGAGTCCAGCGCGTGCTGCGCTACGCCTGATCGTTTTTGAACGATCGTCGTTCATATCTCTTCTGGAGAGTCGGCCCATGTCCTGGTTCGCTCGTATCCGCAATGTCGTTAGTTCGGATCGGCTCTCCGAAGATCTCGATCGGGAGCTGTCGTTTCATATCGCCGAGAAGGCCGACGAACTCGTAGCGCATGGGATGAAGCCGGAGATGGCTCGACGCGAAGCGCGCAAGCAGTTTGGCAATTACGGGATACAGAAGGAGATCACGCGGGATCGCGACGTCTTTCGTTGGCTGGAGACTCTGCTTGGGGACCTGCGCTACGCGATGCGTACGCTCCGTTCCGCACCCGGATTCGCCCTGGTAGCGATTCTATCGTTGGCGCTCGGAATTGGTGCGAACACCGCGATCTTTTCGCTCATCAATGCAGTGATGCTCAAGTCGCTGCCGGTGAGTCACCCCGAAGAGTTGGTGATGGTACTGCGTGACAGCAGCCAGACGGCTACCAATCCTATCTGGGAGTACATCCGCGATCACCAGAATGTATTCTCGCATGCACTTGCGTACAGTGCGGCTGATTTCAATCTCGCCAGCGCGGGTCAGGCGCGACGCATTACCGGGGATTGGGTCAGCGGTGACTTCTTCCCTGCACTTGGTGTGCGAGCGGCACTGGGACGCACACTGTTGAAGAGTGACGACGTGCGTGGCTGTCCAGCGATCGCGACGATCAGCGACTCGTTTTGGAAATCGGAGTACGGAGGCAGCGGCGACGTAATTGGAAAGGCCGTCCGACTTGATGGTCATCCGTTTCAGATCGTCGGCGTAATTGATCCGGGATTCTCCGGACTGGACGTGGGAATGCACTCGCAGATCTACACGCCGCTCTGCGCCAAAACGATCATCAACGGCAATGACAAATGGATCGATGCGCGGAGCAGCTGGTACCTGCACATCGTCGGCAGAATGAAGCCAGGGGTTACGCCGGACCAGGCGCGCGCACGACTTCAGATGCTGATGCCCAGTCTCGTCGAGGCAACACTTCCGCCGAATTGGCCGGTCGACGCCGTCAAGCGCTATCAGAAGGCGCAGCTCAACGTCGCAAGTGCGGCGCGGGGATTCGCAGCGTTATCAACCACCTATCGGAAAGCGTTGCTTGTGCTGATGACAGTCGTTGGCATCGTGCTTCTAATTGCGTGCGCGAATGTTGCCAACTTATTACTCGCACGCGCAACGAAGCGCCAACATGAGATCGCAGTGCGGCTCGCCATTGGGGCCACACCCGGCAGACTGATTCGGCAGTTGCTCACGGAGAGCATACTACTGGCGCTAATGGGCGCCGCCGTGGGCGTGCTCTTCGCGATATGGGGCAGTCATCTTCTTGTGAGCCTGATTTCGACATCGGACAATGTGGTCGCACTCGATCTATCGATCGACCTACCGGTGCTCGCGTTTACAATTTGTGTTGCTACTGCGACAGGTGTACTGTTCGGACTCGTTCCAGCATGGCGCACTGGTCACGTCGAACCGCACATTGCCATGAAGTCGCAGGGACGCGGTGTCGCCGACGGCCACTCGCGCTTCTCGATCGGCAAGGCGCTTGTCGTTGCGCAGATTGCGCTGTCGTTGCTGTTAGTC
>JBDTAW010000156.1:0-5145 GCA_039924445.1 Gemmatimonadaceae bacterium
GTTGACAATCTTCGCACGGAAGGTCGCTACGACGAGGCTCAGCGGATGCTCGACAGCGCTACATCGATGCTTCGAGCCACACCTGATCCGCGCGTGGAGGTAACGTGTCTCCGGTCGCTGACAGATCTGGAAAACGAAGCCGGCCCGCATCACAAACTGGCGGTTCCAGCTATTCGTCGCGCTATCTTCATTCGCGACAGTATTGGCGAAACCCGGGACATGGTGTACGTGAATCTGTTCGGGGCGCTCGCCGACGCGCTGGATGAACAGGGCCGGCACCGGGACGCGCTGGCCATTTATGACAGTTCCATGGCGATCTTCGATCGAACCGGGCGCGGCGAAACGATGGCTCGCGCTATCGTGCAGCACGATTACGCGGTATCGCTCATCAATCTGGGAGAAATAACGCGTGCGGAGCAGATGCTGCATGATGTGCTGGTAACGCTGAGACGGAGCGATCCATCTGGTGATCTGCCGTCGCAGCCGCTGATCCACTACGCGCATGCGGCGCTGTTCGAGACGCACGCAGATTCTGCTGCGAAATACTTTGCGTTAGTTGCGAGCCAGGCGGTCAAGGATCACAACACTTACTGGGAAGGTCGCGGGTTGTTCGGACTGGCGCAGGCGCAATTGCAGTTGGGCGATCTCCCAGGCGCCCACCAAACCGCTGCCCGGTTCGATCGGCTATCTGCGCACAAGAAGACGTGGAGCAGCGATGACCAGGTCACCGATCCGCGTATTCTTGCGGCGCTGATCGCAATGTCGTCCGGCAAAGCAACAACCGCGCACTCTCTCGTCCTGCAGGTGCTGCGCGCAAATGGCTACTTCGATGGCCAGCAGAGAAAGACTTTTCACTCGGCGTTGCTACTTGCAGCCGAGACCGCGTTGGTGCTGGGCCACCCCGAAGAAGCGCTCGGCTACGCGCACGATGCGCAAGCCAATGCGACACTCGACTCTCTAACGGAAACTCGCAGCGCGTATGTTGGTGAGGCGCGTCTTGTGGGAGCGCGCGCACAACTGGCGATGAGCGATTCGTCGGCTGCTCGTGCATCGATGGCAAAATCGGTAATCGAGCTGCGAAATGGCGCGGGCGTCAGCCATCCGCGAACTCGTGAAGCTACGACGTTGCTTGGCGCGCTAGGAGTCGATGTCACTCATAAGCGAGTGTTGCAGTAGTAGTCGCGCTTTTCGCCAGTCCCGCTGCACGGTGCGCTCCGAAGATCCGCGCAGTTCTGCGATCTCGATAAACGTGAATCCGCAGAAGAAGTGCAGGTCAACCAGCTCTGCGAGTAAGGAATCCAGGACCGCGAGTTCATCAATCGCGTCGCCGAGTCGCTCCAGTTCCAACGAGCGCTGTTGTATTTCGTCGGAGGGTTGCTCGTCGCCGCCAAGCGTGATCTCGAGTTGGCGACCGCGTTTGAGTGCGCGCCGGTGGCGCGCGTAGTCGATCACAAGCCCGCGCATCGCGCGCGAAGCGTATGCCAGGAAGCGGCCCTGATCCGGATACGAGACGTCGTTCCGGCCCGAGATGTTGAGATACGCCTCGTGCAGCAGCATCGTCGCGTCCAGCGTGATCGTGCTGTTGCTGCGCTTCAGGTTGTATTCAGCGAGGCGATGCAGTTCGCCGTAGAGCAATGCGAAGAGCTCGTCGGCCGAGCCGGGATCGGTGTTCGCGCGCTCGATCAGCGCATCAAGATCCGATCCCGCCTGGCCGCTTGGCGTCACGGTGATTTCTCTTTGTCCTGAAATAGACGTAACCACTCCCCGTACCCTTCTTCCTCCAACTTCGCTACCGGCACAAATCTCATCGACGCGGAGTTCATGCAGTAACGCAACCCCGTCGGGCCAGGGCCGTCATCGAACACGTGACCAAGGTGCGAATCCGCCTGCGCCGAGCGTACTTCCGTGCGCGGCATTCCGAGTTTGTGATCGACTCTCGTAGTAACACCTGATTCGTCGAGTGGCTTGCTGAAACTCGGCCATCCACAATGCGCGTCGAACTTGTCCAGCGAACTGAAGAGAGGTTCACCCGACACAACGTCCACGTAGATCCCGGCTTCGTGGTTGTCGTTGTACTCGTTCGAGAAAGGCCGCTCGGTTGCTTCATGCTGAGTCACACGGTACTGCTCCGGCGTGAGCTTCTTCCTCAACTCTTCGTCGCTGGGTTTCTGGAATTTCCGGGTAGAGTCCATTTTGAATCCTAACAAGTCGCGTCCTTGTCGCCTGCGATGGCCCCACACATGCGTCTTACCGGGTTGATGGGGGCGTGATCATATTTGTGATCATTGTTCACGGTGTGCGTAATATCGCGCTACATCCCAATCCCGCCACGGCGGAAAACACTTGGGATACGCCAATTCTGCAGGAGACCCTGTCCGATGAGTAACCCCCCAACGGAGGAAAGACGTGCGCAGTCTCTCTTCTCCGGTCCCGGCGAAATGCTGGCTCGCTGCCGGGCCTTCGATTGGGCTTCCACTCCGCTCGGCCCTGTTTCGACGTGGTCCCTGAGTCTCCGGACGATCGTGTCGGCGGCGATGGAATCGCGGCATCCGATGTTTCTGTGGTGGGGGCCGGATCTTATCCAGATCTTCAACGACGGCTATCTCCCGAGCTTCGGGACAACTGGTCGTGATGTCGCGGCGCTCGGCGCGAGAGGACGCGAGTACTGGGCCGAGATCTGGCCAGTGATCGGGCCGCAGATCGAGCAGGTACTCACGACGGGCGAAGCTACGTGGCATGAGGATCAGCTTGTGCCGATCCAGCGCAACGGTCATGTGGAGGATGTGTACTGGACGTACGGCTACAGCCCCGTACGCGACGACGGTGGAACGATCGCGGGCGTGCTCGTAGTGGTACAGGAAACCACGCAGCGTATCCGAGCCGTTGCCGAACTCGAGAAGGCGCGCGCGGAAGCAGAACTGGAACGTTCGCGGCTCAACGATCTGTTTCACCAGGCGCCAGCGTTCATAGTGGTGTTGCACGGCCGGGATTTTGTCGTCGAGCTTTCCAACGCGGCGTATGATCGGCTCGTTGGTCACCGTGAAATAGTGGGGAAGCCGTTGTTCGATGCACTTCCGGACCTTCGCGGCCAGGGCTTCGAAGAGAGGCTCCTCAACGTAATGGAGACCCGGGAGCCATTCGTAGGACGCGAAGTGCCGGCCGAGATCCAATGGACTCCCGGGTCGGAGCGAAAGCTGCGTTACGTTGATTTCTTATACATGCCGATCGAAGCAGCCGACGGAAGCGTATCAGGAATATTCGTGCACGGGGTGGATGTTACAGACCAGGTGAATGCGAGGCATGAAGTAGAAACTGCACGTAAGGAGGCGGTAACCGCTCGCAATGAAGCCGTAGCCGCCAATCGAGTCAAGAGCGAGTTCCTCGCGATCATGAGTCATGAGCTGCGCACACCGCTGAATGCGATTGCCGGCTATGCACAACTACTCGAGTTGGGTGTTCACGGCCCCATAACCGATGCACAGCGTGTTGCACTACAACGCATCATGCGAAGCGAACAGCATCTACTGTCGCTCGTCAACGATGTGCTCAACTTTGCGAAACTGGAAGCGGGTAAATTCGACTACCACATTACACAGCTGTCGCTCTCCGATGTCGTAGCCGCCGTCAACCCGATGGTAGAGCCGCAACTGGCAGAGAAGGGTCTGCGTTACGAAGTCAAAGTCGAAGATGGTATTGTCGTACGCGCAGACGCTGAAAAGCTGCAGCAGATTCTTCTGAACCTCATGTCCAACGCAATCAAGTTCACGAAGCCTGGTGGAAGTATCTCCATCGATTCCGGATTCGGCTCCAACAGCGAGCGAGTCGCAGGCGATGTAGTATTTCTGCACGTGAACGATACCGGGATTGGCATCCCGGATGATCGGTATGAGGATATTTTCGATCCGTTCGTGCAGGTTGGCCGTCATCGCACACACGGTGTAGAAGGAACGGGTCTGGGACTCGCAATCAGCCGGGATCTCGCCCGCGGCATGGGCGGAGAGCTGAGTGTGCGCAGCGTTGTCGGTGAAGGAAGCTGTTTCACCATAGCCCTCCCGAGGGTATGATTTCCGGCCTGCCGGTAATGCACCATCGCATTTAATTGGGCACCGTGGCAGCCCGTCGCGCACACGACAGGTTGGTGACAGTTTCGTAGTCAGTTTCGCAGAATTGCGACTCGGGAAACGTTAACGATAGCGCCTCCGAATACGTCTAATTCTGTGGAAGGCAAGACACCATCAGGTGTAGACGTGTTTGCCAAAAGGAGGCAGCATCTATGACTGCAAGATTCGCCAGCACTGTACTCAAAACAGCAAGTATGGCGGCCGTTCCGTTCGTGATGTTGGCGGCGTCAGTTCCAGCCGCAGCACAGGGCGGTCAGCGCATGCTTTTTGAATGGCGCGGCAATGTGGACCAGGAAGTTCGCATCCAGATGCAGAATGGTCGCACCGATGTGATGCCGATCGGTCCGCGCGAGTCAATTGGCTACGACAATGCGCGCGCTGTCAGCAGTGTACCATCGGTCAACGGATATGTAGGCGTACGCATGCTGGAAGGTCGCGGCATCGCCGACGTGGTACAGCAGCCGCGTGCTCAGAATGGATACGTCACCATAGTTCGCATTCGCGATACTCAGAGCGGCCGAGGGCAGTACGACATCCAGGCTTTCTGGCAACCGAGTGGCAACTACGGCAACGGCAATTACAATGTTTACAATGATCGTGCGTACGATAACGGCAACTACAATTACGATCAGAACTATGATCCTTACTACGATCCGTACTACAATGGTCGGTATGGTGCATACGGTGCCTCGGGCGCGTACGGCGGCTACTACGGCAGTTACCCGCGTACTGTGATCGTGGAGCGCCCTGTGCAACGGCCGGTGTATGTCGAGCGTCGCGCACAGCCAAGATCGGTTCCGTTCCCCCCGGTGGTAGTGGTCAACCCGCCGCGCGAAGTGACACGGCGTGGGGCAATACCTCCGGGCTTCCCGGTTCCACGCGTGCCGGTATCTCGCGCGCCAACTCCGCACGCAGTCAACAGCCCACCACCACCGCCGAGTCAGTCGTACCATCACAGCAGCAGCGATCACCGCGGTCACTGATGCGACTGTAGTGCGACAGGATATTGATCGAAAGCAGCCCT
>JBDTAW010000157.1:0-7428 GCA_039924445.1 Gemmatimonadaceae bacterium
AGTCCGGTCAGGCCAGCGACGCAACCGCCCTATCCATCGCGGCGGCAGGGTCAGCCGACGACGTAACGGTTCTTCCCAGAACCACGTACGCGGCACCCGCCCTCGCGGCCTCCCGCGGGGTCACCACCCGGCTCTGGTCTCCACGGTCGTCGCCCGGCAGCCGAACCCCTGGGACGAGCAGCTTGAGCGAGCCTCCAAAGCGATCCCGGAGCATCGGGGCCTCGAGTCCGCTGCAGACCACGCCAGCCACTCCACAGCCGGCTGAAAGCTCCGCAAGCCGCATGACCTCAGGTGTCAGATCATCCGCGATTACGTCTCCGCCCCGGACCGCCGTCAAGTCGGCACCAGTCAGCGAGGTCAGGATTGTGACGGCAAACACCTGACAATCGGGCCCGGCTTGCCGCACGGCGGCCTGGATCATGTTCGCCCCGCCCAACGCGTGGATCGTGACGATCGACGCGCCAAGTTCCGCCGCTGCGGCTACCGCCTTCTCAACCGTATTCGGAATGTCATGAAATTTGAGGTCGAGGAATACTCGCTTCCCGCGCGCCGAGAGCTGCCGGACGATGGACGGTCCAGCCACCGTGAATAACTCGCTGCCGACCTTGTAGAAATCGCAGCGGCTGCCGAGCACGTCGACCATGCTAAGCGCGGCATCGGCCATCCAGAAGTCGAGAGCCACAATCGGAACGGCGCCATGGGACGACCCCATGTTTACGTCCGTAGCCGTCATGACGGCCACTCCAGTGTTCCGATAAGATTTTGAACGGCGCTGACACCGTGTGAATTGCACCAGCGATCGAGATCTTTTGCGATTCGCTCTGCTGTGCGTGGATCGCGCAGATTTGCAGTCCCGACGCCAACGAGCGACGCTCCCGCAATAACAAACTGCAACGCATCCGTCGCGGACGTTACGCCACCGACGCCGATGATCGGAAGCGACACCGCACTGCGTACACGATGCGTTGCGAGAACGCCGACGGGAAGCAGACCAGGGCCGCTCGTTCCTCCAGTACCAAAGCCGATACGCGGCTTGCGGCTCTCAATGTCGACCACCAAGCCTGGAATCGTGTTGATCACGGTGATTCCGTCAGCTCCCGAATTGGCTGCCGTCTTTGCGGTCTCGCCAATGTTTGTCAGCACCGGCGAAAGCTTTACAAAAATCGGACGACGCGTTGCGGCGCGAGCACCGGCAACGACAGCCGCGAGCGAAGCACTGTCTGCACAAAATTCAATCCCGCCCGCGCGTACATTTGGACAACTGACGTTCAGTTCAAACGCGCTGATGATCGCGCTATCGTCCAGACGCCGAACAACTTCGGCGAAATCTTCGGTGCGACTGCCGACTACGTTGACGATCACCCGTGCGCGTTTCACATGCTGTTCGAGCCACGGCAGATCTTCGCGCAAAACGGCGTCGACGCCGGGGTTCGCGAGTCCGATCGCATTCAGCATGCCGCCCGTAAACTCCGCAACGCGCGGTGACGCGTTCCCACCGCGTGGCTCCAGGCTGACGGCCTTGGTTACAATACCGCCGAGCGCGTCGAGATTGACAACGCCGTCCAGAGACCGGCCGAAGGCTGCGGTTCCGGAGGCGAGAATGATCGGGTTCTGAAACTGGATGCCAGCCACCTCAACCCGAAGATCTGTCACCGTTTGCCGCCCCCACCACCACCGATACGTGCGTCGTACTTGTCCATGTACGATAGTATGGACTTCGCGATCGATTGCGCAATCTTGCGCTCATTCGCCGGATCGCTGATGTACGCGGCCTCGGCACGATTGGTCCCAAAGCCGATCTCGACCAGTACGGCTGGCATGAAAGCGCCGCGGAGCACCGCAAAATTTGCCTGTTGGACGCCACGGTCGGGGCCGGGATGGAACTTGCTAAAGCCCGTCTCTATGGACTCCGCGAGGTCGGCACTTTCGCGCAGATGTTCGTTCTGCGCCATGTCGTTGATTATGAAGTTGAGTGGATCACCCTTCTTCGTCGTTGCATCGGAAGTTTCGAAGCGGACGGCCTGGTTTTCCATCCGCTCCACGCGCTTCGCGTCTTCGGTTTTTGCTTCAGCGAGGAAGTACGTCTCGTATCCCCGATCGTCGGCGCCTGCCTTGCCGCGCTGACCGGTCGCGTTGACGTGTATCGAGACGAAGATGTCGCCATGGGCCTTGTTTGCAATCGGGCCGCGATCGTACAGACCAATGAGTGTATCTGTAGTACGCGTCATCAGAACATCTGCGCCTGCGTTTCGCAGCGCCTCGGCGAGCAGCTTGGAGACCGCGAGCGTGATATTCTTTTCGACGATCTGCGGTCCTCCACCAATCGGGCCGTGCATTCCAGGATCGACGCCACCGTGCCCGGCGTCGACGACAATGAGTCGCCTGCCCGGCCGCTTCATGCGCACGGTCTCGTTGGCCACGCGCGCAACAGCTGCTGCTTCGCCGCGTTCACGCGGCGTCTCTGCCGTCTCTGCCGTCGCTGGCGAATCGCTCGTCGTCGCCGTGGACTCTGTAACGACGCGTCGCGCAGCGGGGTTGAATTGTCTGACTTCGCGCAAGTCCGGATCGTACATGTAGCCGCTGAAAAAGCGTGGCACCAGGTCCGTGACAACCAGCAGTGGGAGATATACATCCTTGCCAATCATTGTTGGCGCTGACGTCATCGGTACGATCGTCGAATCGTCGCCTGCGAACGGGACGGCGTCTGTAAAACTGATATGCGAATCGCCCACTGTGAGCGAATAGTGCGTTGGAGACGTGGAGCTGAATTTGCCGCCAAGCGCTGCAGCGAGTTTATCTGCCGAGATCAGCGGGACGCCGCCGATCCGGGTCACGCGCAGTGACGTTGCGCGCGCGGGCGTACGGACAATCACGGATTCCGGCGCGGCAGCTGACTGCGTTGCACGTCGAGAATTGGCCGGAGTCACGGTTGCTGCCGTCTGCAGAAACAGTGCAAGACAGGCAACGATCATGAACGCCTCATGGCGCGCGCCATGTCGCGCTCGTCGTCACGCTTGCGTGCGTCGTCGCGTTTGTCGTGGAGTTTCTTGCCCTTGCCGAGTGCCAGTGCAACCTTGGCGCGTCCGCGGCTGAAGTACAGTTCGAGAGGAACGAGAGTAAGTCCCTGGCGTTCGACGGCACCGATCATCTTGCGGATCTCCTTGCGATGCAGCAGGAGCTTCCGCGTACGCGTGGGTTCGTGGTTGACGTAGCCACCGCGCTCGTAGGGAGATATGTGCAGGTTGAGTAGAAAGACTTCGCCATCGCGAACTATGCCGTATGCGTCGGAGATGTTCGCCTTGCCATCGCGCAGCGATTTCACTTCGGTCCCGGTGAGCGCGATGCCGGCTTCCCAGGTTTCCAGAAGTTGGTAGTCGTGCGACGCCCTGCGGTTCTTTGCAATTGACTGGCGCGCCGGCGTGGCGGTAACGTCGGGCATGATGGGAACTTAGGTAATGGGGACGGCGTTGCGCCACCCCGAGGGCTCGGCTATGTTGAGAGGCTCCCGGTCAGTGTAGCAACTGGCTGCAAGGCGTTGAGGAGACGGCTGACCCTCTGGCCAGTGTAGAAAGTAGCGAAAGGCGTCAGATAGCGGCACTCAGCCGCGTCGCTCGGGTGGTGAAACTGGTATACACGCAGCGCTCAGAACGCTGTGGCCGAAAGGCCGTGCGGGTTCGAGTCCCGCCCCGAGCATGTCGCGCCTGACCCGCCAGATGTCATTCCCGCGAAAGCGGACCAGATGTCATTCCCGCGAACGCGGGAATCCATTTTCCTTCGGCGAGTCTCAGTTCCGGCGCCCGACGGTCAACCACAACATGGATCCTCGCTTTCGCGAGGATGACTACGTGGGTGCGGCTAGACCGTTTCGAGAATCGGCAGACCAACGCGTTCGCGCACAGCCGGCTCGTCTTGCAGCAAGTCAGCGAGGCAGACACTCTCGAGTACGTCGTCGATCTTCTGCTGGAGCATTACCCATATCGGGCGAATGCTGCAGTTATGTGACGCCGCACAGCGTTCTTCCTCTACAGGATGGCTGATGCAGTGCAGATCGAACGTTTCGAGTTCAGACGCATGGATCACATCGCGCATCGTGATCTCGCTGGAAGGCCTCGCGAGCATGTAGCCACCGCGGGCGCCGCGAACGCTCTTGATGACGTCGGCGCGTCGGAGTCGCAGCAGGATCTGCTCGACGTAGTCCGCAGGAAGCCGTTCCTGCGCCGCGATATCGCGCCCCGTAATGGGGCCCTCGTCCGATCGACGCGCCAGGTGCAGCGCACAGATTACGCCGTACTCAGCCCAAGTGGTAATCCGCATGTATGGAGGATACCGGGGCGGACGGCGGGGAGCAAGGGTTGGGGGGCGTGGTACCTCACCCCGCATCCCGGGAATGGGCGATTCGGTACGAATACACCATCACAATCACGAGCTGCGCAACCGTCGCGACTGCGAACGCAATCAGCGGCATCGAAGGTACCGCGAAGGCTCCGATTAGTCCTATAACTCCGCTGGAGACCATCCCGTACCCACCCGCCCGCTGCGTGCGGCGCCACACGTCGTCGCTCGCGTACGCCCACGGCACGCGGAAGCCGATGAACGCATTTCGCTGAGTCACACGCGGCATGTAGTTGCCGAGCACGATGCAACTCGCCGACATTATCACGGCGAGGAGCAGTGGTTGGCGGTTGCTTCCGATGTATCCGAGCGCCGTAGAAATTGTGAAAACGTGGATCGCGAGCAAGAGCGCGAGAACCACAATGGCGATGGTGCCGTAAACGGGCCGGTTCGTCGATGAATGGGAACTGCGATCCGAGTACTTGACGAAAAGCGATCCATCGTAGCGCGGGAGGACAACGAGAAACAACCACGTGACAAGCATCACAATCGGCGCAATCAATACGCCCGTGAGTCGACTGCTGAATCCGTCGGCGTGGCCCGAAAGATTCCAGTGCGTCGGAACCTGCGGCGGGAGATCTGGATAGGCAATCGCGGCGATCGCGAACGCTGCTGCGACGAGTACGACCGAGACGATTTTTGTATGATCACGCATCTGACTGTCCGTCATTCGATGAAGCCTGAGTCCACTCAGCAAGTCGCGCAAGAACGTCCTGAAAAACTGTCGTCGCCAACTCGTAGCGCATGAACTGGCCCTCCTTCTCGGCGTTTATCAAGCCCGCATCCCGGAGTACGCCGAGATGCCGCGAAATTGTTGGCCACGACGATCCGAACTGGTCGGCGATCTCTCCCGAAGTTCTTGATCCGGCGCGGAGCTGGTCGAGAATTGCGCGCCGCGTCGGATCGGCGAGCGCGCGGAAGGCGTCAGTCACCGCGGTTGCGGCGCCGAATGCACGTATGCGGCGATTGCTGAAATGAGTTCGGGAGGAATTGCCACGGATGGATCCGTGTACACGCCCGCAATCTGAGCCGGAGCGTCCGCCGGGCCGATCTTGAGGACGTGTGTCATGCCGTCGATCTTCAGAAGCTTTGCGCCGGGCGCTGCGGCCAGAAGATTCGCGTCATCCATCGAGACCTGTATGTCGTGCGTTCCCTGCACTACCAACGTTGCGTACGGCAATTTCTTCAACTCCGCCGCAGGGTCGTAGCGGAACCACGAAATGAGATAAGGCTGCACGCTCGGACGGAAGAGCGCAGCGAGCGCTGGCGGGACGCTGTCCACTGTCTTGCCCGCCGTGAGGCTGTCGAGAATCGAGCCGAACATCGCAACCGGCGCACCGTTGTTGGTGAGCTGCTCGCGGAGGACGACGGCGGCAGGCCGACCCGCGCCTTCGAGCGATACGAAACCGTCGGTCTTTTCGCGCTGAGCGGCGACCATTCCAACTAGAGATCCTTCACTGTGGCCGACAACTATGATTTTGGAGAATCGAGCATCGGCGCGAAGCATCTTGATCCAATCGACAGCGTCGTTGATCCCGGTGTCGAAGCGGTAGTCAGCCTCGGTCCGGCCCGCCATCGCTCCGGCGCTTGCCGCGACACCGCGCTTGTCGTAACGCACCGAAGCGATACCGTCGGCAGCGAGATCGGCTGCGAGAATCTTGTACGTATCCGGGTGGAGCAGCTTCCCGGGGGCGACTTGGATCGGGGAGTTGCCGTCGCGATCAGTTGGACCGGAGCCAGCGATGATGAGGACTACGGGATGCTTGCCGGGTCGAGACGGAACGACGAGGGAGCCGAAGAGGTCGCCGGTAGCGGTCTTGAGCGTGATGGGCTGGGAGGCGACGCTGTCCGCTGTGGCTGGTACGGGCGCGGCAACGGCCATTGAGGCGATCACGAGGGCGATTAGCATGGGCGGGGGGGGATGAGTTAGTTAATGAGCAAATTAGCTAATTCTCGAAGTTTGGGAAGGGGCGCTGACCGGCCTTTGTCGTTTCATCTCGGTATGTCCACACATGGATTCCCGCTTTCGCGGGACTGACGACCGAACAGATTCCCGCTTTCGCGGGAATGACGGCGGCTGGTCGTCGAGCGCTCGGACTATGCGCCCGGGACTCCGATCTCGGTCATCTTCGCGAGGTCCAGTACCTTGTCGATCTCGCTATCAGGAAGCACGTGCTCGCGCTTCACGAGATCGCGAATCAGTACGCCTTCCTTCACGGACCTCTTGCTGATGTCCGCTGCCTTTGCGTAGCCGATCTGCGGCGCAAGCGCTGTCGCCAGCGCGGCGGAGCGTTCGACCCAGTAGGCGCACTGTTCAGCGTTCGCTTCGATTCCGACAACGCACTTCTCTGCAAACGTGATCGATGCAGTGGACAGGATGTGCTCTGCGAGCAACACATTGAATGCGATCACCGGCATCATCACATTGAGCTCGAGCTGGCCGTGTTCCGTTGCCGCAGCGACGCAGGCATCCAATCCGACAATCTGGAAGCAGACCTGATTCACCATCTCTGCTATCGATGGATTGATCTTGCCGGGCATGATCGATGAACCCGGTTGCACGGCGGGCAGTGTGATCTCGTCGAGGCCGGTGCGCGGGCCGCTTACCATTATTCTCAAGTCGCTCGCGATCTTGCTGAGGTCGATGGCCAGAACTTTCATTGCCGCGCTGAACGCTGCGGCGTCGCCCATGCTTTGCATGAGCTGGATGCGATCTGCGCCCGCGCGCAGCTTGCCGTCGAGCATTTCGTTGAGATGCTTTACCATCAACGCGGGATATTGCGGCTCCACGTTGACGCCAGTTCCCACGGCGCTACCACCAATGCCGAGGTCGCGCAAGTAATCAGCGGCTTCGTTTACACGTTTGAGTCCGCGACTAAGCGTACCGCCGAATGCCGTGAATTCCTGGCCCAGCCTGATCGGCATTGCATCCTGCAGGTGTGTACGGCCGGCCTTCACGATTCCGTCGAAGTCCTTCCCCTTTGCGTCGAAGGCGTCGATGAGCGCCTGCATCGCCTTGTTCAACTTCGGCAACTC
>JBDTAW010000158.1:0-7050 GCA_039924445.1 Gemmatimonadaceae bacterium
AGTACATCGGCGCGTACATAGCGGCACTCAATGGCGTTGACGCCATCGTCTTCGCCGGCGGTATCGGCGAGAACGCGCCATCCATCCGCGAGCGCATCTGCGCCGGCATGGACTGGCTCGGCGTACAAGTGGACACCGGACGCAACGCGAAGCTGACGAACGGCGCCGAGGGGCGCTTTGACGTCGATGGAGCGCGCGTGGAGCTGTGGGTCGTTCCTACCGATGAGGAGCTGGTCATCGCCCGCGATACCTGGCGCGTCACGACAGGCCAGGATCTGCACTTCTAATCCGGGCGCGACAGAATCACCGCACTTCAGCCGGTTCTCCTGACGATGGAGTATGATCCCCTCTCTCCGGGGGAGTCACCAGCATCGACCACCTGCCTTCGGCCGCGATCGATCTGGCAACACTGCCAAGCAGCAACCGATCGAGAAATCGATGGTGCTGGCTACCGACCGCGACCAGATCCGGACCGATCTCTTCGCAGAAGCGTGTAATCTCCTCGACTGGTTTTCCGCGGCGCACTTTTGTGTCGACCCTCATTCCTGCCGGCGGATCGAGCGCGCGGATCAAGTCGCGGAATGCTTCATCCACGCCCTTGCTTCGAATGAGCTGCAATCCTTCCACACTCTCCGTCGTCTCGCGCGGCGAGTCCGACTCGATGAAAAGAAGGTGCACGCTGCAGTTGTCGTCCGCTATCTGGCGCGCGAGGCGCGCAGCGCGGACGCTCGCCCGACTGAAGTCGACTGCGATCACTACACTCGCCGGCAGGCCCGCCAGCTGCGGACGAACCGCAAGAACCGGCACGCCGGCTATCGCCATCACTTCGCGCGCCGTATCGTTCCCAATTGCGCGGCTCATCGCGGCGTGTCTGTTCAATCCCATCACGATCAGATCACTACCATTCGTCTGCGCAGCCTCTACGATCTCCCGGCCAACAGCCCCGACTGCAATCTCGAAGGGCCACGCCGCTGTAACACTTGAGTCGAGATGCAGCACGGGCCGCATTTCGCTGACCTGCTTCGCCAGCGCCTGCGGGTTGCGCAGCTCTTCCTCGAACTGGGCAACAAAGACGCCCGCCTCCGCCACCGATGCGCCCAGCTCCACGACGTAGATCACTGACGGCTTTGCGTTTCGTTCTTTCTGCAGTGCCTCCGCGACAGCTGTAGCGGCCGGTAGAAGGTCGTCGTCGGTAATCGCGAGTAGCAGATTCACGGGGATATCCTCCGATTGATCAGTCATCGTTGCGAACCGGAACGATCAGCATCGACCGGGGCGATCCGTGCGCAAGTGCCATGGACTTACTATCAGGAGCGCGCTGACCGAAGTGCGAACGATCGATTCCAACGACGATGCGCCTTGACAGCTCGGAAATCTCGACACCCTTAATCGCGCCGCCGCAGTCGCATCGATGTGGTTCTCTGCGGCCTCCAAGAAGGATGCGAATTCCTGATCCTCGCGTCAGGCAGGTAATCCCTGATTTCCTGTAGGAGAAATGATGACGCCCAGCAGGCCGAGGACGCTGCAAGCGACGACCGTATTGGTTGTCAGCTGGGTTCGGCATCAAATTCGCAGACACCCGACAATGAAGCGGCCCGCTTGCCATCGCGTTACGGCACGATGAAATGCCCGCCTCAAAAACGTCCGGAAAGCGCAGTGCTATGATGATGGACCGCATGCATACGATTCCGGCGACAAAATGAGAGATCGGTTATGAACAGCTCACACAACACGCTATCAACAGCGCAACAGCCATGGTCAGCCAGTTACGGCTTTCGTTGTGACATCGAAGGCCAGGACTTCGCGCGCGCCGTTGAGCAGGTCATCGCGGCATTGCAGGCCGAAGGCTTCGGTGTGCTGACGCAGATCGATATTCAGGCCACGATGAAGGCCAAGCTCAGCATCGACGGGCGACAGTACGTCATCCTCGGCGCGTGCAATCCACCGCTGGCGCACCGCGCGCTGGAGGCTGAACCCGACATCGGCCTGCTGCTTCCCTGCAACGTCGTCGTTCGTGAAGAGGCCGACGGTCGCCTGATCGTTGCCTTCATGGACCCGGTAGCGGTGCTGCAGATGACCAGCAATCCAGAGGTGGCCCAGGTCGGGCATGAAGTGTACGAGCGATTGCAACGCGTCAAGACCCGTTTGACCGCGCCCGCGACGACCGGCAACTGAGGCACAGGGCGATCCAAATTGGTTACGGCGGGAATCACTTGCCGGGTGACATGCATTGACTTGTCCAATAGGACGATGCCGCAGACTCCAGCCACACGCGCCGACACGGCAGTTGACTTCCGAGTCGCTACTATATAACTATATCGTCATATAGTATTCTAGTCATACCGTCGGCATCCCCTATGCACAAACATACAGTCGGGCTCTTTCTCGGTTTACTCGCCCTGGTTGGAGGGATGAACGCCCGTTCCGCCGGCGCCCAGATTACGCTCGCGCAGGCACTCCAACAGGCGGATCACTCCGCGTACGCCAATCGTGAGGCGTCGGCCACCGCCGACGCTCAGCGAGCCCGGGCAATCGCCCCTCTACAGGGCATCCTGCCAGATGTTCGGCTCGAAGCCGGCTACGCGAGAACCACAGATCCCATCGGCGTATTCGGAAACAAGCTCCGCCAAGGCATCGCGACACAAGCTGATTTCGATCCGGCGCGATTGAACTCTCCAGCCGCAATGACCAACTATCAGGGCGGCGTCGTGGTCGAGCAACCGCTGTTCAACGCCGACGCATGGGCGGGTCGTACCGCTGCCCGCCGTGGTGCCGACGCGAGTCAGGCACGCGCAATATGGACGCGGCTCTCAATCAGGGTGGATGTTGTCCGCGCCTATTACGGCGCCGTTTTAGCCTCCGAACGGACCGTAACCTTGCGTGCGGCCGCACGCTCCGCTCACGCGCGCGTAGTTCAGACCGACGCCATGGTGCGACAGGGAATGGTCACGCGTTCGGACGCACTTCTCGCATCCGTCCGAGCGGGCGATATCGACGCACAACTCGCAGAGGCAGAGGGTGGCGTCGAGACTGCAAGACGCCAACTCGCCATGCTCCTCGGACTGCCCGAAACAGAACTCCTGGGGCGCAGTGCAGCACCATCATCGCTACCTTCAACTGCGCGCATTCGTGCCGTCGTGGAAGAAGACACTGCCGCAACCCCGACAACGCGCGAGGATGTTCGCGGCGCACAACTCCAATCGGCAAGCGCCGTGGCAGATGCGTTACGGGCCCGTACAACATATCTGCCGCGCATCAACTCGTTCGTTCGGTATGATTGGAACGCTCCAAATCGACCGTTCGACGGTGAGCGCAACTGGACAGTCGGCATAATGGCGGCGTGGAACCCTTTCGGCAACGCAGCTCGGATATCCGACATGCGCACGACGTCCGCGCAGGCGTCTGCGGTGAAAGCCCAGGCTGATGCGGCGGAAGCGCAGGCATCTCTGGACGTCGCGCAGACTCGCACCGCGCTTTCCGTCGCACTCATCCGGCTGGGCATCGCGGAGCAGTCAGTTGCGCAGAGTACTGAAGCACACAGAATAATATCCCGCAAGTACGAAGGCGGGCTCGCGAGCATTGTAGATCTGCTGGACGCACAATCAGTCGAAATGAACAGCGCACTCGCTCTTTCCGATGCGAGGTATCGTGTCATTGTTGCGGCTGCGGAACGGCGCCGAGCGCTCGGTGGAGATCCGGCGAGTCTAACCGCGCTCGATCAGGGTGGCACGCCAACAACAGCGAAGCAGAGCGCTGCAAACAGCGACCCATCAGTAGTCGGTCTGGAAGCGACATCGCCGGCTCGGCCAGAACACTTCAGAGATCCGCAATCATGACCACGCCATTCCACAGCATCGGCATCGCCGGCATCCTCGTACTGGCAGCCTGCTCGGCACCGACGAAGGAAACTGCCAGGGAAGCGCCTGTGCGTTTACCAGGCACGACGTACACGCTGACCGACACGACAATTCAGGCTATGCTTGACGCTGACGGGGTAGCGCAACCGTTCCTGCAGGCGACGCTGAGCACCAAACTCACCGGCAACGTTGCTTCAGTACTCGTCACGGAGGGCGATGCGGTAGAAGCCGGTCAGCCGCTCGTCCGAATCGATGCCCGCGAACTCACCGCACGACACGCACAACTTGCGGCCTCACTCGCGGACGCCGAAGCAATTCAAAGCAACGCCGCAACACAGGCCGGGCGCATTCGCGCACTATACGCCGACGAAGCAGCCACTCGCTCACAGCTCGACGGTGTGGAGACTGGACTCGCACGCGCTAACGCAGGTGTACACGCCGCACAGGCAGCGGCGAAGGAACTTGACGCGATGAATGCGTACTCGGTCGTTCGCGCACCATTCGCGGGCATCGTAACACATCGGTTTGTAGACCCCGGTGCGTTCGCCACGCCAGGCGCGCCGCTGGTCACAGTTCAGGATGCATCGCAACTACGTGTGAGCGCGTCTGTCACGCCGGACGTTGCGCGTGGAATCCGACGTGGCCAGCAGCTGGCAGCGACTGTTGAGGGAACAGCGATGACCGCGCGCGTTGAGGGTGTAATCCCGGCGGCAACAGGAAACCTGTATACAATCAACGCACTCGTCGCAAACGCGCACGGCACCAACCTTTCCGGAAGTACGGCTACCTTGTCGCTGCCACTGGGGATGCGCAAGGCGCTCGTCGTTCCGACGAGAGCAGTTTCGCGCTCGGGCGATCTCACCGGTGTGACGCTTCGCACGGCCGACGGCGACGAGAAGCGCTGGGTACAGCTTGGGCATACAGCCGGCAGTAGCATTGAGGTCATTTCCGGCTTACGCAGTGGCGATGTCGTTATCGTACCACCGGTCGCGGCGCCAGCGCCCGACGGGAGACGCTGAGTTATGGGCATCTCCGGACGCGTCGCAAGCGTTTTTATCCGATCGAAGCTGACACCTCTGCTGGCGTTGGCGTCGCTCGGCCTGGGTGCGCTCGGCATCATCGCGACGCCGCGCGAAGAAGAGCCGCAGATCTCCGTACCGATGATAGACGTGATTTCAACGCTGCCGGGCGCTTCGCCGCGCGAGGCAGAAAATCTGCTTGCACGGCCGATCGAGCAGCGCATGCTCGAGCTCCCTGGAGTTGACCACGTTTACTCAGTCTCGGGCGACGGTTACGCGATGGTGACGGTACGATTCAAGGTCGGCGAGGATCAGGAACGGAGCGTGACGCGCGTGCAGGCAAAACTCGCCAGTGCCGCGGGAGAGGGCCCCCCTGGGGCGACGCCACCTGTCATCAAGTCGCACTCCATTGATGATGTGCCCGTACTGACGCTCACGCTTCACTCCGCAAGCTACGACGCCAATTCACTCAGGCAGATCGCTGGTCACCTTGAAGACGAGATCCGGACGGTCCCGGATGTCGCGCAGACTTTTGTTGTCGGCGGTCAGCCCAGGGAAATCCGTGTCACCCTAAATACAGCACGCCTTGTTGCCAGCGGTGTGACCCCGGGCGAAGTCGCGACTGCGCTGATCGCAGCAAATGCACAGCTCCAGGCAGGCGAGTTTGCGGCAGATAATCAGGTTTACCGCATCAAGATCGGTTCCCCTCTTACGACTGCTGCCGAGGTCGCCAGCGTCGTAGTGGCTACACGCGCTGGTTCACCTGTGTATCTGCGTAGCGTTGCTGACGTCGCTTCCGACTTTGGTGAGCCAACGACCTATGTAACGCACACAAACGCCCACAGTACTCCCGAAGCCGCTGTTACAATCGCGGTCGCCAAGCGACACGGCGCCAACGCAACGAAGGTGACCCACGCAGTAATGCAACGCGTCGACGCAGCCTCCGGACGATTGGTCCCCGCCGATGTGCAACTGACCGTGACACGTGACTATGGAGAAACGGCAGGAGACAAGGCTCAGGAGTTGATCCTGCACTTGTTCATCGCCACGATATCCGTCACTCTGCTCATCTGGCTGTTCCTGGGCTGGCGGGAGGCGGCGGTCGTGCTGGTTGCCGTGCCGGTGACCCTCGCGCTTACACTATTCGCATACTACGCACTCGGCTATACGCTCAACCGGATCACGCTGTTCGCGTTGATCTTCTCCATCGGGATCCTTGTAGACGACGCCATTGTCGTCGTGGAGAACATCTACCGACATATCCGGATCGGCGATCGCCCGCCGGACGTTGCAGCAATTGAGGCAGTAGACGAAGTAGGAAACCCCACGATTCTCGCCACGTTCACGGTAATCGCGGCGATACTGCCAATGGCCTTCGTTTCCGGGATGATGGGGCCGTACATGCGTCCCATTCCCATCGGGGCTTCCTTTGCCATGGTCGCTTCGCTGGCCGTCGCATTCATCGTAACCCCTTATCTGGCATACCGGCTACTGAAAGGGCATGTAGATGCCTTGCCGCCGTCCACGCTGCCGCGTGACCGTGCACATGAGGTGGAAGAACAGTCGCGGTTCGCGCGGTTCTACACCAGTATCATGTCCCCACTCATGGAACGACGCGCCTTGCGTTTCGGTTTTTACGCTGGTGTCGTTGGGCTACTGCTGATTTCGGTTGGGTTGATTTTCGTTCAGGGAGTAAAGGTCAAGATGCTCCCCTTCGACAACAAGAATGAGTTCCAGGTCGTGCTTGATCTACCGGAGGGAACAACTCTTGAAACGACCAACGCACTCGGACAGGAGATCGCGAACTATCTAAGCCGTGTCCCTGAAGTGAAGAGTACCGAAGTCTATTCCGGTACAGCCGCACCATTCAATTTCAATGGTCTCGTGCGACACTACTTCATGCGGTCCGGTCCGAACGTTGGCGATGTCCAGGTGAATCTTCTCTCGAAGGGCGAACGCTCGCGCCAGAGTCACGCCATTGCGGTCGCGGTACGGCCGTCCATCGATTCAATTGCACTCCGATATGGCGCATCCGTGAAGATCGCGGAAATCCCGCCGGGGCCGCCGGTGCTTTCCACGCTCGTCGCCGAGGTGTACGCGGCAGACGACTCTACGAGATTGCTGGCTGCCGAGCAGGTAAAGCGGGTATTTGAAACGACCCCTGGCGTTGTAGA
>JBDTAW010000159.1:0-32772 GCA_039924445.1 Gemmatimonadaceae bacterium
GTTCGCATCTTCTGGCACGTATTCAGTCAGCGGATCCGGGTACGCACTTGCAGACAGGACACTGGGAAACGGATCGGCCACCCTGGATCGGGGTGTACTGAGCGTCACTTTTTCGAAGAACGTCTACGTATTCAGCCAGGTGCCAGCACGTTGATCCGGGCGCGGCCGGGATCGAGGCTCCCGTAGGCGGCAAGGGGCGCCGTGACGGGAGTCCCGAGATGTGCCGGCCACCAGTGCGCGACGCCGGACTGACCGGCTAACTTTCAGTATGTTCGGCTGCCTCAGAAAAGTAGGGTGCCTCATAATCCTGGCCGCGATTCTCGCTGGCGGGTATTACTGGTGGACCGTGAAGGGCTCGGCGTCCGCCCCGGCGGTCGGCGAGTGGCATGCGGTCACCGCTGGTGACGCTACGACCGCCGAAGCAGCGGTCGCCCGTTTGCGGGACTCTAAAACGTCCGGCGGGACGATACTCACCCCGGCCCAGGCGGTTGCATATCTGATCCAGGAGACGGCAAAGCAGTTGCCACCGTCGTCCACGGATGTGCAGGCGATGGTTTCTGGTGATCAACTGCATGTTCGCGCCGTGGTCCCGCTTCGGGAACTCGGCGCGGAGCGTGCGCTCGGCCCACTGGCGTCGATGATCGGTGCTAGAGATACGGTTGAACTCGCAGGTACGGTGGATGTCGTGCGTCCGGGTCTGGCGCAGATGCATGTTGTAAAGGCACAGATCCACGACTTCACATTGCCGAAGTCGGTAATTCCAAAGCTCGTGCAGCAGATCAGGCACGATGCACCCGATGGGATCGCGCCAGATGCGTTTCCCATTCCGCTTCCCAGTTACATTGGCGGCATTCGTATCGCCGAGGGGAAGGTCACGCTTTACAAGAATGTGAACTGATGAAAATCTTCAAGAACTTCGTAGCCGGCGAGTGGGTAGAGCCTTCGACTGGCAAATACTTCGACAATCGCAATCCGGCAGATCTGAACGATGTGATCGGAAAGTTTCCGCTTTCCAATTCGACAGATGTAGATCGCGCTGTCGCGAGCGCAAAGCGCGGATTCGAATTGTGGAAGGCGACGCCTGCACCTCTCAGGGGCGACGTGCTCAGAAAGACCGGCGATATCATGACTTCGCGCAAGGACGAAATCGCCGACGCGATGACTCGCGAAATGGGCAAGCCGCTCACCGAAACACGCGGTGATGTTCAGGAAGGAATCGACACCGCTTACTACGCCGCGACGATGGGTCGTCAGCTTTCTGGTCGCACGGTTCCGTCTGAATCGCGCAGCAAGTGGGCGATGAGCTTTCGCAGACCGATCGGTGTTGCGGGATTGATATGCCCGTTCAACTTCCCGATGGCGATTCCGACGTGGAAGATGTTCCCGGCACTCGTCTGCGGAAACTCGGTCGTGTTCAAACCCGCCGAGGATGTACCGCACACGGGCACGCTGCTCGTGGAGATACTGCTCGATGCGGGCCTTCCCCCTGAAGTGATCCAACTGCTGCACGGAACTGGTGAAGATGTCGGCGCGCCGCTGGTCGAACATCCAGACGTACCGCTTATCTCCTTCACGGGTTCGACTGCGACGGGAAGTCTTGTCGGGGCGACGTGTGGCCGGATGCACAAGCGGCTGTCACTCGAGATGGGCGGCAAGAACGCCCAGATAGTGCTGGATGACGCTGATCTCGATCTGGCCCTCGAGGGCGCGCTGTGGGGCGCATTTGGCACTACTGGCCAGCGCTGCACGGCAACCAGCCGGCTCATTCTCCAGAAGGGAATTCACGACAACTTCCTGGGCATGCTGGTCGAGCGCACGAAAGCGCTCAAGCTCGGCGATGGCAGGAAGAAGGGAACTGATATCGGTCCGGTCATCAACGAAGCCGCTCTTAACAAGATTGAGCACTACGTGGATATCGGCCAGGCAGACGGTGCTGATATTGTTTGTGGTGCGCACCGCGCGTCCGGCCACGGCCTGGACGACGGGCTGTTCTATGAGCCGACCATCTTCACTCGTGTCGAGCCGGGCCACCGGATCGCCTACGAAGAAATCTTTGGGCCGGTGTTGTCGGTCATTCGCGTGTCAACGGTAGACGAGGCCTTCGCGGTCAACAATAGTGTCAAGTACGGACTTTCGTCGTCTGTATACACACGGGATGTGAACGTGTCGTTCAGAGCGCTGGAACAGCTCGACAACGGCATCACGTACATCAATGCGCCAACGATAGGCGCCGAGGCACATCTCCCGTTTGGAGGGGTAAAGCAGACGGGCAATGGGCATCGAGAGGGCGGCTGGGAAGTTTACGACTTTTATTCCGAGACCAAGGTTGGCTACGTTGATTACTCGGGGACGCTTCAGCGCGCTCAGATCGACGCTTACCTCGGAACGCCGGACTGATGCCGGGCTTGAGCAGTGTCGGTACACTACCCCGTACGGCTTGACGCGGGCGTCGCGGATTCTGCATTGAGGAGGAATCGGTCGCAGTGATGCGTGGAATCATCAGGGCCTTTCTGCAACTAGGCGCGTCGGTCGTGCTGTTTCTGGTGACCCGCGCACTTGTCGTCGAGATGTACAAGATCCCGACGGCAAGCATGCAGCGTACTCTGATGGTTGGCGACTTTCTGGTAGTGAACAAGATGGTGTACGGCGCTCAGGTACCCTTCACGCACTATCGACTGCCTGCCTTCCACGAGCCACGTCGCGGAGACGTGATCGTCTTCAAGTGGCCCTCGGATACGCGCATCAACTTCGTCAAGCGCGTCGTGGGGATCCCGGGCGATACGCTATTCATGAAGGACGGGGTCCTGACGCGCAACGGCGCCGCTGTGCAGGAAAAGTACGTAACGCATACGAGTGCCGACGCCGATATGGCGGTCGACGAGTTTCGCTGGCAGCAGGACTATCTTGTCAGATCAGCCCGTGCCAGTGAGACCTACTGGCCCTCGAGGAACAACTGGGGTCCGCTCGTAGTGCCGCCCAATGATTTTTTCGTGCTGGGTGACAACCGGGACAACTCGCTCGATAGCCGGTACTGGGGATTCGTGCCGGATTCGCTGGTCCGGGGCGAGCCGATGTTCGTGTACTACAGTTATCGACCCGACAGCGCGTCGACTTGGAGCTGGTTGACCGACGCGCGCTGGCGTCGGCTTGGAACGATCGTTCGATAGATCGTATTATCTCGCGCACCATCGTATGATGGCCCGCCCCTTTCACACCGCGTGCTCTTCGGTAGAATTAGAACAGATGAAGCTGCCCGGCAAGCGAAAGGATTCCGTTGATGAGGGACTGCTGGATCAGTACCTGCGCGACATCAGCACTTATCCGCTGATCACGCGAGAGGCCGAAGCTGAACTGGCGGTAGGGATTCGCGCGGGCGACGACGAGTGCATGAACAAGCTTGTTCGTGCCAACCTGCGTTTTGTCGTCTCCGTCGCAAAGAAGTACCAGAACCAGGGCGTCAATCTCTCCGATCTCATCAACGAGGGAAACCTGGGTCTCATGCGCGCCGCTCGGCGCTTCGACGAGACGAAGGGTATCAAATTCATTTCGTACGCGGTGTGGTGGATTCGGCAGGCAATACTTCAGGCGCTTGCGGAGCAGTCCAGAATCGTTCGCGTTCCGCTCAATCGCGCTGGCGATATTCATCGCGTCGGTAAACGCGCTGCCACGTTGTTGCAGGACCTTGGCAGGGAGCCCACGCATCTCGAGATCGCTGAAGGTCTCGGAATAACAGAAGAAGAAGTCTCCCGCACACTGGCGATCTCGCACACGCATCTCTCGCTCGACGCTCCGATGACGCCGGGCGAGGATAATTCGCTGATCGATCATCTTGCTGACACGAATCGACTTCTCCCTGACGAAGAGATGTTCGAAAAGGCGCTCATCGAGACGGTTCATCAATCACTGCTCATACTAAAGCCGCGTGAAGCCCGCGTGCTGCGCATGTACTTCGGCCTGAACGGCGACGAACCGATGACTCTCGAGGTAATCGGAGACGTGCTCGGCGTTACGCGCGAGCGAGTTCGCCAGATCAAGGACCGTGCGCTGCTCAAGCTGCGTCATCACACCAAGAAGCGCGCCCTCGAATCGTTCCTCGTTACATGAGGGTCGGTCTCGTCACACTTGGCTGTGACAAGAACACTGTTGATTCGGAACGGTATCTGGCTCAGCTCGCGGCGTACGGCGGTGTGCTGACTACCGATCTGCAGGAGGCCGATGTGATAATCGTCAACACATGCGGCTTCATCGACGCGGCCAAGAAGGAATCGCTAGATGCTCTTGTGGAAGCTGGCGAGTACAAGGTGTCGGGAGCGTGTACGACTGTCGTCGCGGTTGGCTGCATGGTCCAGCGGCACAAAGGCGAACTGCAGGAGGCATTGCCCGAGGTGGACCTGTTCCTCGGTGCGTCGGAGACCGATCGGTTGATAGAAGAGCTCGCGAGCCGCGGTGTTTTGTCGGGCGATCCGATGCTGGAGCATCCTGGTGTGCGTATTTACAGCGGCGATCTACCGCACGTGCGCTACCTCAAGGTGAGTGAAGGTTGCGATCATGGCTGCGCGTTCTGCGCAATTCCATTGATGCGCGGCAAACACCGTTCCTTCGCGCCGGAAGAAGTTGTCGCCGAGGCGCAATTGCTTGAAATGCAGGGCGCGCGCGAAATCAATCTCGTTGCTCAGGACCTTGCACATTACGGACGTGATATACGCGATCGCCAGGTGCGACTCCCGGACGTGCTACGCATGCTGGTCGAGCAGACGACGATTCCATGGATTCGCATGCTGTACCTGTACGCGACTGGAATCACGCCACAGCTGCTTGAACTGGTTGCGCGCGAGCCGCGCATCATGCCGTACATCGACATGCCGATCCAGCATGCGTCCGACGCGGTGCTTGAGCGCATGCGTCGTCCGGAACGCGCCCGCACAATCCGGGCGAACGTCGCGCGGTTCCGTGAAGCAGTTCCCCATGTTGCAATCCGCACGACCTGCATCGTTGGCTTCCCGGGAGAGACCGACGATGACTTCGATCAACTGCTCGCGTTTCTTGAAGATGTGCAGTTCGAGCGCGTCGGAGTGTTCACTTACTCACCGCAGGAAGGAACGCGCGCGGCGCAATTGGTGGACGATGTTCCGGATTCACTAAAACGGGACCGGCTCGAGCGAGTCGTCGAACTTCAGCGGATGATTACCGCAGAGCGCTACGAGGGCCGCATCGGAACTCCGGTGCAGGCGATCGTGGACAGGGCAGATGAGGTAACCGGGAACGCTATCGCGCGACTGCCATGGCAAGCTGACGATATCGATGGTGTCACCTTTCTCGACCGGAGCTATGTTCCGGGGACGCTGCTGGAGGTCATCCCTCGCGAGGTGGTTGACGACTATGATTTCACGGCAGAGGCGATTCGCGTGATCAGCGCACCGGTTTCGGACATTGGCGTTGCGGTCCGAAGGCAACTGCCTCTGATATCCACGACGATAGGAAGTTTCGGCCGGTGACGCTCATGCGTCTTATGGGCGTGAGATCCGCGCTCGTATTCGCATCGATTTTCCTTGGCGCTTGCGCTGGCACCGTCAGGCGCCCGACCGAGGCGCCGACCCCGGTGGCGACAACCAGCTCAGGAGCGCGAAGCAATCTCCCGCCGCTGGTTCTTTCGCCGGACTCTGCCAATGGCGGGAATGGTTCGACGGTTCCCGTGGCTGAACTTCCGGTAACGGTTCTCCCGACCATCATTGGCCATCGCACAGCCGCGCCGATTGCGAACGGCACTCCGGTGGGTGGTGTGACGCGTGATGCCAACGATCAGATCGTGAGGATTGCGCTCGCCGTCTCGCAGCGTTCGGCGCAGCTGACGGCGACCGGCGCCTGGAGCATCTACGACGCCGCCACGCAGCAACTGCTCGGTGAATTGAGTGCGAACGACGACCTGAATGCACAGGCGCGTGACGGGGATCTGGTGCTGAAAGGCGCTGTGAATCAGTCGGTTCGTGGCGCGCTGATTGCTCGGCCTACTGGTGCGGGAAGCTACATGAGTTACGGCGGGCACCGATACCGTGGTGAGATCGCACTGGCGGCATCGGGTGATGGTATTCTGGTTATAAACCGGGTGGCCGTGGAGGATTACCTTCGCGGAGTCGTTCCACTCGAGATTGGTACAGACAGGACGCAATTGGAGAGCGCAGCGGTCGAAGCACAAGCCATCGCCGCGCGCAGCTTTACGTATACCCGGATGGACGACTCTCGACCGTACGACATGGTCGCTACTACAATGGACCAGGTCTACGGTGGCATGGATGCTGAGCGACCATTGTCGGATGCAGCGATCAGTGTAACGCGCGACATGGTGATGATGTACGCGGGCAAGGTCATCAATGCACCATATCATGCGAACTCGGGCGGTGTCACCGCCGCGGCGAGCGAGGTTTGGCGCAGCTCCGACGAGCCGTATCTGGTATCGGTCAGCGACAGAATTCCTGGCACCGATCACTACTACGGAGAAGATGCGCCGCGGTTTCGGTGGACCCGAACCCTGAGCGGGTCCGAGCTGTCGAGTTTGCTGGACCGGTACCTTCCGAAGTATTCCACTGCGCGATCGGGCAGTGTCGGAACGCTGCGCAAGATTTCCGCGAGCGGCAAAACGCCATCTGGGCGGATCGCGGGTCTCATATTCGAGACCGACCGTGGCAGTTTCGCGGTGCGCGGGAACGATGTCCGGTTCGTACTCCGCTCCGCCTCAGGCGATATCCTGCCGAGTACTCTCTTTACGTTCGACGAAACTACCGACCGAAAGGGCCGCGTCACATCGCTGACGATCCACGGCTCGGGGAACGGCCACGGAGTGGGGATGGATCAGTGGGGTGCCATCGCGCGAGCCCGGGCGGGGCAGGATGCGCTGTCGATTCTTCACACATACTATCCGGGAACGACAATCGGCAGAGTAATTTAGGGTATGGCTCCCGTACCGACCGTTCGCATCGCCGTTGTTGGCGCTGGCGCGATCTCGCAACTTGCGCATCTCCCCGTTCTGTCAAAGGCGCGTGGCGCCGCGCTCGTCGCGCTCTGCGACAATGACGGCCCCAAGGCACGCGCGCTCGGTGAGCGTTTCGGAGTACGCGACGTATTCACCGACATCGACGACCTGTTTGAGTTCGACAAGATTGATGCTGTCGTAATAGCGACGCCCAATCATTTGCATGAACCGCATGTACTCGCTGCCATTCGCGCCGGCGTCGACGTGCTGTGCGAGCGCCCTCTGTCGCTCAGCCCGAAGGGAATAGCGCGGATCGTGAAGGCTGCGGAGTCGGCGGGGCGCAAAGTCGCTGTCGGCAACAACCATCGCTTCAGGACGGACGTACAGCAGTTGCAGCGCTTCATGCGTGGCGGCGAGCTTGGCGCAATTACGGGAATTCGCGGCGGCCATTATCAATTCCGTGGAACCCAGACGGGTTGGCGGTCGCGCCGTCCGGAAGCCGGTGGTGGAGCCTTTCTCGAGTTGGGCTACCCGCTCTTGGATCTTGCGATGTGGCTCACGGATTTTTCCGAACCGGTGCGCGTGAGTGCCCACTTCGACCGCGGTCGCGGCGCTGCAGCCGTCGAGGACAGCATGGCCGTGCAGATCGAATTCGCCAGTGGGGTGTTGTTCACCGCGGATGTCGCATGGAACCATGTTGGCGGCGAGGACCGCTGGTGGTTCGAGACACGCGCATCGCGCGGGAGTGCTCGACTGTCCCCGTTACGCGTGGTGAAGTTGCTCAACGGCCGCCCGACCGACGTATCGCCAACTGGCGCGTCTGCGCGTGAGAGTGCTTTCATACAGAGCTATCGTGCGGAACTGGCGCACTTCATTGCGATGGTGCGCGGCGAGACACCGTACGAACCACCATCAGACCAGATCGCGGTGCAGCGGTTGGTAGAAGCGGTCTACGAGTCGGCTCAGCAAGGGCGCGAAATCAGTCTGTGACGCGATGAAAATGCGCGCGCGGGGCATGATTCCCAGCCGCGGCGGAGCGTGGGCTGCAGTTGCCTCGGCGGCCCTGTTTGCAATTGCATTCCCGCCATTCAAACTTGTGCTTCCGGCTTTCCTGTGTCTGATTCCGATCGCTGTCTTTGTTGCCAGGTTGGCAGACGATGGCGGTCGTGCGGCGGAAGCCGCGCGAGTGGGTTTCTGGTTTGGGTTTCTCGGCTATGGTGCAAACCTCTACTGGATTGCGGTTGCGCTGTTGCTGTACACCAAGCTCGCGCTACTGGGATACATCGGGTCGCTGATCTGGCTCGCGCCTGTTGTGGCCCTCACGATGCTTGCGCTCCACCTCGCTCGAAAAGTATCCGGCTGGCCAATGGCAATTCTGCTGCCGATCGTCTGGACAGCATCGGAGTTGGCGTTCAACTATCTGAGCGACCTTTCGTTTCCGTGGCTCCCGCTCGGACTGTCCGTTGCACACATCCCGCTGCTCGCGCAGGTGGCAGACATCAGCGGGGTTCGCGGTGTGAGTTTCTGTATTGCCGCCGTAAACGGCTTGCTCGCCGACGCGTGGCTGCTTCGGCCTGATCGTCGTGCAGTGGCGGCGCGGATCGTCGGTGCGCTCATAGTTGTTGCCGCAGTTGGGGCCTACGGTGAATGGCGCATCGCTACCATCCAGCTCAGTCCGCTTGCCAGGATTGCGATAATCCAGCCTGACATTCCGGAGGAAGCAAAGCTTACGACGGAGGATCCTTCCGCCCACGTCGGCAAACTCGTAGCGATGACGCGTACGGAATTGTCCCGGTCGTCACCGGACCTTGTCGTATGGCCCGAAGCGGCGCTGGACCGATTCCTGTGGCAGTACCCTGCCTGGTTGGATTCGCTTCGGTCTGCTGTTGCGGAGCGTCCGACACCGATGGTCGTCGGCTTCATGGATTCAAGTGATCCACGTCGCACACCGTTCGCATACTACAACGCCGCGCTGCTGACAGATCCCCGCGGTTACGTGAGTCCACAGCCGCCGTACCGCAAGCACTATCTCGTACCGATCGTGGAGCGTGTACCGTTTGTAAATCCCGAATGGTTCCGCGGCGTCGATTATTTTGGTGGCTTCTGGCGCGGAACGACAGAGGAGCCGTTTCACCTGGATTTCGGCACGGTAGGGGTGCTGATCTGCTATGAATCGATCTTTCCGCAACTGTCGCGCGACTATGCAGAGCAGGGGACGTCGGTGTTGCTCAATATCACCAACGATGCGTGGTTCCAGCGCAGTACGGCGCCGTATCAGCATTTCGCGCATCTGTCATTGCGTGCGATCGAGAATCGCATGCCTGTTGTGCGAGCCGCAAACACCGGCATATCGGGCTGGATCGATCCACTCGGGCGAGTTCGCGCCCAGACGCCGATTTTTGTCCCGCGTACGGAAACGTACAGTGTCGAAGTGACTACGACGAGAACGCTTTACACGCGTGTCGGCGACTGGCTTGGCACATTGTGCGTGATCGCCACTCTGGGTTTTCTGCTGGCAAGCTGGCTGACCGGGCGCCGGCGCCGCGGAACCGGGTAGCCGGAGCCGAGGAGCCGGCGCGGGCCATACCAGCTTACTGTGTAGACCGCGCTTGTCCGCAACCGAGCCCGGTGCGTCGCCTCATGGGCCTGCGAAGCGACTTCCTTCTGGCTCCATATCGTTTTATCTTTAGAGGCTAGTCTTACCAGAGGCATCCCAATGAAACCAGACATACATCCACTGTACGCCACGGCGAAAGTTCACTGTGCGTGCGGGAATACGTTCGAGACACGCTCAACGGTCGCCAACATCAGCACAGACATCTGCGCAGTTTGCCATCCGTTCTACACTGGCAAGGCCAAGCTGGTCGACACCGCGGGCCGCGTCGAGCGTTTTCGTCAGAAGTACGGCAGGAAGGAGAAGGCGACCGCTTAGCTGCGATCGTCCCGATCATCGAAGGCCCACGAATGTCGTGGGCTTTCGTGTTTTCGACATCGCCGCGAGTATCCTCACGCTCGCTGAAGTCGGTACTCCTTTCATCAGGCAGATGAGCAATATTTCTATACGTGCAATGATCAGGAATCTTCGACAGGAATCGCTGTGAGTCTTCGTGACCGACTCGCCACGTCTACTGCGCGCGCGACCGAAGTCGAAACTCAGCTAAGTGATCCGGCCACCGCGCGTGATTCCAAAAAGCTCGCAGAACTGGGCCGCGAGCACCGACAACTCGAGACTGTGGTTTCCCTCGCGCATCGGCTTGAACGTGCGGAGCGCGAGCTTGCGGAGGTGACGGAACTCGCGCAATCCGATGATCCCGAGATGGCGTCGGAGGCAGAGGCTGAAGCGCAGCGCCTCACGAGCGAGATCGCGCAGATCGAACTGGACTTGAAGCCGGCGTTGCTACCACCAGATCCACTGGATGATCGGCCCGCGATTATCGAAATCCGTGCTGGAACTGGCGGTGACGAGGCGGCGTTGTTCGCCGCCGAACTGTGGCGAATGTACACACGCTACAGCGAGGGTCGCCGCTGGAAGCTCGAAGTCATTTCACTTTCAGAGGCCACGCTCGGCGGTGTGAAGGAGGTGATCTTCAAGATCGTTGGTACTGGAGCGTTTGGCGCGATGCGGTGGGAATCTGGAGTCCATCGCGTGCAGCGCGTTCCTGTCACGGAGAGCCAGGGCAGAACGCACACCTCTGCTGCGACTGTGGCGGTGCTTCCCGAGGCAGAGGAAGTCGATGTCCGGATCGAGGACAAGGATCTTCGTATCGATGTGTTTCGGTCGTCCGGTCCTGGTGGGCAGTCGGTGAACACGACGGATTCAGCGGTGCGCATTACGCATATTCCATCTGGCATTGTCGTCTCCCAGCAGGATCAGAAATCGCAGCTGCAGAACAAGCTGAAGGGGATGGAGGTGTTGCGTGCGCGACTGCTCGACGCGCGACTATCCGAACGCGAAGCCGAGCGCGCTCGCATGCGAAAGACGCAGGTAGGCACGGGCGACAGATCCGCCAAGATCAGGACGTACAATTTTCCACAGAGTCGCGTGACAGATCATCGCATCGGGCTCACCTCACATGATCTCGCGGCAATCATGAACGGTGGTATCGAACCATTCATCGACGCACTGCGCATGGCGGATGTCGAGGAGAGATTGAGTGGTGAGTGACGGCGCCGGACACGCTGCACGCACGGATCTGCGTAGTGTGGCAGCCCTGGCTACTGAACTGCAATTACTTCTGGCCGACACGTCACCGCGGATGTCACACGACATCATCGCGGCGTTGCTTGACGTTCCGAGATTCTGGCCGTCGGCAAATGGTGCCGAAGGGATCGACGACTCCACCTGCCTGGCAGCACGTAACGCGGTGGCGCGCCTCCAGCGCGGTGCGCCCTTCGCCTATGCGGTGCGCCGCGCTTCGTTCCGGCATCTGACGCTGGATGTTGACGAGCGGGTGCTCATTCCGCGACCCGAGACCGAGGGTCTGGTGGATGAGGTCCTCCGAATGGCGGCTGGGTTGCGCGGATGCGCGATGGACATCGGTACCGGGTCCGGGGCAATCGCGCTGTCTCTGGCCAGCGAAGGGGTATTCGACCGCGTGGTGGCCACAGATCTTTCCGCCGATGCCCTCGCAGTCGCAAGGCAAAATGCGGCCCGGCTTGCAGGAGCGCTGCGGGTTCCGGTGGAGTTCCGGCAGGGTTCATTGCTGGCTCCAGTACGCGATCTTCGAGCCTCGGTAATTGTCTCGAACCCCCCTTACATTGCATATCATGAGGCCGATGAGCTTCCGGCCAGTGTTCGCGACTGGGAGCCGGTCCTGGCGCTCCTGAGTGGGGCGGATGGCATGCTTGCGACAGCCGCGATTATACGCGGCGCGGCAGACCTGCTTCAGCAGGATGGCGTTCTTGCACTTGAAGTTGATGCGCGGCGAGCGTCGCTTGCCGCCGAAGCGCTGGCGGTCGATCCGCGGTATCGCGAGATCGCTGTCCGGCTTGACCTTGCGGGGCGCGAGCGGTTCGTTGTCGCTCGACGCACCTAGGAGTACACTATGGCACTTGAAGACAAGGCTCGTGAGCTTGGCAGAATGATCGGACAGAGCGATGAATACCGCGCTGTGACGCGTGCTAACGAAGGCCTCACTGCGGATGCAGAGGCGACCGGCTTGCTCAAGCAGATGGAAGGGCTGCGTCGCGAGGCTCAGGCGATGATCCAGCGTGGCGAAGAGCCAACCGAGGAAATGGAGAAGACGCTGGACGATCTGCTGACAAAGGTGCAATCAAACGCCGCGTATCAGAGGGTCGCCGTTGCCCAGGAAAACCTGGATAAAGTGATGCGCCACGTGAATGACTGGATCAGTGACGGGATCACAAAGGGCGCACAGAGTTCAATCATCACACTGGGCTGAAATTCGTGACGCGCGGACCGCTTATCGTGTTTGAGGGTGCTGAAGGGGTAGGGAAGACGACGCAGGCGCGCCGGCTTGTCGCTGCCGTCGAGCAGTTGGGTCATGCGTGTCTACATCTGCGCGAACCGGGTGGCACGTCACTGGGCGAGTCCATCAGAAGCGTGCTCCTGGAACCGTTTCGCAGCATTGCACCGCGCGCGGAGGCGTTGCTGTTCATGGCATCGCGTGCGCAGTTGATAAGCGAGCGTGTCGCTCCGGCACTTGACGCCGGAACCATTGTGGTGCTCGACAGGTTCTTCCTTTCCACGTACGCATATCAGATTCATGGACGCGGTCTCGCTGAGTCCGAGATCGTCGCCGCCAACAAGTTGGCAGTGGCGGATATCGTACCGACGATCACGATCGTGCTTGGTCTTCCGACAGATGATGGGCTGGCTCGTGCGGGCAAACGAGCAGCACACGATTACATGGAGCAATTGGGTAGCGATTTTCACGCGCGCGTCGGGGCAGCTTTCGATGAGTTCGTCTCGCCCGAGTGGCAGTCGCTGCATCCCGAATGTGGGCCGATCGTGAGAATCGATGCCAGCGGGCCGGAGGACGATGTGTTCGCGCGCGTCGCCGAGGAAATCGCGCGCTTCCTCCCAACCGCGCTGCAGCCAGCGCTTATCGCAAGTGTGCATCAGGGGGCGGCAAGTTGAGCGAGGGACGTACCAGACCGAAGACAATTATTCTTGCATCGATACTGGCGATCGCGCTGGTAGCCGGTGCCTGGATGTTCCAGCGCGGAGCCAAGAGCACGCGCGTGAACGGCAGCAAGTTATTCGAGCAGGTCCGAGCCGCGGTCCGCGATGATTACGTCGATACCGTCAGCGACGCGCGCGTGTACCAGATGGCGCTCGATGGAATGTTGTCGGAACTTGACGATCCTTACGATACGTATCTGAACGAGGACCGTGCGTCGCGGCTGGCAGAGCGCACCACGGGGAACTACGCCGGAATTGGATTGCAGGTCGACGTGCGTGACGGATCGCTTGTAGTGGTGAGTCCACTGCCAGGTGGTCCTGGTGACCGGGCCGGCATTCTCACTGGCGACCGCATTGCGCAAATCGACGGCAAGACGGTGAACAACTGGACCGCTGAAGAGGTACAGCAGCTTCTCCGTGGACCGCCTGGGTCCCCGGTGAAGCTCGTAATTCAGCACCCCGGATCGGACGCGTCGATCACGCTGACGCTTGTGCGGGCAGCAATACACCACAGTGCGATCAAGCGGGCGGCTTTGCTCGATTCGCATATAGGTTATGTTGCCCTCGCAATATTCAGCGATTCAACGGCACTCGAACTCAGCCGCACGGTCGATTCACTCGTCAAGCTCGGCGCAACTTCGCTGACGCTCGATTTACGATCCAATCCAGGCGGATTACTCGCGCAGGGCGTCGCGGTATCAGATCTGTTCCTGGATCGTGGCGAGAGAATCGCCAGTACAGCTGGTCGTGATTCTGTCGACGACGTCGTATTCACGGACAGCGCTGCGCAGAGATGGCCGAATCTCCAGATCGCCGTGCTGGTAGACGGGAAGTCCGCCAGTGCCGCCGAAGTGGTTGCAGGCGCGCTGCAGGATCATGACCGGGCAGTAGTACTGGGTTCCACAACGTACGCAAAGGGCAGCGTGCAGCACGTGTTTCCAGTGAAGGCTGGCGGCGCTGTGCGGCTTACAACCGCGCGCTGGCTCACGCCGCTCGGCCGCTCTATTGCGCTTCCGGCGCCGGTGCCCGGTGAGGCAGCGCTCGACACTGTGGCAGCACGTCCAAGATACAAGACCGGGAGTGGACGTGTGGTGCTTGGTGGTGGCGGCATTACTCCGGACGTGATGATTGCTGATACCGTCGCGCCGGCCGAGAATTTCGCATTGATGCGTGCCCTTGGTCCGAAGGTATCACTATTCCACGACGCGCTTACAGCTTACGCGCTGAAGCTCAAAGCCGATAAAGCAATCAAGTCGCCCAGCTTCGTGGTGAGCCGTGCGATGCTCGACGAGATCTACCGCCAGATGCAGGCGCGGTCGGTCGATATTCCGCGGAGTACGTTCGACGGCGCGGCGCCGCTCGTCTCGCGACTGTTTTCCTATGAGGTGGCGCGGTACGTGTTCGGTGCGGATGCTGAATTCATGAGGAAGGCAGTTGACGACCGCGCGCTGAAGGCGGCCAAGCAACTGCTCGCATCGTCGCGTTCGCAGGCCGATGCGCTGCGCAGGGCTGTCGAAATGCAGGGTACGCGGACGAGGGAGTGAGCGAGCGCGTCTTCATCATTGGCGCGGGGAAGGTCGGCCGCGGGCTCGCTTATGCGTTCAGAAGCGTTGCCTTGCAGGTTCTCGGGGTACATGCGAGAAGTCCACGTGACGGGGCGACGACATCCGGTCCGTATCCAAAGCTGATGAGCGAGGCGAACGTCGTTATCGTTGCCGTTACCGATATCGCGCTTGACGACGTATGTCACGGTCTCGCGGTCGTTGCAAAGGATAAGGGTTCGCCGCTCACGCGCGGCACCATCATCCTGCATACGTCGGGCACGGTGACACCAGCGGCGCTGAATGAATTGCGCGCAGGTGGCTTTCCGTGCGGGACGTTTCACCCGCTGGCTTCTTTTTCAACTGCCGAGCGCGGCGCTGCAGCGTTGCACGATGGGTGGGTCGGGATAGATGGTGATCCCGTAGCCTGCGCCACTGCGCGACGCCTGGCAGCGGCGATCGGCGCGCGTACGGTGAACATTCCAGCTGGAGGCAAGGCCGCGTATCACGCCGCGGCGGTGATGGCATCCAACTTTCCCGTAGTGCTCGCCGCGCTCGCCGCGAAACTCCTTTCGGAATCAGGCATGGAATCGCATGCCGCAGAGCAGGTCGTTCAGCGGTTAATGGCGGGGGCGGTCGGAAATCTCGAATACGGATCGCCTCGCGAGGTGCTGACGGGTCCAGCTGCACGGGGCGACGCGGAAGCAATCGCATCGCATCGCGCTGCACTCAGGCACGATCCGGAAACTCTAGCCGTCTATGACGCGCTAACGCGAGCCGCTGCGTCCCTGACCGCCGAGCATTCCAGCACCGTCAATGACCCGAACATTGGGCGGCGGCGCAAACTGGAAGGTTGACCGCGGAATCGACACGTTGGTCCTGAACTTCGTCACGGTGATCTTTCGGACAAGGCCGCTCGGTTCCGTTGACTCAAGCTGCCAGACCAACCCCGTCGAATCATCGATCCAGAGTGTAGCAGTGGTGAACAACGAAGAACTGGATTTTGGTGCCAATGTTATCGCGTGCATGGCGCGACCACGAATATTCGCTGTTCCAGCATCGCTGATTGCGTAGCTACCCGCGGGAGCCGACAGTATCTGGCCCATGGGATCGATAAGCATTCCAGACTCGCCGGCGGCGGCAGGGATCTTTATTACCTGACCCGGCGCAGTGCTTGGGAGATAAATCCAGAGTTCCGAACCATCTGATACGATGCGATCCGGATCTTTTCCGTTGAACGAAATTGACAGAAGGTTGGGTAGCTTCCGCACGAGTTCGCCGCTAGTCGTCAGCGATCGACTTGTCAGTGGATTGGTTACAGTCTGGTTGAACTGCACCGAGATCGAAGCGGCTCCATTATATGCCGTGATCGCTCGCTTGAGTGTTGCTTCCGGCTGCTGCGCACCAAGAGCCGCAGCGCACAGCAGCGAGAGGACTGACGCGACGGTAATGCGAAAGGACGTCATGACGGTGGGATACCCGTTCGGCGTGCTTCCGTTCCCGAATACGTCGCCAACCTAGTTATTTCGGGGGGCCGGCAATGACCGTCCGATCGCGGTGGCGACACCGCGAAGTTCCTTCATAAGTGCCACGAACTGAGCCGGATACAGCGATTGCGCACCGTCGGAGAGTGCACGATCCGGCTCGGGATGCATCTCGACCAGGATACCATCGGCACCCGCTGCGACAGCGGCGCGCGCCATCGGCGTGACCATGTCGCGCAGCCCGGTACCGTGGCTCGGATCAGCGACGATCGGCAAGTGTGACAGTCCATGCACAAGCGGAATAGCCGTGAGATCGAACATGTTTCGAACCGCAGGGTCGAACGTGCGGACGCCGCGCTCGCAGAGAATCACGTCACCATTGCCTTCGGACAGGATGTACTCTGCACTGAGCAGCAGGTCGGAGATCGTCGCTGCCATTCCGCGCTTGAGTAGCACGGGTCGGCCCAGCCGTCCGACGGTTTTCAGGAGTGAATAGTTCTGCATGTTGCGCGCGCCGATCTGAATACAGTCAGCGTGTTCTGCAACAAGTCGTGCTCCCTCGTCATCCATCGCCTCAGTGACGATCGGCATTCCGGTTTCCTCGCGGGCACGGACGAGCATGCGCAACCCTTCGAGTCCGAGGCCCTGGAACGAGTATGGCGAGCTGCGTGGCTTGAATGCACCCCCACGAAGTGCGCTGGCTCCGGCATCCCGGGCTATTTCCGCCGCGCGAATGATCTGCGCTTCGGACTCGACTGAGCACGGACCCGCGACGATCGGGACTTCAGCGCCGCCGAACGAGACGCCCGGCGCAATTGTAACAATGGTTGGCTCGTTGCGCCATTCGCGCGAGACCTGCTTGTACGGTTGCGTTACATGAATAATGCGAACAACGCTGGGTAGAGCTTCGATACGACCCGCATCGACGCGACCATCGTTGCCGACGATTCCAACGGCAGTGCGTTGTGCACCGGGCATTGGATGTGCGCCGTATCCCATCTCCTCGATAACCGCGACGACACGTTCGACGTCTGCCGCGGGTGCGCCGTGGCGCATGACTACAAGCATGATGCTCTCAATCTCAGGTATAGCGTCGGGCGGGTGCGTCGCATACGGACACAGGCTGGCGCATTAAACTCCGGCCGTCACAGCTTCGGACGACAGGGAACCAGCTATCGCCTCTTCAACCGCAGGGCCGCGCAGACGCACGCTCACGATTGACGAGACGCCCGGTTCCTGCATGGTTACGCCGTACACAGCGTCGGCGGATTCGGTTGTTGTGCGTGGGTTGTGCGTTATGACAATAAACTGTGTATTCTCCTTGAATTCGTTGAGCATTCTCACGAATCGACCAATGTTCTGATCATCCAGCGGAGCATCAACTTCGTCCATCAGACAGAACGGGCTGGGCTTCATCAGGAAGATGCCAAACAGAAGTGACAGTGCTACGAGCGCGCGTTCGCCGCTAGATAGCAGGTGTATGCGCTGCGTCTTCTTGCCACGCGGAGACGCGTGTATCTCGATGTCGCTGTCCAGCGGCATATCTGGATTCTGAAGCCGCACGTCGCAGTCACCGCCACCGAACAACGTCATGAAGATATGACGGAAGTTTTCCCGGACCTGGGCAAACGTAGTAAGAAACATCTCACGAGCCGTTGCATCGATTTCGCGAATCGCCTGCTGCAACTTGGCCCGGGCCTCGTCCAGATCGCCGCGCTGCTGCTTGAGGAAATCGACGGCCTTGCTTTCTTCCTGGTGTTCTTCAATCGCCAGCGGGTTTACCTGGCCCAGTGATTCGAGCTGTGCTCGCAAATCAGCGGCTTCCGCTCGGAGTGCACCTTCCTCCTCTTCCAGGGGAGTGTTCTCCGCCAGGAGGTCTTCGAGAGGTCGTCTCCACTCAGTCTCCAGTCGCTCGCGGATCGCAGTCTTCCGCCCCGAAAGTTCGGTGTGGCGGAGTTCCGTCGCGTGCAGCTGTTCCGACGCCTGTGCAGTCGCGCGGCGCACCTGATCGAGCGCATGATCCGCTTCAGACAGTGCCTCATCCGCCGTTCTGACTGCCCGTTCCGCGTCGGCGAGCTGTGACTCAGTATCCCGCAGCACACCGTCTCTCGCCTCGAGATCGAGCACCCAGTCAGCGAGCTGCGACGTCAATGCGGCGTCATCGTGCGAAAGCGTGCTCAATTCGGTATGCAGCGCGCTGAGTCGGGAAGTCGCCATGGTCTGCTCTTCGCTCAGCCGGCGTTCGCGATCCGTCACCACCTGAGCGCGCGCCTGTGCCTGCGCCTGCTGTACCTGTGCAGCGGTTCGCAATTCGCGAGTTTCATCATGCGCCCGTTCCGACTCGCTGAGTGCGCGACGGTGGTCGAGGAGTGCTGCGTCCTGTGCGCGGGCGGCCTCGGTGATGCGATTGATTTCCGCATCGATTTCCTGACCCCGAAGCACGAGTGCCGCAGCCCGCTCGGATAGCTTTGAGAGGGCCAGCTCAGCCTCGGAGACTTCGCGTGTCGCTCGCTGATGCCGACGCAGTATCTCGTTCACCACTTCTTCCGCACGACGAGCCTCGCGCGCCGCAACCGCGGCCGCATCGGCCGCAGTTGACGCAGATACGATCGCCAGGTCCAGCGTTTCGCGTGCACTCGCGGCGATGGCGGCGGCGTGGAGCAGGGCAGCCTTCGCGGTTTCCATCTCACGCGTTATGTCGGTTAGTTCCGCGCGGCGCCGAAGCGGGCCCGGACCTGCCACCGCAGCGGGCAACCAGATAGCCCCGCGGGAATCGATGAATGCAGTGGCCTCGTCGACGGGTCGGACTTGACCGAGAAGTGCTCGAACCCAGCCCGCCGCGCTTGATTCAGTCGCATTCACAAGTGCTGCGAGATCGTCGTCGGATCCAGTGGAGTTGCCGATGAATTGCGTGTCTACCGGCAGTAACAACAATGGGCCCGGCTGCGTCGAAACATGCCATGCGCGAATTGCGTTGGCGGCGGCACGGTCGCGCACGAGCACAGCATGAATGGTTGCGCCGAGGTAGCGTTCAATAAGTGCGGCGGGAACCGAATCTGCGCTGATGTAGTCGCTGAGTGGACCCAGAATCGCGCCATCGTCGAACTTGCCCCGCTCCCGCAACAGCTTGGCCGCCGCGGGTGCGAGGCCGACGCGCTCGCGCTCAAGTGCCTGGAGCGCGTGCGCCCTTCCTTCAAGAGCGGCGTGCGACTCCTCGGCCCGCATTGATTCCGTACGGGCGATGGCATCCGCCTCCCGAGCTGTGAGCACCGCAGCTTCGGCGATTTCGTTCCGCTCCGCTGTTTCGATCACACGCACACGCGCGATGTCGAGTGCCACCTTCGCCTCTTCCGCTTCACGCCCGACAAGCTGTGCGGCATCGAAGAGTTGCAGTTGTTCCGTGTGAATAGCTTCGTGCCGACGGAGAATATCCTGCCGTTCGCGTTCTGCGGCTTCGCGGTCCATTGTCAGGCGATGCACCTGTTCCCGCAAATCGCGCGCATGGCGCTCGGCCTGTTCGACCGCACCGCGTGCTGCCGAGAGCGCGCTTCGTGCTGCCTCCTCACTCATGGTCCGCTCGCCTAGCTGTGTGCTGAGTGCGGCCAGTTCGATGTCGATTTGTGCGCGCGCAGCTGCGGCGTCCGCAAGCTCCGCCTCGACGCGCTGCGCAGTGTCGCCACGCTCGCGTCGCTCTTCTTCGGCACGCTCCCGATGGGCTGCGGCGTTACGGCGTCTTTCCTCCGCCACCGCAATCTCGCCGCGAAGCTGCTGCGCACTCTCACGCTGCTCTCCAACAAGGCGCGCCAGCTCGCTACGGCCGCCTTCGGCTGTAGCGCGCGTGGCGTGTGCGGAGTCGCGCGCGCCCTCTGCCGCAAACACGCGTTCGTGCTCGGCGGGTACGCCTTCGCGAAGCATCGCCAGCCGGTCGCGCAGTTCGTCGAGTTCCACGCTCCACGCGACCATCTCACGGGCGGCAAGCGTAACATCTACAGAAAAGCGACGGGCCATCAACTCGGCATGTCGCTCGGCACGCTTGCGCTGACGAGCCAAAGAGCGAACGTGACTCTCCTTTTCGTTCAGCAGATCACCCAGTCTCGCGAGATCGACGGTCGTCTCCTCGAGTCGGCGTTCCGTGCTTCGCTTGCGGTCACGATACAGACCGATGCCGGCGGCTTCTTCAAACAGCTCGCGACGGTCATCCGGACGGTCCGAGAGCAGTGCGTCCAGCATGCGCGACTCGATCACAACACCGGTGTCTGCACCCAATCCGGTGCCCCGCACCATGTCATGGATGTCACGCAACCTGGCTGGCGAGCGATTGATGAAATAGTCGCTCTCCCCGGACCGACTCAGCCTGCGCGTAATTACCACCTCGCGGAACGGCACCTTGAATCCGCCGTCCTCATTATCAAAGTGGAGCGAAACCTCGGCGATGTTCACAGCCTTGCGCGCTGAGGATCCCTGGAAAATCACATCCTCCATCTTGCCACCGCGCAAGGTGCGCGCGCGTTGCTCGCCCAGAACCCAGCGCACGGCGTCCGACACGTTGGACTTGCCCGAACCGTTAGGTCCCACGATTGCCGTGGCGCCTGGCTCGAAAACCAGTTCAGTGTGATCGGCGAAAGATTTGAAGCCGTGAAGCTCGAGTTTGGTCAACCTCAATTACGGTGTTCTCCCTGTGCGATATACAAGAGTTGGTGTCAAGTTTGCCGCGCGTAATGTCTGCATCAGCGACGCTGCATCTTCTGGTCGTTCGAACGCGCCCGCATAGAGCTTCAGCGCACCATCGCGTTGCGCGAGTACGTATGAACCCCACTTTCTGGCTTCCGGATATTTCCTCACAAGCTCGCTCGGCCGCCCAGCCACTGCACTGTCGATCAACAGTGCATACGGTGTGCGGACGACAAGACCCAGCTGCGGCGTCGGCGTCACCTTTTTATGGCGAAGCACGTCAAGTTCCGCATCCGCCTCGTTGCGGGTTGGATAAGCACCGACAACCAGCTTGAAATATTGCTCACGGTTGGGGCCCACGGGCACTGGCGAGATTGTTCCTGCCGGAAGCAGGTCGCGGAACCGGGCAAGCGCTTCGTTCGCATCATCCTTGGAATTCCATACGCCAGCTTCAACGGCGTAGGCCGACGCCGACGCAGAGTCCGCAGGATTTGCAGGAATCCCTACAGCAATTGAATCGGCGACAGCCGGCGATGGTACCGGGGCGGCAACAACTGGCGCGGGCTGACGAAATGCGGGCTTCGATGCTGTCTTTTCGGCGTTGTTCGCAATGCGAAAATAGACACCGGCCCCAACAAGTGCCACGAGTAACAGCAGCAGCGTTGCGATCTTCCAGAGAGCGAGCGGCTTCTTCTCGGGTTTACGCGGAGAGTCGCGAAGTGGCGCCGGAACCCGCGCAAGCACGTTTATGTATGGCGCGAAATCGAGCGGTGTTCCTCCGACGAGAACCACACCATCAAGTTGATCGATCAATTCCTTGAGGCCCGGCGCATCCGCTGGCGCAACGAGCAACAGCAGCGCGCCAACTTCACGGAATCCGTTTGCGAGCCGTTGCCAACGCGAATTGCGGTAAATCTCCGGGTCTGCAACGCTTCCGGTGCCGCTCGGCATGATGAACAGGTTGCCGGTTGTGTCAATCGGCTGAGCTATCTTGTTGAGCGAGACGCCAAAAGTGAAACTGTCTGAGATTCCGTGCGGATCATCGGTAGTGACGAGCGCCTGTATCGGTTCGATCTCGCCAACGAGATCGCCGATCGCGATACGTCTGTGCTCTGCCTCTGCCAGTCCTATGCCGATCGCCACATGTGCGGCGGCCAGTGAATCCGTTCCAGTGATAACTGCAGCCGAGTAGCTGCCGAGCATCGGGGCGATCTGGCGTCCTGCGGCTTCCCAGCCGGTTCCGAACTCGGCGGTGTCACTGGGCATCGGCGGGGACACTGGCGTCGTTTTCGTCATGGTTGACCTGGAAAGACCCAGAAGGACCGCTTGGAGTCGCGGCCGACCTGTTCCGCGGCGGCGCGGTTAGGGAACGGGCCGAGGACGACGCGGTAGACCGTTGTCCCCGCACGCTGAGAAGGCACAACACGCGCATGGGTTCCTGCAATTGCGATGCTGTCTGCCAGCACATGTGCCTTTTCTGCATTTAGCAACGCGGCGAATGAGACGGTAAACGGGCTGGATGCGGGTGCCGTGGGTGCCGGAACTACTGGCGGGGTCGACGGTACCGCTCGCGCCGGCTGCGGATGCTGCCGAGTCGCTGGCGCTGGTACAGACTGCACCGGCCGGGTCACACTGTCAACCGTCGCGCGTGTCGTCGAATCTGAAGACGCGATTCTCGAGTCCGGAGGAGTTGAGTCTGGCATGGCGAACGAAACCGGCTCATCGACGCCCGCTGCTCGCGACCGGAAGCCGTTCCAAAAGGTGAAGTACCAGAAGTCGCTGGCCCCTCCAGCGATCGTACGCACTGCCTGAAGTGTTTCCCCATCGACAAAGATCACGTCGCGGCCGGAATACAGCGCGATCGCGCCGTCCGGAGCTGTCGCCGGGAGATCGCCAGTCCACTTGGTCTGTACGGCTCCGACTACGTGGTTGGTGGCCACCGCAATTACCCAGGCAGAATCCCCCCGGACTGGGCGGACCAGGACGTAGCGACCGAGACCATCCATTCGCAGGTCGGAAATCTTTCCGGGCAGAACGATCGAAGTGCTGATCTGGTCCGTATATCGATCAACCACAGCGAGCGCGGAGTCGTCCGCCGTCGCCACGTAGATGCGGTCTCCGCTCGGGGTAGGCGCAAGGGCCACGACGGAACCGTGCACTCTGATCGGCGGTACCTCGCTCAGATCCCGGCTCCTGACGCCGACCAGAGCTGTGTCCGTCGCGAAATACACGCGGTCACCGACCTGCGCGGTCACAGGCCCAATTGTTATGGGAAGAGCGACGGAATCGCGGATTTTCGTGTCTGGCGGGCGCATCAGCCAGAGAACGGCCTCCTTGCCGCGCTGCGCCGCAATTACAATGGTGCCGTCGGCCTGCGGGAATACCCTCTTGGCCGGAATTGGCGGCTTGAATGTCCAATCTCCGCCGCGCGTGAGCCGTTGGACCGATCCTGCGGCGTCGATCCCGTAGATCTCTACGCCGTTGGGTGTTGTAATCGAGCCGAGTTTCGCCTTGGATGCGATCGCTGGGGAGGCGCCACGCAAATCCACTCTGGCGGGTTGCCCCTTTTCATCCACGACAGCGAGCGCGCCCCCCTCCGGGTCGAAGCCGAGCACGCGTTCGACGGACGTGGATCTGCCAGTCCAGACTGTGGAATCCAGCCGCGGGTAAAGGTACGCGGTGACAGTGCCTCCCGCTCGAGGCATCCGGATGAGAATTGGATCGGGACCGCGGGTCGCCTCGGCGCGAGCCAGGTCGTCCACGGAATCCTTGCTCGCTCGCTGGTCTCGGCCGCACGCGAGTGCAGGGAGTAACAACAAGGGGATGAAGAGCCGTCTGTGCACCGCGGGAATTTAATCGAAGACAGCAGTACGCGTCACGCTTTCAACGGACCAAAAAATGGGCGCCGTCCAGCAGGACAGCGCCCATTGTTTGGATTCGCTTGACCGGGCGTGTCTAGTATCCTACGCCGAGCGAAAATGTCCAGTAGAATTTGGTGAATCCGGGCCTGTCAAGGGGTCGGGCCACCGACCAGTTAAGCACTGCAATATTGAACAGATTCACACGTAATGCACCGCCGTAACTGCGCAGGAAGTAGCGATCGATGTCCTGATTGGGGTTGTAGTTCGCAGGTCTCGCGAAGTGGATCGCCTGGCCCGCATTCCAGGCCAGGCCCGCGTCGTAGAAGAGCGCTCCATCGACCGGCGGCAATCCGATGGGCAGTGCGCCCAGGTCGAAACGCCGGATGATCGGGAATCGGAGTTCCTCGTTGAACACAACCGCACGCGTACCGATCAATCGCGGAGCGGAACAGCCGTTGGAGTAGACACTCCCCTGGCCGAGGAACGATTGACAGGAATAACCGCCGTAGAAACTCGACTGATCATATCCACGCACAAAACTTGGATTGCCAACGTAGATCGGCAGCAGGTCCGCGTCACGACCATACGACCCCGTGAAGAACGCCCGCGTTGCAAACGTCAGCGCGTTGAAGACGATCGGATCGTAACGCCGATAGTCGACGGAATAATTGATGAACTTCAGGTTGCCTACCGCAGGCGTCGCTGAGAATCGCATCCGTCGACCGCTGATTGGCCCGGTTACGCCGAACAGGGAATTGTCAGTGACGTATGCTGCGCTCGGGGATAGATACGTAAGCGTGCCGAGCGACTGACCGTTCGTCATGCTCTGACTTCCACTCAAAAGATCGTAATTCTGCGTCACGAATCCACGCCCAATTGCGTTTGCCCCCAGACTGAACTCAAATCGCTGAAACCGATTGAATGGATACGCCGCAGTTATCGACGCGCTACGACTCACATAGCGTAGGAACTCGTAACTCTGCTGGTAACCAGTCGGTGACTGACTGTATCCGGTACTCAGGTACGATACGTCCTGCGATACGCCGGTTATGTACTGCCACCGATGACTCAGGTTCCCGTATGCAAAGAGAAGGCTGGCATCCTGTAGTCTACCGTAAATGCCACCACCGACTGCGAGCTCGTGATCACCTGTAAGATCGCTGAATACAAGCGTTGTACCACCGCCGTATTGCGTTCCGTAACCGCTGCCTGTTGATACTCCAATAGTGCCGCCACTGATGTAATCCGGAGCGAAGCTCACCTTGTAGGGATATTCCTTGAAGGTGAGAGTGTCCGGCATCCCCGTCACCGGATCAGCCAGCAGTGTCGCGACGCTGGACACAGTCGAGCTGTCGACCGCTTCCGCAGTCGATATCGTCGCCGATTGTCTGGCGCCCGACGGCGATCGATATGTCGAAACCGCACCGCTCACACGACCGGGTGTCGAGTCGTGCACAACACCAGCGGACGCAGGTGTGGATGCGACAACTGGCTGATTCGGCGGGATCGTCGTCGCGTACTGCTGCGGGTGATCGATGTACCAGACGGTGTAGTCGTTGCTATCGAAGTATGTGAACGCAAGCCGGTCCGTTGCGCGCGACCAGCTCATTACGGGACTTGTTTCGGTGAACTGACTGATTCCAGATTGGACATTGGTAACACGTTCATCCTGTCCGTCGGCGAAGTCGTGCAGGTAGATGTTGGGAGTTCCGTTACGGTCGGATACGTACGCGAGCAACTTGCCGTCCGGCGACCACGTCGGATTTATGTTGAGTCCCTGCTGATTCGGCAGCACTTCACTCGTGCCATTGGCGACGTTGAATATCGCGATTTGCAACTTCCCCAGATCGAGGGTCGCCAGATTTGTGCTCGCTCGATCTGTCGCGAAAGCGATTCTGGTACCATCTGGCGACCACGATGGCATGAGATCGCCATACCGGTCCTTCGTGATGTGGCGAAGGTTCTTGCCGTCCGCGTCCACGATGTAGAGATCGGTTACCGCGTTCGCAACGCCGCTGAACACAATGTGCTTTCCGTCGGGCGAATAGGACGGACTCAGCACACCATCCACAGGCAGCTTGTCGTACTGCACCACTTTGCCCGTTGCAATGTCCGCGATCGAGAGGACGTCTCGGCCTTCGGTCTGCGCTGTAAAGGCGAAATGCTTGCTGTCTGGCGAGAATGAACCCTGCGAGTACAACAGGCGCAGTTCTTCGAATCGTGGATTGGTTGTCGTTCGGACCAGACGCTTGAGGCGCTTTCCCGTGGTGGCGTCGCCGAGATAGAGATCGATGAAAATCTCACCCTTCTTGACGCTCCCATTTGACAGGAACGCGATCAGCTTGCCGTCGGGTGAAAGCACAGGCGATATGAAAATGCTGCCGGTGGTGATTTTTGGCGTGAGCAGTGGGGTCGCGAAGTCGCGCACACGCTGCATTGTCGCGAGTTGTGGCAGATACTCCGCGCGCGTTGCTGCGCGCCACTGCTCGCTTAATTGCTCCAGGTTTACACCGAGCTCCTTCTCGAAGCCGCGATCCAGTCCCGACGTGGTCACGCTCTGCAGGATCTCACCGACGGCAGCATCGCCCCAGCGCTCTCCGATGTAACGCCACAACGCCTCACCGTAGCGATACGGGAAGTAGTCGTTCGGGTCGTCGGTCATCTGTTTGATCGTCGGGAGCTTTCCGTTCTCGACCGCGTTCCGGATCCACATGGTGGTGAGTGGATGATTCGGACCGAGTGACAGATACTCGGCCATTCCTTCCATGAACCAGAGTGGCGGATTTACCTGCATCAGATTCTGCAGATTGGCGCCTGCCTTGCCCTCGGCGAACACATCGAACTGGAACTGGTGAACCATTTCGTGCGTCAGCACGTGCTGGAAGCTGTCGTAGTCACCCGTGAAGGGGAGTTCGATACGCTGACGCATCGGTTCCGTCACACCGCCGACGCCCTCACCAAGGTCACCGTTGATATTGCTCTGAGCGAAATCCTGCCGGGAGGCATACAGGAGAATCGGTTTCTTTTCACGAAATTGATGTCCGAGAAGCCGGGAGAGGCGGGAATAGGAGCGCTCCGCAATTCGAGCCGCGTCATGTACGGGAAGCTGTTCCTCCGGATAGTAGTGGATCAGGAAGTGTTCCGTCTCAAGGACGCGCCAGTGAAAGTACCGGTACTTGACCTGATTCTGACCAAAGTACCTCTGCGCTTTCGCGGTTGGTGCGGAGACCAGCAGTGCACCAGCCGCCAGAACGCCAAATACCCGCGAAGCGAAAGTCATTTTGCAGTCTCCGTTGCATGCTCGCTATTGACTGGAACGACTTCAGCATCACCCCAGAGACGTTCGAGCTGGTAGAAATCCCGCAGCGTTGGGTGGAAAATGTGAACCAGAAAATCGACGTAATCGAGAAGCACCCATCGCCCCTGGCTCATTCCCTCAACGTGATGCGCCCGCATGCCCTCCTTGCGCAGCTCGGACATCACGTGTTCCGCGATGGACCTCACATGCGTATCGGACGTACCGCTGGCAATCAGAAAGCAGTCAGTCATATCGCTGACGCCATCAAGGTTCAGTATCACGACGTCATTCGCCTTGACGTCTACACACACAGCCGCTGCGCGTTGCGCGGCGGCCAGAGAAGATGAACGATTTGCGGCTGCCATTCGACTCCAGAACAGGGTTACGGACTGCAAGACTTCGCCGGGAACTCCAAAGCGATAATTCTACACGGGAAACAGCATTTCGTGCGCCAGCGAAAGTTTCGGGAGACTACTCTGTCGGCTGGCGGCTGCCGCGTGGCGGCTGCCGGCTGCCGTCCGTCGGTGAATGGTCATGAAACAAGATCGGAGACGCTGGCTTGCGGCCGCGCGCCCCCGATCTGCTACGTCGCTTCCCACCGTCCGGCTGCAACCTCGTGTGGAGCAGCAGAGAAATGCAGTCTGGCGGTTTTCAAGGCCACGGCTTGGGAATGGAGGACTTTTGGCTATCCGTTCCAGCGGCCATGGGACCATTCTTTTACTGTTTTATGACCCAGACCTTGATCTCCGGGTGGACGTCGGCGTGAAGCCGGACGGGCACGCGGTAGACGCCAAGGGCCTTGATCGGCTCGTGAAGCTCAACCTGGCGCTTCTCGATTTGCAAACCCTGAGCAGCAAGTTGCGCTGCTATGTCGCCCGATGTTACCGAACCGAACAGCTTGCCTTCCTCTCCGACACGCGCGGAAAAGGTGAGCGAGACCTGTTCCAGCTTGTCGGCGAGTTCGCGTGCGGACCCGCGGCGCGATTCCTCTGCGACCTCGAGACGCTGACGCTCCTGCGCGATCTTCCGCTTGTTACCCTCAGTCGCGAGGTAAGCTATCCCGCGCGGAAGAAGGTAATTGCGACCGAAGCCACTCGAGACTGTGACAACGTCTCCGGTATATCCCAGATTTTCAACCGCCTGCCGAAGAATTACATCCATGGTTACCTCAACTCCCCTGTTGAACGTCAATCACTTTTTCGCCTGCGCGCGAGTGCGCCAGTCCATCCACGTGTCCCCAAGACCAATTCCGAGCGCCAGTGCGCCGAGCATGAGCGGTGCAAGAACAGTCATCGCTATCAGCAGCGTTGCCGCCCACTTGCTCCGCGTCATGAACGAGAGCACGCCAACCCCTCGCAGGAGATATAGCGCTCCGAAAAACACCAGCAAATTCAGTCCAGCATTTCTTCCGTCAGCAAATACGGGGAGGAAGAAAATCGTCGCACCGACCGCCAGTCCCCAAACTAGCTGGTCGTTGAATCGAAACTCCTTCACTGACCCCAGTCCCGGGCCCAGATCTGCCGTCGAAAGCCTGTGATAGATCACCCAGCCCAGCGCCAGCGCAAGAAGCGATTCAACGGCCACGAGCGCCGGAACAGTATTCGGTGCCCGATCTCCGATCAAGCGCAACTCAGTCACGTTGGACGCGACCATGCTGTCCAGACTCGGATTTCGTTCTGCTGCGGACTTCCAGAATGGCGTCGCCGCCATTTTGTTCACTTCAGAAATCGTCGCTTCAGTACGCTTACTGAACTCCGTTTTCATCACTGATCGAACCGACGAGACTCCATCCGGGGTGGAGATCGCAACGGCGAATGCGATAACTGTCGCAATCCCCACAGCCCCCAGGCCGCGAATAAGGAACCTCTGGCCCGGTGTCAGCAGCGACGCCAGGCCGAACGAAGCTCCGAGGAGAAGCGTCCATCCGTGAACCAGTGATCGGTACTCACCCGGCCCTGTTCCTACGGGAGCCATTGCGGCGTACCAGGCAAGCAGGATCGCAGCTATGGCCAGCCAACCGCCACCTCCATTCCACCAGCCCAGAGCCGCACAAATCGCGAGCCCCGCAGCAAGCAGGATCCACGTTTCCGTGATGGGTACTATCGAACGCAGCGCGCTCGGAAAGTCCGGAAGCACCAGGAAGACGATGAGCGCCAGGAGCGCGGATCGCCAACCCGGTGCAAGGAGACGACGTGACACAGAGTGACCGGACGCCTGGCTAGGCGCCCTGGCTCCTCGTGTACGGCAGTAACGCCAGATAACGCGCACGTTTGATTGCGCGTGCCAACTGGCGCTGATGCCGGGCATCGACACCGCTCAGGCGGCCGGGAAGGATCTTGCCGTTTTCGGTGATGAAACGGCTGAGGAAGCGCTCATCCTTGTAGTCGATGAAGCGGATTCCGGCCTCAAGCACCGGCGATACTTTCTTGTTGCGTCTGGCCATTTGTCAGTCCTCGTCGTCTTCGTCTTCGTCTTCCGCCATTGCGCGCTCGCGCTCCGCATTGGCTTCAACGCGGTCGGCCGGGATGCCGAGCTCGTGTTCGTAGAGACTTATGAGATAGCGAATGACGCCATCATCGAGCTTGAGCGACCGCTCGAACTCGGGAAGGGTCGTGGTGTCGGCGGCGAAACGCGCGACGACGTAGTAGCCATTTTCGTGGCGACCGATCTTGTAGGCCAGTTGACGGCGGCCCCAGATGTCCAGCTTTGCTTCTTCGGTGAGGCTGAGCAGGCCGTGGTGGCGGCTCAACTTCTCGGTGATGGCGGCGTCTTCGAGCGCAGAATCGAAGATGTACACCGCCTCGTATTCACGAGTCATGTGCTGGCAATCCTCCTTGTGGTCATAACCGCCCCCGGTTGGTTGCCTTAACCGAGGGAAGGGATGGGTTTTTGTGTAGCCTTGAAATATAGCCAATCCGGTTGGCCGAACCAGTGGCCTCCGTAAAGCCCCCGCGCTACACGTTGAACTTGAACAGCAGCACGTCCCCGTCCTTCACGACGTATTCCTTGCCTTCGGACCGCACGTCGCCTTTCTCCCGCGCGTCCTTCCAGCCGCCATCGTTGATGAACGCGTCGAAGGCAACCGTATCAGCCTTGATAAAGCCCCGTTCAAAGTCGGTGTGTATCACGCCTGCCGCCTGCGGAGCGGTGTCGCCGCGATGAATGGTCCAGGCCCGCACTTCCTGCTCACCAGCGGTGAAGTAGGTCTGAAGCCCGAGCAGGTGATAACCGGCCCGGATGAGCCGATCCAGCCCGGCACTATCCAGTCCGAGTGAAGCCAGAAAGTCGCCGCGATCTTCCGGTGGCAGTTCGGCCAGTTCGGCCTCGATCTTGGCAGAGAATGGGACGACTTCGGCGGTCTCGCCGCTTGCGGCAACGGCGGCGCGCAATGCCTTGAGATGCTTCCCCTCGTCTCCGGTCAATTCCGCGTCGCTTACATTGGCCGCGTATAGCACGGGTTTCACCGTGAGCAATGACAACGGTGCAAGCACTTCCTTCTCGTGTGACGTGAGCGAGGCGTGCCAGAGGCCGCGGCCTTCCTTCAGAAATTCGTTTGCCCGCTCGAGCACGACCAACTCGTTGGTAGCATCCTTGTCGCCGGTTTTCGCCGTGCGCCGCGTCTTGTCGAGCCGCTTCTCCAGAGTCGCGAGGTCAGCGATGGCGAGTTCGAACTCGATCACTTCGCGATCGCGCGCAGGATCGACGCCGCCCATCACGTGCGTCACGTCTTCATCTTCGAAGCAGCGAACGACGTGCACGATCGCATCTGTCTCGCGGATGTTCGCCAGGAACTTGTTACCGAGTCCTTCACCATCGGCGGCGCCCTTTACAAGGCCGGCGATATCGACGAACTGCACGACAGCGGGGACGATCTTTTTGGGATGGACGATTTCCGCTAGCTGTGCGAGCCGCGTGTCGGGTACTTCTACCATCCCGACGTTTGGTTCGACGGTACAGAACGGATAATTCGCGGCTTCAGCACTCGCGGCGGTGAGCGCGTTGAACAGTGTTGATTTGCCGACGTTTGGAAGTCCTACGATCCCGAGCTTTAGCATTTGGTAATGAAGATATGAGTAATGCTTTTTGTGGCCATCATCAATTGTTCAGTCGCATTGCTGCGTCGACGTCGCCACGCAGCCACGCCTCGCATGCATCCGTCATCGACGGCAGCAATGACTTGATTTCGTCGCGATCCATTTTGCTGCACGGAGAGAGCACGTAATCTGCGAGGTCGCCCGAAATCTGTCTGTCGGCCGGCGGCCCGACTCCGATACGCAGGCGTGCATACTCCTGCGTCTTGATCGTGTGCTCGATGCTCTTGAGTCCGTTGTGTCCGCCGGCGCTACCCTTCGCGCGCGTGCGATAGCGGCCGACGGGGATTGCAACTTCGTCTGAAATCACGAGCAGATCCGTCGCAGGCGCCCAGAAAGGGCGGCGAGTATAAGGACGCAGCGCGTCGCCGCTCAGGTTCATGAACGTCTGCGGCTTCATCAGCCGAACCTTCACGTTCCCGACCATTCCATTCGACACCTGCGCGTCGTTGTCCTTGCGCCAGCCATCAAAGTGCCAGTGCTCGGCGAGATGATCCACCAGCCACCAGCCTACATTGTGGCGCGTCAGTGCGTATTCGCGTCCGGGATTGCCGAGTCCTACGATGAGTTTCACGATGACCTGGTGGAACGAAAAAGGGCGGGCGAGAAGAAGTACTCGCCCGCCCTCTGACGTGGTTGGAGCGAGTTACTTCTTCTCGGGCTCTGCACCCTCTTCCGGCTTCTTGGCGCGAATGACTTCGGGCTCTGCAGACGTCGGCTCGACCTCAGCGGCAACGGCTTCGACTGCTGCGCGCGGTGTTGCGATGACCACGACCGCAGCGCCGGGCTCGTCGAGCACGGTCACGCCGTCCGGAACCTTGAGTTGGTTGACATGGACCGAACCACCGATTTCCAGGTCCGCGATGTCGACTTCGATCTGGCTGGGCATCGATGCCGGATCAACGGAAATCGTCAATTCACGCAATGTGTGGTCGATGATACCGCCGCCGAGCCGAACGCCAGCCGGAATACCGATCAGGCGGATCGGGACACGAACGATCATCTTCTCGCCAGCGACCAGCTCCTGGAAATCGACGTGAAGAATCGCGCGCTTGAACGGGTGGCGCTGGATCTCGCGGATGAGGGCGCGTGAAGTCGTGCCTTCAACGTCGAGCTCGACAACTGTGTTGTCCGCGGAAATGCGTGACAGCAGTTTTTCGAGGTCGCGTGCAGCGACGGCGAGCGGCTGCGATTCGCGCGCGTGTCCGTAGATGACCGCCGGAATCTGGCCGTCGCGGCGGAGCGATCGTGCGTTGCCCTTGCCGGTATCTGCGCGACGAGTTGCGGAAAGTGATGCTGTTGCCATGCTGAACCCCTATTCGAATAGCGAGCTGACCGACTGCTCGGAGTGGATGTAACGAATTGCTTTGGAAAGAAGCTCACCCACTGAAAGAATCTTCAGCGAGGGAAACATTCGCTCCGGCGGAATCGCGACGGTATCAGTTACCGCCACCTCCGTTATGGGTGCGGCGCTCAGACGTTCGATGGCAGGGCCAGAGAACAGTGCGTGCGTTGCGCAGACATACACGTCACGCGCACCCAGAGCCTTGAGCGCGCGAGCCGCTTCACACATGGTACCCGCCGTGTCGATCATGTCGTCCACCAAAAGACAATCCCGGTCGCCGACCTCGCCAACGACGTTGACGACTTCGGCCACATTGGCCTTGGGTCGTCGCTTGTCGATAATCGCGAAGGTGGCATTGAGCCGCTTCGC
>JBDTAW010000160.1:0-7600 GCA_039924445.1 Gemmatimonadaceae bacterium
TCACTTCAGGCGTTGATCCCTTCGGCGCGCCAGGGGAATTTCTCACCCGATGTGCTTGCGGCGATTCCGGCCATACAGAGCGCGCCAATGCTGGGTTCGGCACTCAAGGATCTGATTGAGCAGGAGTCCAAGCTTCGCATCATGCGGCAGTCCTACACAGATTCATTCCCCGCCGTGAAGAACCAGATCGCCGCGGTGCACGAGCTTCGCACAAAGACTATTCCGGACCTCATGAGTACGCAGGTCACGCTGTTGACAAAGCGCGAAGGCCTTCTCGCGAGTGACATCCGTGCCGACTCCATCGCGTTGCATGGCATTCCAGCACGGACAACGGAAGAACAGCGTCTCGCGCGCAACCTCTCAACAGCCACGGGTCTCTACACCAACGTCGAGAACAGGTACGAAACCGCGCGCCTTGGCGCAGAAAGCACGGTCCCGGATGTATCGATCCTCGATCCGGCACTGCCAGCTGCAAGTGCGCAACGCAATGTCAAGGCGATGCTTGTCGGCGGTGGGTTCATGGGTGCGCTCGGGCTCGGCGTTATCATCGCGCTGCTGTTCGACCTGATCGATCATCGATTCAGGTATCCCGAGCAGATTCCTGACGAGCTCAAACTCGACGTGATCGGCGCGATTCCGACAGTGCCGAAGCCGGACGAAGCGGCGAAGGATCCAGACGCAGTGTTGCAGAGCGTCGAAGCCTTCCGCGGCTTGCGCATGAATCTGCATCACATGTTCGACGCGCCTCCTGTCATGGTGACGGTGTCGAGCCCCGGTGTGGGAGATGGCAAGTCGATGATCTCATCGAATCTTGCACTATCCTTCGCTGAAGCGGGGTTCCGAACACTGCTGATTGACGGCGACATTCGACGCGGCAAGTTGCACTCGATATTCGGCATCGATCGCCGCCCGGGCCTGCTGGACTACCTTGCTGGCGAAGTGGATGCAGCGCACGTGATGCGCGAGGTGCCAGTACACGGTGCGTTGACTCTCATTGCATCGGGTACGCGGAGACATCGCGGTCCTGAGTTACTCACCTCGGCGCGACTGCCGGCCTTGTTGAGTATGGTGCGTTCCAAATTCGATGTCATCATCATCGACAGCGCGCCACTTGCTGCCGGCGTGGATGCGTACGCCCTGAGTGTTGCAACGCGCAACATGCTTCTCGTCATGCGTACGGGTCATACGGATCGCAGAGTTGCAAAGGCCAAGCTCAAGCTGATGGAGCGCCTGCCAGTCCGCATCATCGGTGCGGTGGTGAACGCCGTTTCCGCTGCCGACGTGTACGCGGAGTACTCGTATCTCTATGGATACGGTCCGGATACGGACACAGATCCGGACTTTATCAAGGACGAAGTCGCAGTCCTCGAGCCGGGTACGGAGAAGTCGAGCTGATTTCGCTGCGTGGGTCGTAACTCCGGATGAACGTTTTCTATCAAAACAAGGACGTCGGCGAGCAGGGTGGCCGGCGTCTCCTTGTTATCAGCTATCATTTTCCTCCTGATCGCGCAGTCGGTGCTCGACGCTGGGAAAAATTCTCTCACTTTGCGGCTGAGCGCGGCTGGGGGATTGATGTCTTCATGCGCGGCGACGTGTCTGCGAGTGGGATTGAGCAGGCGAAACGCGCACTTCCCGCCGGAGTGCGTGTTTTCGCGGTTGCAGCGCCAGCACTGAGGATTGAACGATTCGAGAACGCGGTCTGGCGCGCCTTCAAACGGAGTCCGTCCAGCGCCGATGCCTCGCTTGGGCAGGTGGCAGCAACTGTGGTCGCTTCGCCACCGCGTCCGACTTCCATTCCGCGATCCGACCTCCGCTGGGCGCTGCACACTCCGCGCGGGTGGATGCGAGCTTACTGGGCGGCGCTAGACTTCGCCCGCATCAGCGCTTGGGGTGACGGAGTGATGGACGCCGTTGCGTCAATCTTCGATCCGCGTATCCATCGCGCAGTTGTGACGTCGGCGCCGCCGTTCATGACTCATGACATTGGCCGTCGGCTCTCTTTCAGATACGGCATTCCGTTCGTCATGGATATGCGCGATCCCTGGAGCCACGTCGAGCGTCTGCCCGAAGGGATTGCGACACCGGCCTGGACTCTTCTCGCGCGCCGGTACGAACGAAGGGCCGTGGAGCGGGCGACTCTGGTCGTCGCCAACACGGAAGTCGCTCGTCGCCAGATGTCGAGCAGCTATCCGCTGCGCTCCCGGGACATCATTACGGTGACCAACGGAAGTGATGACGACGAGCTACTATCGGCGGTGCGGCCGGACAGGTTTGTGATTGCCCACGCCGGGACGGTTTATCTGGATCGTGATCCCCGCGCGCTTTTTGAAGCTGCGGGGCGCGTGATTCGAGAATATTCGCTGACGCCTGACGACCTGACTCTGGAGTTCATAGGCGACCTGGAGGCGGTCGGCGGCTTTCCGATCGGGGAGGTGGCGCGCGCCGAAGGGATCGAGGCCTACGTGCGCACGGGGTCCCCTCGGCCGCATTCGGAAGCAATGCGGTTCATGGCGGAAGCGAGCATGCTCGTAACGATGTCAGGAACCAATATGGCCGCGATACCTGCAAAGACGTTCGAATGCGTAAGATTCCCGGCATGGATTCTCGCTCTTTCTGCTCCAGGAAGTGCGACAGCGTTGCTGCTGGAAGGAACGGGAGCGGATGTTGCTTCGCCGAGTGATACACCGGCGATCGCGGAGATTATCAAAAGACGATATCTCGAGTGGCGTGCTGGTGGACGTCCAACGCCGGTCGGTCGGGATGTCCGGTTTTCACGCAGTCAACAGGCGGGGATTTTGATGGATGCACTCGAGGCGCGAGTGCAGCGATAGAATGCCTCGGAGCGGTAGTTGTGGCGCGCGCGCCACACAAAAGAGGCTCCAGCATTCACATGGCCGATTTGATGAAATTGTTAAACCGTTGTGGTGTAATGACTTGATGTGTTCGTGCGCTCGCCGTGAGCGTGGCACAATCGCTGCTTAACTGGAGGATTACTGAATGACAGCTGTTTCTGGATGTGTCAGAGGACTCAAGGCAATTGGAGCCGCAGCGGCGATCGTGGTATCGGTTGCGGCTTCGGCTAACGCACAACAGGAAATGCCTGACGGGTTTCACGTTGGCGATCGGATCGCGCTGACCGTTGAAGGTCCGCAGGTAGTCAGAGACACGGTAGCCGTGAGAGAAGGATTGATTCTTCGGCTCACCGGATTGAGTGATATCTCGCTGGTCGGCGTGAAACGCGCTGATGTTCAGAAATATCTGACGCAAGAAATCAGTAAGTTCATCAAGGATCCGGTCGTACACGCTACCGCGTTGGTTCGGCTGGCGGTTCTGGGTCAGGTTATGCGTCCCGGGTTTTATACTGTCCCCAGCGACGCGTTGTTGAGCGACGTTGTAATGACTGCGGGTGGACCGACTGGGACCGCCGACCTCAACCGGACCGTGGTAAAGCGTGGCGACGTGGACGTGGCGACGAAGGAGCAGGTAGCCAGTGCTCTATCCGCTGGTCAAACTCTGGATCAGTTGCAAGTGGCGCCGGGTGATCAACTGATCGTTGGAGCGAAACCGACATCGTCATTCGACACGATTCTGAAAGTTGTTGGAGTTGCAGTGCCGCTTCTCTCACTCGCGCTCTACTTTGCATCACGACGATAGTTTCAAACTGTAGCACCTTTTCACCGCGGATTATTGCTGATGGAACTCAACTCGAAGGACCCCAACTGGTTGGGCATCGACCCAACGATACTGAACCTCCCGGTTCCGGGCGCGCGTCGGAATGCGTCGCGAGCGCCGCAGGCTGACGTCGGCCAGTTTGACGCCGGCATGCCGGATCGCGAGGTACCGGTAGGGCGCATGGGGGATGCAGAGTTATTCCGGCTCATGGCGACGGGAATGGCGGACGAGTCGCCCTTGCTTGGAACGACCGCCGAGTCCAGAGCCGCTGCCCATCTTCACGTAGTGCCGCAGCAGCGCTCGGAAGTCGCAAACCGCGTACTGAACGTCGTGATTGCCGTTGTATCGCTGATCTTCCTCGCGCCTGTGATGGCGTTTGTCGCACTGGCGATCAAGCTCACATCGAGGGGGCCGGTGTTCTATGTGCAGACGCGCGTCGGGATGGATCGTCGTCGCCGGTCCGCGACTGCGGTATTCGACAGGCGACATGACAACGTCGGTGGGCGGGCGTTCAGAATAATCAAGTTCCGCTCGATGCGCGTGGACGCGGAACAGGGTACCGGAGCCGTCTGGGCGACCAAGGCCGATCCCCGCGTAACACCGGTCGGGGAGTTCCTCCGTAAAACGCGCCTGGACGAGTTGCCTCAACTCGTCAATGTCGTACTTGGCGACATGAACATCGTTGGACCGCGTCCCGAACGCCCGAGTATCTTCGCGGAGCTCCGGCAGAGCATTGATACGTATCCACTCAGGCAGCGTGCGCGCCCGGGAATTACCGGCTGGGCACAGATCAACCGGGCGTATGACTCATCGATCGACGATGTGCGTGCAAAGGTCGAGTTCGATCTCGAGTACCTCGAACGTCAGTCGCTCGTCGAGGACCTCAAGATCATGGCGCGAACACTTCCCGTCATGCTGTTCAAGCGCGGAGCCTGCTGAAGGTTCGACTGACCGGCGCGGCTACGGAACCGGGATCGTGCTTGCCAACGCTGTGTTTCGACCGCCAGTCAGCTTGCGGCCGGTTTCGATACCCGGATGCTCGATGAACGTGTAGGCGGCCCAGGGAAGGGCGAATAGTGCCGCGCCGAACGCGAGCCATTGTAACGCGACTGCCTGCGTCCTCAATTCTACAAAGCCTATCCAGATCGCTGGTACCAGCAGCAAATAGGTCCCGTAGCTGTAGGTGCAGACCGTTTTCGCGATGCGAGTCAATCTTGAATCGCTCAGTTCGGTGACGAACGGGATTGCGCATCCAACCGCGATACAGAAGGCCCAGCCTGGTTCGGATCGTGTTGCAGTGGGTCCGAGGAGGACGAAGCTCGCAGTTACGAGCGCCAGGAATGGGATCCAGGTCCAGGCAGGGAGCTTGAATTGCGGCTGCAGCCTTAGGATTGCGAATGCCAGTACACCGCCGATAAAGCACGGCACAAAAATCCCGACACCCAGTCGCCACAGTCCCGGTACCGGAGCGTACTGCACCGCAAGCGCAAACATCACACCGGCTGTCAGCGCTACCAGCACGTGGTATACCGACTTTCTTGCAGCAAGGAAGAGCAGCGGTAGCATTACGTACATCTGCACTTCGATCGGCAACGTCCACAGCATTCCCATGATGCTGCGGTCGTTGGAAATATTCTGTACGAGCAGCATGTTGGCGGCAACAGTGCGAGCTAGCGGTTGGGTGAAAATTCCGGGCACATTGCTGGGAATCCGGAAAAGCACGGTTGCCAGCACTGCGGCGATCGCGAGCGGGTAAATGCGGAATGCTCGGCGTGTGTAGAACTTCCTCACCCAATGCGCGCCGCTGCCTCCTCGCTCGAGCGAGCTCATCAATACCAACGATGTGTGGACAAAAAAGAGCAATACCCCCGCACGGCCGAGTTGCCAGTCTGTGATGAATGGCAGGCGCCGGTTTCGAGCCCACAGGACGTGGTCAACCACGACGCAGGCCACCGCGATCGCTCGCATGACGTCGAGATTCCGTTCCGGGAGCCGTGTTCGGTTCATCTCCTAAGCATCGGCCGAGGCACTTGGCGACCCAAGCTATCTGCGGGTGGGCTCCCAGACTGCCATGCGCTTGTTGCGCAGGACCTGGAGCCACGCGAGAATGCCTGCCACATTTGAGGCGACGGCGAAGCCTGCCAGTCGGATGAGCCCGGGGACCCGTTTGCCGGCTGGCCACCGCATTCCGATGACGCCTACCAGCGCTCCAATGAGGCTCGCGATCAGCAGCACGAGCCACGCACGCGAGTGTACGCTTGCGACCACGAGGGCGACGGCGGCAATTGGGAGCGCAGGGTAAACCAGCCAACGGCACAGCTTGTGGCTGAACAGCATCCACGCAAATGCCCCATACCTGAACGGATTCAAAAGATGGCGCTTGAACCACAGCGTTTGCAGGCCGCGCGCCATCGTTCGGATCTTGCGGCGGAATTCCGACTGCAACGACTTTGTCTGCGGTACGAGACACACTGCATCGTTCACGGAAACCGCGCGATAGCCGTTTTCCGCCGCCATCAGTGCAGAGGCGAAGTCGCGGCTCAGCGTTTCGGGAAATTCACTGTCATAAAGCGACGCGCGGATCCCGTAAAAACAGCCGCTCGCACCAACTATCGATCCGACGCGTGTCTCCAGTGCACGGATGTTCATCTCGTAGCCGACGTAACCAGACTCGCCGCTCCCACCGATTGCAGTGCCGGGCTCCGTGACTGACAGGACACTCACGTCGCGGCCCGATGCAACTCCGACGTGTGGGTCGGAAAATGCGTGTACGAGTGCCTTCAGCGCATTGGGCAGGATGCGAATGGTGGCGTCGGTGTTGACGATGATCTCTCCGCGAGCCGCTGCGCCAGCAGCATTCTCTGCGGCACTCTTGCCTCGCCGTCTGTCGAGCCGCAGCAGCTCGACTCCTCTGTCCGCGTATTCGCCTACGATGCCGTCAGTCCCGTCGGACGACGCATCGGATATGACGAGTATCTGACGACGATCGGGTGGATAATCGATCGCGAGCAATGCGTCGAGCGTCGAGCGGATGTTTCGCTCTTCATTGTAACATGGCACTGTGATAGTGATGGACGGCCATGCAAAATCGTTCCCCGCTATTTCGCGATCTCCCACCAGGGACGCGACCAGTTTGAGCAGCAACGGGTAGCCGATATAGGCATACACTCCGATGATCAACGGAAGCAGTATCAGTATCGCAAGAAGCACATTCATCGGTTCGGCTTCCTGTTCGCAGGTTGGATCGATCGATAGAGAGCTTCATATTTCGCAAGCCAGGCATCGACGTCGAACTCGCTGATCAGTCGCTCGTATGCGCGCGATGCGCGGATCGCTGAAGCGGCGCCATCTGCAAGAGCGGACCTGAGTGCGTTCGCGAGAGCAGTGGGGTTGTCGGGAGGGACGAGCAGCGCCTCGGTCGGTGAAAGCATGTCGGGGACGCCACCAACCTGCGTCGCTACTATCGGTACCTGGGAAGACATGGCCTCGAGGATCACCATTGGCGTTCCTTCAGTGCGCGAGCTCAATGCGATGACATCGAAGGCACGGAGCAGGCTTCCTGCAGCCGGCACGCGACCGTGGAACCTGATGCGTGCTGCAATACCCATCTCCTCGGCACGCTGCGTCAACCCAACCAGATCCGGGCCGTCGCCGACGAATGAGAGATTCACGTCGAGATCTGCAAGTTGCGCCATTGCAGCGAGCATGACGTCGGGGCCCTTCTCCGAACTGAGTCGTCCTATCCATCCGATCTGTTGTCCGCTCCCGCGGCCCAGCCGTTCGCGAGCTTCTGCACGGTCCACGATATGCGAGGTGGAACTCATCGCGTTCCGAATAACGTGTACCAACGCCGGAGGCGCACCGTTGCGAATCAGTCTCTCCGCTACTCCTGCCGAAACCGCGACGATCGCCGAGGCTCGGCGTGCGC
>JBDTAW010000161.1:0-11337 GCA_039924445.1 Gemmatimonadaceae bacterium
AGTGATCGGCAAAAACTGCAATTGGCGAAAGAACAATGATTGCTTGTGCAAATTCATGACACCAGGTGAAGCCGGAAGGACTCAGTTCGTCAGGGTCGAGAATGACAGGCGTGAAGTCAGCTGGTCCAGCCAAAAGACGGCCAAAGGGGAGCGTCACGTCTTCTGATGCGGGCGCCACACGCTTATAGCGCTTGATGTTGTATTCATTTCCTCGGACCGCTTCCCGGGTGATGCCATTGGGGTAAGTACGCTCCAGGCCGGTGGGTTTTACACTCCCATGGAAATCGACGAGTAACTTCAGTTCAGCGCAATCCTGCAGAGTTCCCAGATACCACCAGTTCATCACGCTGGCAGTGGCCTTGGGGGGGAAGTCGAGCTTAACACCCGAAACACCGCTGGCTTTAGCCTTCTCTAACCATGCCCGGCGCTCATTTGGTGTAGGCATTTCTTTATATTGACCCCAAACGAGCGTTTTAACTCCCACGCCTTTACCGTAGTCAGAGATATCCTTGAGCATCGCCCAGTGGTCTTTGTCTGGGGTCTTCCATTTGATCCATCCCGCGTCGATCAGGTAGTACTCCCACTTGAGTTGAGCTGCTGCGTCATACCAACTGCTCGTCTCGCTATAAGGCGGGTATCCGACGCTCCACCATGACCAAAGGGAACGGCCTGGCTCAACCCAGTCAAAGCTCAGATGGGGTGACGGTGGCGGGCACAGGTTGGTCAACAGATCGGAATTTACAAGAGCTGTAAGGTCGCGCGTGACTACGGTAGAACGCCATGGCGAAGCGGGTCGTTCCAGATAGGTTCCATGCAGCACGCTGGTACGATCGTCTTTGATGCTCGCCTGAATATCCCAACCTTGCGGCTCCATGCCAAATTCCGCTTGGAGTAGATTGCCATGACGTTTGATGCTCATATCCGAGAAGCTTTCACAATCTGCTTCCGAGATCGAAAAATAATGATGATCGGTCTCTACCATGATCGGAGCGAGGACCGTTGTCTCCTCGGGAAATCTTGAAAGATTAGAAGAGTGGCTCAACCCTTCGTAGCTTGCGTTATTTTCTTCCCAGACAATCTTTCTGATCTGCTCCGGTAGCTGCCAGCCAGTGGACTCTCCGTCAATATGCGTAGCCCCCTCCGGTAGTAAATAGCGCACGGCTGCTCCATCGTCGTAGGCGCGGACAACAAGGGCAAATGTTTTATCGGCCGTTTGCAAAGAAACAACCATCTCTTTCGCATGGTTCCTTGCCCGCGCATGGTTCCCATAAAGACTGTAGCTCTCATCTATCTCCCTGATGCTCGGCTGGCCAAGGATCTTGGTCCCTTGGCCCAGGTCTAACCCATCGATCGTCAATCCCAGAGGAGAGGAAGGGAGGACCTCGATACCACCTTCCTCGATGCTGTACCACAAACGCCTTGCGGAATTGACGCCAACCAATACAGTTAGATTGGCGCCAGGACTGCGAAGAGTCTGGACATGCAGTGCTGACGCTCGAACCTGACCTGAAACGTTGCCGCCCTTGCCGCTTTCGTCTGTTTTCAGTGTCCGGCTTTTATTGTCGGTTTCACTGGCGAATAAGCGTTCTATCGGAAGTGTGGCGGCAATGATAGCCGCCTGAGCGCTGATAATAAAATTTCGTCTTGAAGAATTGCTCATATAGTTTCACCTGTTCCTGCTTCGAAGCCGGAGTATGCTAATTGACGGTTATGCTTGACGCCCGATCTGTGGATCGCTGAAGCCTGCTTGTCCCGTTTCGACGCGACCGGCAAATGTCTTCCAAAAGGTTTCGGTGCCCTTGTGCCTAGCGGTGAAGTCATACCAGCCATGGTTGTCCCCTTGCAGGTCAACTCTCACCATCGCAGATCCATGGGGAGGCACACGCTTGATGATTGGCTTCTTTCCATAGGAATTATCCTTTAGCTCCACTATCAGGCTCTGATCACCGGAATTCTGTAGCATCAATCTGAGATTGCCGGTCAAACTGCTGCCGCCTGGTGCTACTTCGTATTCGCAGAATATTTTGAGCCTGGGGTCGGACGAACTTCCGCCAAACTCGCGATAGAAGCCGTTAGGTCCATGCACCGCTAACTTGTAAGCGCCGCCGCTAAAAGCAGCAAGCGGCCATGCATCTTGAAGCTGATCGCCCGCAGCGACTGCATACGAGCGTAACGGGGTCAACTCTGTATTGAGTCCGTAAGCGTACATGGAAAAGGGTGATCCAGCAGCACGGTTGCCAAACACTTTCCTCCCGGCCCTCATCGTTACTTCAAAGCTTTTACCCTCCTCATCTAGTCCGCCGTCTGCGTAAATTTCATAAGGCAACGCGCAGGAAGGGCGGACCCCTGATTCCTGATGAGGCATCTGGGAAGACATAGCCGGATTCTTATTCATTGCGGCAATCTCGGCAGCATTCAGATTTTTATAATCCGTCGGCGGATTTCTGAATTGCGCTTGATGGATTTGCGCCATGAAAGGCTTGCGCTTTACGAAGGCTAGTTCGGGTATAGTCTTTTGTGCCTCAGGTTGGAATACAGAAGTAAGATCCCCTGCAACTGTCCGTCGCCATTCGGTAACATTTTTCTCCCGAATATTCTTTCCAGATTTTGTGCTTAGAAACTTTTCAAGGAACTGGATATTGGAAGTGTGGTCAAAGACTTGCGAATTGACCCACCCTCCGCGTGTCCATGGCGACGCAATGACCATCGGGACGCGATAGCCCATACCCACCGGAGCTTCGCGAGCCTCTTCAGGTCGCACGCCCTCCCGGATTTCTTGGCTTTTAAGAACATAATCAAGCCCCGTGTCCAGCCCTTTCGATGAAAATCCAGTCTCTCGCCGATGTGGATTAGGCGCGACAAACGGTGGTACGTGGTCGAAATAGCCATCATTCTCATCGAAGGTCAAAATGAAAATTGTCTTACGCCAGACCTCGGGATTCGCCGTAAGAATATTCATTACCTCCGAAACATACCAGGCGCCATACCAGGGTGCGCTGGGATGCGATGAGAACTGTTGCGGCGGAGCCAGGTAGGAGACGGTCGGTAATTTTCCATCTTCAACATCTTTACGAAATTGGTACAGGATGTCGCCTTTGGGGACAATGAACTCGCGCTCCACATCCCCGTCCTGATAGGCAATTGTCTCAAGGTCCAGAAAATGCGGGTCATTTTGGTTAGTGACGAAGGCGTTCCGATGAAGCTGTTGTTGACGCGTCGACAGACGGGCAAATCCACCCTCTTCCAACACTGCTTGATCTCTCTCTACCTCTTCTAGAAGCACATGCTTCTCGCGAAGAGCTTCTACAATCGGGTGCCGTGCACCGCTCTTTTTCGGGAGTGATGCCAGCTTTGCCGTTAGGACACCGATTTCAGATGTGAGTTTAGCGGTGAGATCACGGTTAAAGCTCGAGTGCCGGGATGCGAGATGTGCGTTGTACTGCGCAACATACTCCAGGGGATTCAATCCCATATTTCCAAGCCACGAGATCTCTTCCTGGGTTAGGCCCCCGTTCGCCATCAGTTCATTCTGGTAAAACCGCCAGGCAATGCCAGCGTCCTCCATCCTCTCCGGGAAAGTCTCCCATGCAGCAGACGGCTTTCGGCCGAGCACCATGTCCGGATTACGGATATAGGCTTTCGAGTTCTCTATCTGCTTTTCTCGTAAAGATCCACTCCAGAACATCAGGCGGTTGGGCGTTGTGCTCGTCATCGCACTGCAAAAGTGCTGATCGCAAACCGTAAATGCATCCGCGAGGTCGTAGTAAAAGGGAAGGTCCTCGCGAGTATAGTGCCCCATGGTCATCGGGATATGCGCGTATTCCGGGTTTCCGGGACGCTTACTGTCGATCCATCGATCGTATCGACCGTGATTCCAGGCATCCACCTGGCTTTCACGTGAGTGAGGGAGGGCGCTCATCCAGGTCGCCTTGGTGTATTTAATGTCGAGGCGAAAAGGAGCATAAGTCTCACCGGCACTGTTGCTCTGCAACCAGACCTGATTACCATTAAATTGTTGGATGGCGCGCGGATCGTCAAATCCTCGCACGCCTCGCAATGCCCCATAACAATGATCGAATGAGCGGTTTTCCTGCATTAGGATAACGACGTGCTCTGCATCAAGATACGTTGTTCCGGGCGTCGGCGGGATAGCAAACGCTCGTGCAACGGCATCCGAAAACAAGCCGGAGCTGCCAGTCGCGCCAGCCAACATAATCGCCTTCTTTAAAAAATCTCGTCTGGTATCCAAAACTTTCTCTCTCCAGTGATCTTCTGCACAATCCGTTCTTGGAAACATCTCGCGCCTGCGGAGCCCGTTGAGACTACTCATTAGGTTTCGCTATGGAGCCTGCGCCTCTAGTTCACCGCCTATGGCATACATCTCTAATACTGCCAAGACGTTTCTAATGTCTATTTTGGGTTTGCCTCTAGCAGACGCTTTGTTTGATCGAGAAACGATATTTCTAGAAGTAATTAGTTTCATTATTGCCTTCGGTGTGGACGTTGAAATGATAGCCGTCCGAGAGTACTGTGATCGTGCCATCGAGTCCGGTAATGTATACCTTCGCGCCGTATTTACCGTAGATCGCCGGGGCGTTGCTGCGTTCGGCGACTGACTTGAAGGCGCTGGCCACGACGACCTTAGGCTGCACGGTGGCGGCAAACTCTGGCATCTGATGGGCACTGATTCCATGGCCGGGTGCGATGAGGATGTCCGCTTTGAATTTTTCAGCGGGGACGAGGCGCAGCAGGCTTGCGACCTGATCCTCGCCTTGAATGTCTCCAGGGAGCAGGAAAACGAGATTGCCGTGGCGGATGCGTATTTCCAAAGAGTTGGCGTTAACGAGGTGATGTGCGGGGATGTCGTATGCAGGATAGAGTTTCTGCTTCAATTCAGGGAAAAAACCTTTGGGGGGAGCGATGACTTCGACGTCGAGTTGCCTATCCCAAGGGAGCTTATCGCCTGCCTCGACTTTCTGATATATGCCGAGTTTCTTGAGGCGGTCACGCAGCTTGGTGTATCCGCCAAGTTCGGCCTGCCACGCGGGTGGAAGTGGGCCAGAAAAGTCATAGCCGGAGTCGTAGACCTCGCCAATTTTGTAGTGATCGAGGAGCCATATCAGACCCCCGTAATGATCCCAATGGGCGTGACTGATGGCGATGCCGTCGATCTTCTTGATGTGATGCTCGCGAAGAAACGGGTCGATGAGATCGCGGCCCGCGTTAAAGTTTCCAACCCATCCGGAGGCATTTGCCGTGGTGGGATATCCAGAGCCTGTGTCGTATAGGTAGGTGTGGCCCTCGGGGGTCTGGAGAATGAGCGCGAGGCCGTCACCGCGGCCGACGTCGGGGATAGAGAGGCAGGTGACGATGAAGTCGCCGTGGCCGCTGGTGGTGTTCGGCTTGTCTTGTGCGTGGGTCGTGGAGCCCGTCGTGAGAAGGGTCAGGGCGGCAGCGATCACGAGTACTTTAGCGTAGCTGCGGATTGAGGGCATTTAGCCTTTCTTGATTAGTCGTAAAGAACATTAAAGGAATTCGGTGGCCAAATGATAAACGTATCCCTTCCAAGATAGGACCACACCTGGTTGAGAAAGCAGGATGGTCCAAGTGAAGAGCCATCCTGCCGGTTATCTATAGGTTATGGCCGAAGAGATACTTCACGGCGAACTGAAGCTGCCGTGAATCATTCGGCGTGTTTCTGGTGTTGGTGATGGAGGCGAAGTTGCTTGCGGTTGGGCTCAAGGAGCCGGGCTGTCCGAAGTTGGGCGTGTTGGTGAGGTTGAAGGCCTCGGCGCGGAACTCGATGATGCCGCTCCAGGGAATGTGCCACTGCTTCTGAATCCCGACGTCTCCACGGTGGAAGTTGGGGCCGTTAGCCTGCGCCGCTTGACCACCGAAGGCGAAGAGGTCGGTCGGTCCCGTGGCGACTTGTGCGTTGGTAAATGCGGCTGCGTTCGCCCAGTGGGTGACCGTGTGCGCACCGTTGTAGAGCTTCGCGGTATCAACGATGGCAAAGTTGCCTGCACCGTTGTTAGTGCTGGTCGCCCCGGATACGGTAAAGGGCTGGCCGCTCTGCAGAGTAATGATTCCATTCAGCGTCCAGCCGCCGAGCAGACTTTCGGCCACGCTGGGGTGGTTGAGGTGCGGACGGTTGATTCCGAAGGGAAGATCGTAGGTGCCGGAGATATGAGCTACATGCGTAACGTTAAAGCTGAGCAGGCTCTTATCGCCCTTCTCACCCCAGCCCGGGACATACGGTCCGCGGTATGTGGTCGTGGCGAAGACGCTGGTATCGGACGCGTCTCCAAGAGCCTTAGACCATGTGTAGTTGGCGAGGAACGCGGCACCGTGCGTGAAAGACTTCTGAATGGTCGCCTGTAGAGAGTTGTAACTGGTGGTTCCCTGGTAGTTCGAGTAGTTAGAGTTCGAAGGAAAGTCAGGATACGGGATGAGCGAGCACGGCGTAACCTTGTCCGCTCTGCGCGAGATAGTATCGCCCGGAATCACGGTGCAGTCCAAGGTGTGAGGCTGAATGACTCCGGAGATCGATTGGGTCAGCGATACGTTGGTGGGTACGACGACCGACGGACGGTTCGTATGGATGTTGCTTTCGAGATGGCGTCCCAGGGTCGCCACATAGCCGACAGTGTAGGAAATGCTTGGCGTCAACTGCGCCTGCATGCTGAAATTGATACCTTGCACATAAGGTACATGCGCGTTCCGCTGGATGCCCAGAAGGCTCACCGTGGAGCCTTGAACAACGTTGGGCGCCAGCGCGATATTGCTGAAGCCTTTGTCGAGCGGACCGATGGAGCCGTCGGTGCTGAGTGCTCCATTGGTCAAGCTGTTGGAGGTGACGTTCACATTGTAGGCGAAGGGGTAGGAGTTGCCGAAGTTCGTTCCGTCGCCCCGGTTGTAGATGCCGGCATAGAAGATGCCGTAGCCGACCCGCATCACTACGGTGGGCGCGATCTGCCAGGCTACGCCGAGGCGGGGTGCGAGGTTGACCGCAGGCAGGCTGGAGAGATGATGATCGGCTGTGTAGACGAGCTGGATTCCATCCTTGTTGAGCAGCGAGAGAAACGTAGGAGAAAGAGCGATTCCTTTGCTGCGGTCATCGATAACGAACTTCGCCGGGTTATCTCCGTCGGCGGGCACAAAATTCGAGGCCTTGCCGCCATGATCCGTGCCCATGCTGAAGTACTCGTAGCGAAGCCCGGCATTGATTGTAACGGTCGGCGCAAGACGCCAGACATCCTCTCCATAGACGCCAAGATACGGCCGGCGTGTGTCCTGCTGCGTGATGGGGGAATACTGAATTTGATTGGAACCGCCGATGTAGGGGTAGCCGCCGGGAACCGTGGATGGAATCGGCTCAATCGCGAACTGCGCGATGCCAGTGCTGGCCGCGTTGCCTGCGGGATTGCTGGTGAGGCCTCCGGAGAAGGCCCAGTTGCCATGAGGGTACTGTGCAGAGAGGATGGACGTCTTGAGACGCTCGTACTCCACGCCGAAGCGGATGATGTGGCGCCCCCGGTCGATGGTGACATTGTCGTTGTACTGGGTCTCGGCACCGATCTCATCTTGAGGGATGTTGTTGTGCGTGCCTAGCTCAGAGAGGCCCCCGATCTTGATCTGCGTGAGGCCGCCATAGGGAGCGCTGTCGAAGGTAATGCCGGGGATGTCGTACTGTGCATTGATGCCGCTCTTGCCGGAGAAGAAGTTGGTACGTGGGCTATGGATGCGGCTATAGCCGATGCGGAACTCGTTGACGGTGTGAGCGGAGAAGACGTGGGTCTCTCCAAGCGCAATGCTGATCACGCGATCATTCTCAAGACCCGTCTGCGAGCTGCTCGCGCAGATGGCGATACCTTCGCATGGAGCCGGCGTGATCTTCGGCTCGTAGGAATAACTGCCGCGTACGAACGCCAGATCGGTGGCAGAGATGTTGTAGTCGATGCGTGCGTCGGTTGAGTCGATCGGATCGATCTTCTGCGGAGTGCTGATGTAGTTGTTGACGATGCCGCTTGCGTTCGGTGCGGGGAAGAGATCCAGTAGCTTGGGCGCGATGGAAGAGATGCGGCTGGCAGGGACGATATTGCCCGGGAAAGGATCACGGACCGAGCCACTTTTCGTCGCCGCTGTGTGCGTTACGGGGTCGACGACTCCGGCCGTCGTGGTACGGGTGGTAGCGGGATCGAAGAGAGTTCCAATGGGAGTAGTGCGACCGAGATTATCGGTCTGCGTGCCTGTCTGATAGGTGAGCAGGTCCGTATAGTTCGTGTACCCTGACGAGCGCTCGAGTGCGGTAGGCACGCTGCTGACAAACGCTTGCCCCTGGCTGACACGAGTACCCTGGTAGTCGGCAAAGAAGAAGACCTTGTCATGCCAGATGGGACCGCCGATGGTGGCACCGAACTGGTTGCGCTTGAAGGGTGGTTTGGGCTTGCCAGCGTGGTTTAGAAACCAGTCGTTCGCATCGAACATGTCGTTGCGAAGATACTCCCACGCACTGCCGTAGAAGCGGTTGGTGCCGGATTTGAGAACAGCATTGATGATTGCTCCACCGGCTCGGCCAAACTGTGCGGAGTAGTTAGTCGTCTGGACCTTGAACTGGTCGATCGCGTCAGGCGGCGGCAGAACGGTAAACGCGTTCCCATTGCCGAAATCGACAGTCGTGTTGTTGTTTTCAATACCGTCCAGCAGATAGTTATTGAATGAGGACGAGGTTCCGTTGGCCACAAAGGAGCCGCTGAGACCGAAGCCGCGCGAGTCCTGTACGGACGTGGTAACACCTGCCTGAAGTTGTGCGAGAAAGGTAAAGTTCCGCCCATTCAGAGGCAGCGCATTGATGACATGCGACTCGAAGACGTGACCGACAGAGGCGTCCTGTGTTTGCAGCACGGGGGCTGATGTCGTAATGTTAACAGCCTCGCTTGAACTGCCGACCTTCAGTGTAAGATCCACAACCAGCGTCTGCTGCACGTCCAGACGCAAATGCTCATGTGTCAGGGTGCCGAAGCCTGCGGCTTGAGCCGAAACCGAGTAGAATCCAATGCGCAAAGGGGAAAAGGTGAAAAGTCCATTGCCATTGCTCTTCCCCGTCATCACGAGGCCCGTGCCTTCGCTCGTCACAGTCACAACAGCCCCTGGCATGACCGCACCGGAAAGATCGGTGACCGCTCCCTGAATCGTCCCGGTATCCACCTGAGCTTCTGATCTCGCAGGAAGAATCAGGACAGCCAGCAGCAAGATGACAAAGCGGAAAGCACTACCCCAGCAAATCAGCCTACCCTGCCGGGCGAACGATTGGAGCGTCGCGTGTTGATGAACCGTCTTCATGGACTTCATTTGGCTCTCCCGAATTTTCCGTGCATCTGTTTGGACAGTATGCGCGGCCTAATAATCTCTTGTTAGAAAATCGTGAACGATTGCGTTGACTGCCTTATATTCATGAGGTTTCTCTGAAGGAACCTATGTGGAGACAGAAAGAAAAAGGGCCGTCAACAGGATGCTTTTGCATGTCAAACAACTTGCTGATTAGTCAATCAGGTTGAGCCGGTGATTACGCGAGCAAAGAAGCCGCCGCCTGGTCTGAGCGAGATCATTAACGTGTCTGCACGTTTCACTTCGCGCCGCTTCCGCTTAATCGCAGCATCTACAGCAGCATCATCGAAGATCAGTGTTGCCGTGCCAGGCTTGTTGAGGAAATTGAAAGAGAGCTTTGTATCTCGCTGTGTGGCACCATTAATCATTCCTATCCACCAGGTATCACCCTTGCGGCGAGCAAAGGCAATCACCTCGCCGATTTCCGTGCAGGACAGGACACGCGTCTCGTCCCATATCGTTGGAATTACTTCAAGCAAATCGCGAAACGGACTGTCGAGGTAGTACTTATAGTGATCGCAAAATACCGTGATCGGGGAGAGATAGATGACCGCCTGCGCCAGTTGGTGCGCCCAGGTAAAGTGAGACGGACGCAACTCGCCCGGGTTCAGGATGACGGGCGTGATGTCCGCTGGTCCGGCAAGGAGACGCCCGAATGGAAGCGTGACATCTTCCGTGTACGGTTGAATGCGCTTGTAGCGGCTGATGTTGTATTCGTTGCCACGCACAGCCTCTCGCGTCAAGGCGTTGGGATAGGTGCGCCGCAGGCCGGTTGGCTTGACCGCGCCGTGGAAATCGACGAGGAGCTTCAGCTCCGCGCAGTCGCGCAATGTGCCGAGGTACCACCAGTTCATGGTGCTTGCAGTGCCCTTTAGAGGGAAGTCGAGCTTCACTCCTGCGACTCCGCTGGCCTTCGCGTTCTCCAACCATTTCCTGCGAGCGGAAGGAGAAGGCATTTCGGTGTATTGGCCCCAAACGATCGAGAGAACTCCGACACTCTTGCCATAGTCCGAGGCGTCTTTCAGCATCGCCCAGCAATCTTTTCCTGGACTGGCCCACTCGATCCACCCGGCGTCGATCAAGTAATACTCCCACTTGAGCTTCGCTGCGGCATCGTACCAATCCTTGATTTCTGCATAGGGAGGATTGCCCACGCTCCACCATGACCAGAGTGACCGACCCGGCTTGACCCAATCGAAATTTGCTCCGTGTGTGGGTGGTGGACAGAGGTTGATCAGCAGGTCAGAGTTGATCACGCCTGTAAGATCTCGCGCGACCACCGTGCTGCGCCACGGAGAGGCAGGCCGTCCAAGATACGTTCCATGAAGCACATCCTCGCGGCCATCCATGACACTCGCCTGGATATCCCAGCCCTTGGGCTCTAACGACAAATCTGCACAAAGAAGATTGCCCTTGCGCGAGATGCTCATGTCCGAGAAGTTCTCGCAGTCGGCTTCCGAAAGTGACAGGTAGTGGTGCTCCGTCTTCACCAGGATAGGTCCCATCACGGCCTTGTTCTCGGGAAGTTCGGAAAGCGCAGTGGCATGACTCTGCCCTTCGTAGACGGTGCTATAGTTTGCCCACACGATCTTTTCAACATGATCCGGTAGCTGCCAGCCTGTTGAATCTCCGTCGATACGTCTTGCTCCATCCGGCAGAAGATAGCGGATCGCTGCTCCGTCATCATAGGCACGCACCACGAGCGCAAACTGCTGGCCGGAAGTTTCCAGCGGAATTCTGATCTCTTTCGCGAAATCCTTGGCACGGGCGTGGTTTCCAAAGACGTTGTAAACGTCGTGAATCTCCCGCGTGATGGGACGTCCGGACACATTCGCTCCTTGGCCAAGGTCCAGACCATCGACCTTCAGACCGAGTGGCGAGGATTTCAACGCTTCGATCTTCCCCTCGGTGACACTGTAGCTCAACTGCCCTTGGGGATCGATGGCAATC
>JBDTAW010000162.1:0-6489 GCA_039924445.1 Gemmatimonadaceae bacterium
GGTGGAATGGCCAACGCAATTGTCGGCACGCTGATACTGATATCCATTGCAGCAGCAGTTGGGCTCCCAGTAGGGATCGGAGCTGGACTGTACCTGGCTGAACACAAGACGATGCGCCTCGCCAACACCGTGCGGTTCCTCTCGGACGTGCTGAATGGGCTCCCATCCATCGTTATCGGGATCTTTGCGTGGCAGTTTCTCGTTCGGCCTGCAGGGCATTTCTCCGCCTTGGCCGGTGGTATCGCACTAGGCGTCATGATGATCCCGCTCGTCACGCGGACGACGGAAGAAATGATCCGCATAGTTCCCAATTCTCTACGTGAAGCTGCACTCGCATTGGGGTATCAGCGTTGGCGCACATCGCTCTCCATCATTCTGCGCACAGCGCTCCCGGGAATCGTCACCGGGGCGCTTGTAGCGGTGGCGAGAGTGGCCGGGGAGACGGCGCCACTCCTCTTCACCGCTTTTGGAAATCAGTTCTGGTCCACGGCCGTGCAGCGTCCGATTGCAGCACTTCCACTTCAGATTTTCACGTACGCGATCAGCCCGTACGACGAGTGGCATGCACAGGCCTGGTCGGGCGCGCTGGTGCTGATCGGTATAGTGTTCGTCATAAGTATCGCCGCACGTCTGGCGACGCGCTCACGTTTCGGCTCAGCGGTTGACTGACACCATGGAGACATCGATGCTTGATGACACGCATGTCGACTTCACATCGATACTGCCAGATGTGGTTGGCAGCGCGGCCTCGCGCGCGAGTGTTGCACCTTGTCTGATTCCACATCCCACGACGCACGCGACAGCGGCCGCCGAAGCGATAGGTTCGGTTGGTCTCGCAGCGCGGAGCCTTAGCGCTTTCTTTGGCGACCATGCGGCGGTTCGCGACGTTGATCTCTCAATTGAGACGTGCCGGGTCACAGCAATCATTGGTCCGTCCGGCTGTGGCAAGTCCACTCTGCTTCGAAGCTTCAATCGCATGCATGAAACCGTCGATGGCGCCCGGGTAACCGGAAGCGTCCTTCTTGACGGAATTCCGATCTATGGCGCCGGCACGAGCGCAATAACCGTCAGGAGGCACGTTGGCATGGTATTTCAACGGCCGACACCATTTCCGACAATGTCGATTCGCGATAACGTCGCCGCTGGGCTTCGCGTGCGCGAAGGCAAGACTCCGTCACGACACGATACAGACGCCATTGTAGAGGACGCCTTGGTGAGGGCTGGCTTGTGGAATGAAGTGAAGGATCGACTGCGTGCGAGTGCCGTGGCTCTGTCGGGCGGCCAGCAGCAGCGGCTGTGCATCGCACGTGCTATCGCAACAAAGCCGAGGGTCTTGCTGTTGGATGAACCGACCGCATCCCTGGACCCCGCGAGCACTCAGAAAATCGAGGAGCTCGTTTACGGCCTGCGCGCCAATATGACAATCGTCATGGTAACTCACAATATGCAGCAAGCTGCCAGAGTATCCGATCGCACGGCGTTCATGCTCAACGGCTCACTGGTCGAGGTCGCACCGACGAACACTCTGTTCACGACTCCGCACGACTCGCGCACCGAAGCATATATAACAGGAAGATTCGGATGACGGCGATCGAACCAACCGGGCCGGACGCGCGCGCCGCGCTCTTACCAGCAGGCGCAATCGAAGCGCGCGACTTCTCGTTCAGCTACGGAAAGAAGCAGGCGCTGTTCAACGTGTCCCTCGCTATTCAGCCCCGGTCCGTAACCGCTCTCATCGGTCCATCGGGCTGTGGCAAGTCAACTTTCCTGCGATCGATCAATCGGCTGAACGATACAATTCCAGGAACGCATCACTCTGGCGAAATTCGACTGGATGAGGACGACGTGTACTCAAAAAGCACGGATGTCGTCGCACTTCGTCAGCGCGTGGGGATGGTATTTCAACGCTGGAATCCGTTCCCGGCATCGATCTACGACAACGTAGTTTACGGCCCGCGCATCAACGGAGTCCGTTCCCGATCCGACCTCGATGCGATCGCCGAAGACTCGCTACGCAGAGCAGCGCTCTGGGATGAAGTGCGCGGCCGGCTGAGGACCAGCGCACTTGGACTGTCCGGCGGCCAACAGCAGCGTCTCTGCATCGCACGCGCACTCGCCAACCAGCCAGAAGTACTGTTGCTCGACGAGCCTGCCAGTGCACTCGATCCCATCGCTACACAGAAGATTGAAGCGCTTCTGTACGAATTGAAATCGCAACTCACGATCGTGATCGTGACGCACAATCTGCAGCAGGCTGCGCGAATTTCTGACCGAACTGCATTCTTCTTTCTTGGAAGGCTGGTCGAGGCCGACACAACCGATCGCATCTTCACGCGTCCGCGAGATGACCGCACGGAAGCATTCATCACCGGGAGGTTCGGATGACCGCCGTCCATGGCGCGCCCAACGCGTTTCGCCATTTTCACGATCAGATTGAAGAGCTCAAGAGCCGACTGCTCACGATGTCCACTCGCGCAGAGGAACTCGTAGAGCAAGGAGTCGACGCACTTCTTCACGGTGACGAAGGGATAGCGGAGATGGTCATTGCTGGTGACAGAGATTTGAACGAACTCGAGGTCGAGATCGAGCAACGGGCCGTGGCTTTGCTCGCACTTCAGCAACCGATGGCGAGGGATCTCCGCTTCATAGTCGGCGCGATAAAAGTATCGAGCGATCTCGAGCGAATCGGAGATCACGCTGTGAACATCGCGCAATCCGCGCAACGGTTGATAGTGCAACGAGCGTCGTTCCTTCCGGGCCCCGAAATCGAAGACATGGCGAGGCGCTCGCGGCAGATGCTTGGCGATGCGCTCGACGCATTTCTCCGCGGCGACGGCGGGCTCGGTCGCGACGTCTGCAAGGCCGATGACGCCGTCGACGCACTCCACAATTCCGTATTCCGTATCCTCCTCACGCACATGATGGAAGACCCGCGTGTGATTACGCCGGCCCTTGAGCTACTACTAGTCAGCCGAAACCTTGAGCGCGTGGCTGACCTCGCGACAAATATCGGGGAAGACGCTGTCTTCCTTGCCGAGGGCAAGCAGATCAAGCACCACTTCGAGGACTGATCGGGCTCGGTTATCAAGGATCTGTCCGAAAAGCCGGCCCGGCCCGTTGCGGGATACATTAGAACAATGGCCGATGAGTCCGATCGATTCTACCCTGGTATCCACCCACGCAGACCGCCGCCCCGGGATAACGAGGTGCGCATTGCGGCCATTGGCATCGGCTCAAACTCCATCCGCCAGATCGTTGCAGACGTCTCGCAGGACGGGAGCATTCGCGTCCTTGACGAAATGAAGGCTGCGCCGCGGCTCGGCGAAGGAGTCGATGAAACCGGCCGCCTGAGTGAGTCGGCCGTGCGCAACGCCCTCGCCGCGTTGCTCAGGATGTCGATGCTCACCCGTCAGATCGGCGCTGTGCGCACCGAAGCCGTCGCAACCAGTGCTGTCCGTGATGCGGAGAACGGCGCCGAGTTCATAGCCGCCGTGCGCGACACCGCCGGGATCTCAGTGCGCATACTCGACGGCGATGAGGAAGCGATGCTGGCGTATCGAAGCGCTCTGGCTCACTTCGATCTTGCTACTGGTAGAGCAGTGGTCATGGATATCGGCGGTGGGTCCCTCGAACTGGCCCTGAGCGCCGACGGCCTGCTCGACGGTCTGCTTTCCTTCCCGCTCGGCGCAATCCGCATGACCGAGCGTTTCTTCGGGAAGAATCGGGGGCACAGGGAACTGGAAGCGCTGCGCAAGTTCGCGCGCAAGGAGTTGCGCGCTTCCGTGTCACGTCGCGACTGGCATGGGGCGCGACTGATTGGGTCCGGTGGTACTTTCACCAACCTCGCCGGAATAATTCTGGCTCGCCAGGGAATGCCTCGTGGGCCCGGTGTACACGGCGCGATGGTTACTCGCGCAGAACTGGAGCATGTGCTCGACCTGCTTCAGGGGATGTCGGCGTCGGAGCGACAGGCGGTCCCGGGACTTTCGCCGGCGCGAGCAGACATAATCGTCGCGGGACTCGCCGTTGCAGCCGAAGTGATGGGCCGCATCGAGGCGCGCGATATGGTAGTTTCGGCGTTCGGTATCCGCGAAGGCCTGCTGCTCGAAGCTGCACGTGTGGCTCCGATTGTCGCCGACGCGGGCGAAGCGCGAAGTCGCTCGGTGCTGCAACTCGCGGAGCGATCGCATTACGAAGCGCCGCACGCTCAGCAGGTTCAGCGCATCGCGCTCAAGATCTTCGACGCTCTATCTGAGCGACTCGAACTCGGACCAGCTGATAGAAGCATACTGGCTGACGCCGCGCTGCTTCATGACATCGGTTATCACATAAACTTCGAAGCGCACCACAAGCATTCGTATCACCTGATCCTCCACGCCGAGTTGCTTGGAATGACGCCTACGGAGCGCGTGATGGTTGCAAACGTCGCGCGTTACCACCGCGGGTCTGTCCCCAAAGCGACGCATCGGGGCTACGCGGCGCTCGATCGTCAGCTTCGACGGCGAATCAAGCGCCTGTCATCGATTCTCCGTATCGCCGACGGACTCGATCGCGGTCACGCCGGCGCTGTCGACGACATCGCCATCGAACTCAGCCGTACGGGGCTCAGGATCAAGGCCACACCCGCCGCGTATGCATACGACCTGCGGCTCGAGCTTTGGGGGGCCACTCGAAAAGCCGACCTCCTCCAGGAAACCCTCGGCGTCCCGGTGCAAATCGAGACTGCTTGAATGATGGAGCCGGCGGTCCGTGGGCCGGAGGACGAGAGGCTGGCCGAGGTCATATATTACAGATGTGTCTAAACATTCCAAGGTTGAGGATTTCGGCACGGTCGACCGCGTCGGAATCGAAGAACGGGTGGCCAAATTCACGACCCGCAGCATCAAGAAGAAATCCAAGCTCTGGGGCCTGAATACGGCCGTTTCGATGGTCGATCTCACAACCCTCGAAGGCAAGGATACGCCGGGGAAGGTCGCTTCCCTGTGCCAGAAAGCGCGCCAACCGAGCGACGACAGCAGCATTCCGCCAGTTGCGGCGATCTGCATTTATCCATCGCTCATCAAGGAAGCGCGCAAGCTTCTCGCTGACTCTCCGATCAAGATCGCTTCTGTTGCGACCGCGTTCCCGTCGGGACAGAGTTCGCTGAAGGTCCGGCTGCAGGAAGTCAAATACGCTGTGAACGCTGGAGCGGACGAGATCGATATGGTGATCAACCGCGGACTTTTCCTGGCTGGCGAGTACGATGCTGTGCAGGATGAGATCGCCGCCGTGGTTGAAGCAACTGGGGACGCAACACTCAAGGTGATCCTTGAAGTTTCCGAACTCGAGACATACGACAACATCCGCGCCGCTTCGTTCATGGCGATGCAGGTATTGCGTCCCGGCGACTTCATCAAGACGAGCACTGGAAAGGCTAGTGGAAGCGCGACACTCGCCAATACGCAGGTGATGCTTGAAGCAATTCGCGATTTCTATCTGGACACCGGCATTCCGATTGGGATGAAGCCGGCCGGTGGAATCAAGACCGCCAAGCAGGCATTGCACTATCTGGTTGCTGTCAAGGAAACGCTCGGTGACGCGTGGCTCAACTCGTCGCGCTATCGGTTTGGAGCAAGCTCGTTACTCAATGATCTGCTTCGTCAGATTCACAAGGAGAAGAGTGGTGCGTACCAGGCGCCGTACTACTTCTCCGAAGCCGCTGGGAGCTATTAGCCATGGCCGTCACGCTTGATCCGTCCGAGAAGGATTCGGGATCGAAGGACGAGAAGAAGAAACACGGCCACAAGCAAAGTGTGCCAGAACTGATCTTTGGCGACCTGTGGGAATATGATCCCGCGCCGGAGACCGCTGACCCGCGGATACGTTCACGATACGATCTATTCATCGGTGGTCGCTTCGTTGCACCGCAGGCGGGTGAATACTTTGCGTCGATCAATCCCGCGACTGAGGAAACCGTCACGGAAATCGCGGTTGCGAGCGCCGCCGATGTCGATTCGGCGTATGTCGCAGCACAGATGGCATATGAGACAGTCTGGCGCGCAATGCCCGGTCGCGAACGAGGCAAGTACGTGTATCGCATCGCACGGCTTCTCCAGGATCGCGCCCGCGAGTTCGCGGTTGCAGAATCCATCGACGGCGGCAAGCCGATCAAGGAATCACGCGATTTTGACGTTCCAATGGCGGCTGCACACTTCTTCTATCACGCCGGATGGGCAGACAAGCTCGCGTATGTCGCGCCTGGCCGCACCGTGGCTCCGATTGGAGTGGTGGGCCAGGTCATTCCGTGGAACTTCCCGCTGCTTATGCTCGCGTGGAAGATCGCGCCCGCGATCGCGGCCGGCAATTGCGTTGTCATCAAGCCTGCCGAGACAACATCGGCAACTGCAATGAAGTTCGCAGAACTGCTACAGGAAGCCGGACTCCCGGACGGTGTCGTCAATATCGTCACCGGCGGTGGTGAGACAGGTGCGGCACTCACGGGGCACCCCG
>JBDTAW010000163.1:0-16682 GCA_039924445.1 Gemmatimonadaceae bacterium
TTTCATGTCGCGGATTGACGTGAAGTTGACACTGCTCGCACTCTGCCCGATGATCCTGCTGCCGATCATCAGCGTGCGACTTGCCAAATTGATTCACATACGGTTCGAATCGGTCCAGGAACACTTCTCGACTCTGACTACGCATGCTCAGGAGAATCTCACGGGTGTGAGAATTGTGCGCGCATACCGCCAGGAAGATTCCGAGATCGCGCACTTTGGCGCGCTGAACGAAGAGTACCTGGTTCGCAACATGTCGCTGGTGCGACTATGGGGAGTCATGCCGCCGCTGTTTTCCCTGCTGGCTGGCATTGGTGCGGCTGTAGTGCTGGGAGTTGGCGGCTCGCTCGCGCTTCGTGGCGTGATCTCGATCGGCGCCTTCGTTGCATTCGGCATGTATCTGACGATGCTCACCTGGCCGCTGATCGCGCTTGGCTGGGTGATCAATCTATTTCAACGCGGAGACGCGTCGATGCGTCGATTACTCCAGATCCTGAATGAGCGACCGCGGATCGTGACAAGCGCGTCGCCGCTGCATCTCCCGGACGCAACGGCGGGACGCTCGATCGAATTTCGCAATGTGAGCTTTCACTTCCCGTCAACGGGTACTGAGGAACCCCGCTGGGTTCTGCGGGACGTGAGCTTCTTTATTCCATCCGGCGCCACAGCTGGTGTAGTTGGAGCGACTGGTAGCGGAAAGAGTGCACTGATCGATCTGATCGCGCGCGTGTACGATCCTCAGAAGGGTGAGGTCCTGATTGACGGCGTGCAGATTCAGCGATTGCCAATCGGTGAACTCCGACGCGAGATTGGCTACGTACCGCAAGAAAGCCTGCTGTTCAGCGACACGATCGCTGCAAACCTGGCCTATGGCCTGGAGGATGGAGATGATCCCGACGCATGGCGGGACGCTGCCAAAACCGCCCAGCTCGACGAAGCCATATCCTCCTTTCCGGATGGGTACGACACGGTGCTGGGCGAGCGAGGCATCAATCTTTCGGGCGGTCAGAAACAACGAGCCACGCTGGCCAGGGCACTCGCTCGGAAGCCGGCTATCGTCCTGCTGGACGACGCTCTCTCTGCGGTGGATACGCATACCGAAGCGGAGATACTACGCGGCCTGAGAACGGCTCTGGCGGCCCGGACCGCGGTGATCGCTTCGCATCGAGCCAGCGCGCTGCGCGACGCGGCGATGATCCTGGTGCTCGACGACGGCGCGATCGTTGAACGAGGAAGTCACACCGAACTACTCGCCGCCGAAGGACGTTATTGGGCGCTGCTCAGACGGCAGCAGCTCGTCGAGGAAGTCGAGGGCTCCATTGGCTGAGGTTGTGGGAATGCCCTCGGTTGAGGCAGTCGCCTCCAGGGTGTAGTTTTAGCGCGTATGTATCAGACTGACACCGCGGCGAATCCTGACGCCCGACCCGCGGCGCTCGAGGCCGAACTGCAGGACGCACGACGCGAACTTGCAGAATTGCAGTCGCGCGATGCGCTCAAGACGCAATTCCTCTCCAACATTTCCCACGATCTCCGCACACCGCTGACGGCAATCATCACGCATGCCGAGATACTGCGGGACGGCATTCTCGGAGAAATGACGCCGCGTCAACTGGAAAGCGTCGCTGGAGTAATATCCGGCGGTCGACAACTGCTTGACATGGTCGGGGAAATTCTCACCTACGCGAAGGCCGCCGCAAACCGACTGCGATTGGAGCCATCCGAATTTGCGCTCGTGGATGTTGTGCAGGGTGTGAGTGCGATCAATGAAGCCGTCGCACGCAGACGATCGCTATCTGTCGCAACGGAGATGCCCGACTCCCTGCCGCTGATGTTCGCGGACAAGGAAAAGGTTACACACGTCCTGAACAACCTCATCGGCAACGCGATTGATTTTACACCACCAGGTGGTCATATCTGGGTGCGTGCGTGGTATGCAGCAGACAACGGCCGGCCCGTTCATTTCATCGAAGTTGGAGACGACGGAATCGGGATTGCACCAGAACACCAGCAACTGGTCTTCGACGAGTTTGCACAGGTTGACTCGTCGGCATCGCGTCAGCATCACGGGACTGGACTTGGACTAACGATTGCCCGTCGCCTCGTAGAACTCCACGGCGGGCGCATCTGGATCGACAGTAAGCCGGGTGAGGGATCACGATTCGTATTCACGATTCCGAGTGTCGGCCACGCGCCTTCTCATAGTTGAAGACAGCGAACTGACAGCGGGCGCACTGCGCCTGCTGTTTGAACAGCTCGGCCATGAAGTGGACGTCGCGGCAGACGTACGGACCGCGATACTGTCTGTAATGGAATCGAAACCCGATTTGATGCTGCTTGACCTCACGCTCCCCGACGGCGACGGCTTGGACGTTCTGGCAACGCTGCGCGATCAGAATCGAATGCCTGGAAGGACCATCGCCTTGACCGGGCACGATGACGATGAGCTTCGTGCGCGGTGCATTCAAGCAGGCTGTATCGAAGTACTGCTCAAGCCGGTTCCGATTGCACGACTTCGGGCGCTGGTACAATCGACCTGAACTCCGCACCGCTGATCCGTTCCGGCTGGAACTGCCCACCGCTTCGCTGAACGACCCCTCGAACGACCGCTTCGATTGTTATGATCGGCGCGTCGGCTTCGGCGACCACCTCGACTGACCACTTGCCGCGAGCAGTTCCCTTCACCGTGTAGCGATAACTCGCTGAGTACACGATGTGGCGTTGCATGTGCGTTTCCACCGCAGGGTCCGGGTAGGCGGCGACTACAGCGACTGCAGCCTCGACGCCGGACTGGCGAATCACCGGGAAAAGATACACCTCGGCGACCTGATCGTAGCCCACACGCTCGGCGATCTCACGGAAGAAACGTTCAGTGGTTTCGTTCATGGTAGAAAGGTCGCACCAGGCAAGCCGCGGGACAATCGCCACCTATGATCCCGAAGGCCCACCGCCGCGGAATCATCGCACGAATGATCAAAGTAGTGACACCGGGTCGCGGTCGAACGTGACCCTTAATCCGTCTCGCGCCGGAACCGCGAACCGTTCCATGAAATACCTCCCAACCCTCGTCAACTCGTTCGGGTGTTCGCTCTTGAGAAGCGCGTGCCAACGCCAGCGCGATTTGATGCGCTCAACCGCCGCCGGTGCAGGCCCGATGACGGTCATGCCAACACTATCATGCACGTGTATGAGCCTGCGCAGCCATGCAGTTCCAGCGATCGCGAGGTCGGCGACACTCGATTCGGTGGTACCGCTGAAAACTATGTTGGCGAGCCGGTTGTTCGGAGGGTACGCCGGATTCACTCGACCCTCCAGCTCTTCTGTGACGAACGACAGGTAGTCGTGACTTACAGCGTATCGCACCGCGTGATGCGTAGGCACCCGCGTCTGGATCAGCACTTCGCCGCCTTTGATCCCGCGGCCCGCCCGTCCCGCGACCTGGCTCAGCAGCTGGAAGCAGCGCTCGCTGGCGCGGAAGTCGGGCAGATTAATTCCAACATCGGCATCGATCACGCCGACCAGGGTGACGTTCGGAAAATCGAGACCCTTCGCGATCATCTGCGTGCCCAGCAGAATGTCTACTTCGCCGTTCCCGACACGATCGAGAATCTCTGCGTGCGCCCACTTCCCGGACGTCGTATCGACATCCATGCGCGCGACGCGGGCTGATGGGAATCGTTCACAGACAAGGTGCTCCACTTGCTGTGTGCCCAGACCGCGACGGCGTAGCGTAATACCGCCGCATCTCTTGCAGGCGCGTTGAGGCTCTTCCTGATGCATGCAGTAGTGGCAGACGAGACGTTCCGGAGATCGGTGGTATGTCAACGTGATGCTGCAGTTGGGACAGGTGGCAACATTGCCGCAGTTCTCACACTGGACGAACGCGGAGTAACCCCTCCGATTGAGAAGCAGTATGCTCTGCTCTCCGGCTTTCAGTCGCTGGTGCAGAGCGAGATCCAGCGGTGGAGTCACGATGCGCTGGTATTCGTCCTGGCCTGTGGCCGCTTCAGCGCTTGTCGTCTTCTTCCTCAAATCAACTACACCAATCGCCGGAAGCGACGCACCCCCCACTCGATCCGGAAGTGTGAGTAGAGTGTACTTCCCGGCTCCTGCGTTCGTCCAGCTTTCGAGCGACGGCGTCGCGCTCCCCAGTACGACAATTGCGCCTTCCTGCGTCGCGCGCACGATCGCCGCTTCCCGCGCGTGGTAGCGCGGTGTTTCGGCCTGCTTGTAGCTCGATTCGTGCTCCTCGTCGACTATGATCGCGCCGATGTTGCGAATCGGTGCGAATACCGCCGAGCGCGCTCCCACTGCTATGCGCTTTTCACCACGCTTGAGGGCCATCCAGGCGTCGTAGCGCTCTCCATCGCTCAGCGCACTATGGAGGACGGCAACATCGTCACCAAACACCGCCCGGAACCGATCGACTGTCTGCGGAGTCAACGCGATTTCCGGAACAAGGACTATCGCAGTCTTGCCGCGTCTTTCCACAATCTCGCGCAGCAATTCGATGTACACCAGCGTCTTTCCGCTTCCGGTCACGCCATGGAGCAGGAACACCTCGCCCGGGTGGGCGCTCTTCATGCGATCGATCGCGGCAACCTGCTCCGCCGTCGGAGCGTGGCGCGGCTCGCGGCGGCCAATGCGGGTGGCGAACGGATCGCGTTCCACGCGCTCTCGTTCGATGGTGATCAGCGCGCGTTTCTCGAGTGCCTTGAGCACGGACGGCGAGAACTGTAATTGCTGCAGCAGGTGGTCGACACTCGTCGCACCGCCAACCGATTCTATCAACTCGAACAGGGCACGCTGTTGTGGTGCACGCGCAAATGCCTTCTCTCTCTGCAGCAGTGTCGGAATATCGTCACGAATGCGCACGACGCGCCGTGTCTTGACGGACGGCTCCGGTTGCGACGCACCTGTCAACATTGCCGGAAGCATCGTGCGGATGACGATCCCGATCGGGACCGCATAGTACTCCGAAATCCATCGCGCCAGACTGAGAAGCGATTCATCCAGCGCCGCATCAGCATCCGGTACTGCCGACACCGGCTTGATCGCACCGCGTGCTGGTGGTTCGGTATCAAGCGCGGTGATGATCCCGATGTGCTGTCGCTTCCGGAATGGAACCAGGACGCGGCTGCCGACCCGCGCCTCATGGTCGTACTCTCCATCAAGCGAGTAGACGAACGTCTGAAACAGCGGAACCGGCAGCGCGACCTCGACGAGACGCCGCGCCGGGTCTGTCACGCTGGCGGGCGCCGACTCACGCCCAAGCCTGGCGCGTTCTGTAGCGCCACTTGCCCGCCGTGGATTGTGACGCCGCTGAAGGGGTCGTCGGCAAGCAGAGCCGCGCCATCAAAGTCTGCAGCATCAAGCAACGGTGCGAGCTGCGCGATGGCAGATATGCCGAGCGACGTCTCGATCATGCATCCAGCCATGACCTGCATTTCGTGAGCACGCGCCGTGTGAATCATGCGCATCGCCTCACGGAGACTTCCGCACTTCGCAAGCTTGATGTTGATGGCGTCACAGGCACCAGCCAGCCGGGGAATGTCTTGTGAGATCAGACACGACTCGTCGGCAATCACGGGCATGCCGCAGCGTTCCCGCACGAACCGCATGCCTTCGATGTCCGATGCTGCGACCGGCTGCTCGAGCGACTCCACGGCGTTGTCGCGCAGCATTGCCGCGCGCTCCACGGCCTCGACCGGCGTCCAGGCCGCATTCGCATCCACGCGAAGAGTCTTGTCCGGTGCAGCCTCGCGAACAGTTCGCACGATTTCCTCATCTCGGTCGGTGCCAAGTTTGACCTTGAGAATTGGATATTCCTTTGCTTCCACTACGCGCCGTTTCAGTCCGTCGACGTCATCGATCGCTATCGTGAAGCTGGTCGGCGGCGTGGCGTCCGGACTCAGTCCCCACATGCGATGCAGCGGAACGGATAGTTTTCGCGAGAACAGATCGTGCAGCGCAGCACTGACCGCAGCCCGCGCGGACGCATTGCCAGCGAGCGCGTCGGCCAACGTCCGATCGATCGCTTCGAGCGACCAGTACTGCGCCTTCTCGATCAGCGGTTGATAAACTTCCAGCGCGGCCACAACCGAGTCAGCGGATTCCTTGTAGTAACGGTTGGGCGCCGCCTCTCCCATACCGGTAATTCCATCATCAGTGATGCTGACGATGACGTTCTCGTGACCCGAGTAACCCCAACGCGCAATGACGAACGGCAATCTGGTGTGGAGCGATACTCTGTACCAGCTCAACTTCATGACGATGTGACGAACGATGGCAGCGTGCGAGAAAACCAGCCGTTGCGCTTTTCGGGGTTGGGCGCGCCGATCTGTGCCAGATACTGTATAAGCGCATCGGCGACCTCATTCCCGCGCTGATAACGAGCGGTCGGGTCCTTGGCCAGACACCGCATCACAACTTTCGATAGCGCCGGCGGAACACGAGAATCCACGACGTCGGGCGCGACTGGCGTCTCTTCCAGATGCTTGGACGTGATCGAGTAGATGTCCGCGCCGTCAAATGGCACGAATCCAACCAGCGTCTCATACATCACGATCCCAAGCGTGTACAGATCGCTTCGTCCGTCCAGCAGTCGCCCACGCGCCTGTTCCGGCGACATGTAATGTGGTGTTCCCATTACGTGACCGGTGCCGGTCATTCGTGCGCGAAAGTGGGCAGTGGCAATCCCGAAATCAGTGACGATAGCGTGCTCGTCTTCGTCGAACAACACGTTATCCGGCTTGATGTCACGATGCACAACGCCGTGCCGATGCGCATAGTCGAGGGCACTGGCAACCTGCGCGCAGACAGAGGCGACCCGCTCTGGTGGCAACGATCGGCGTCCCGAGATTCGATCCCCGAGCGTTCCGCGTGACATGTACGGCATCACAGTGTAAACGTGCCGTTCCGTCATGCCGAAGTCGATAATATTGCAGATGTGCGGATGAACAAGCTGCGCCGCTGTCTCGGCCTCACGCCTGAAACGCTCGCGCATGTCTGCGTCGCGCGCGAGATGCGGATGCAACACCTTGAGAACTACTGGACGGTCCAGGGCCGTGTGCATCGCGTAGTACACCGTTGCCATCCCGCCATCACCGATACGGTGTGATACACTGTACCGGCCGCCAATCACGTGCCGCAGGGAGGCAATGTCGGCGTCCGGCCGCTCCTCCCGCGATGACACAGCAGGCAGCGTAGCATCACACCGCGTGCATCGGGCGGCCGTCCCACGATTCCACGAACCACATCCGGGACAGAACATTCCGGTCAGGCCCCCAGTTCCATGCGCACGTACTCGTACGCAGAGCTGCCATCTTCCCGAAGCTCGATGATTCCCAGCGCCTCGTGCAACTTGCCGAAGTGTACGTCCAGCCAACGCGTCAGCACGGACTCATCACGAAAGATTGTCCCGGGCGGTGCTGGAATCAGCGGACCATGCTTCTCAAGTGCATCGAGAATGCGAACGTACTTCTTCAGATCCGCATCACTCGGCTTCGCCCGCACGTAGGGAGCAAGCGCGACTACCGCAGCGAGATCCCGGAACGTGACCAGTTTGAGCTGATCTGCATCCAGCACGTCGCGGTCGACGGAGTCAGCGTCGACAACAGCATAGAAGTGGAGTCCGTCACCCTTGCCACTAGCCATTGCCTGCCACCGGAATTGGAAGCGGATGTGGCCACTTCACTCCCTTGATGATCGAAAAATTCATGGACCTCTCGCGAGAAAGATCACGCAACAACTCTGTTTCACGGATCAACGCCTGCCTGGCTTCCGCCCAGCCGGATCTGCGGAGCGCGCGACCCATTACCTGCAGTTTCCCCTGCCAGTTGAGATGAGGTGTTGAAACGCCGGTGGCCGATGCGAGCTCGTCGTCGCATTCGTTGGTCCAGTCCTTCACCTGAATGTCAACTATGCCGGCGTCGCGCAGCATTTGCTTCCACTCTACCAGCATGCGCGGCCGCAAACCAAGGCGTTCCACTACGAGTTCGCGACGCGACGCCGGAAGCTCGGAACTCCACGTAAGCTGAAGCAGCACCACCGATCCCATTGGCTTTGTCACGCGGGCAAGTTCCGCGACGGCCTTCTCAGCACTCCCCGCAGCCGCCACCTGCGGCTCGCCGATCGCCGTGTCGAAGACGTTGCTCTCGTAAGGAAGATCGTCCAGTTCGGCTTGTTGATAGCTGAGACCCAGGCCATCGGCGCGAGAATGCTCCTCTGCCTGCGCGATGTCCTCTTCGTCCGGATCAACACCCGTGACAGATGCCCCCGTTCGCCGGCTCAGCCATTCCGTAGTCACCCCTCTACCGCAACCAGCGACGACAATTTCCTGGCCGTTCTCGATGTCGGCAAGGCGGGCGACCTCGCGGTAGAGGTCCTCTCCCGTAGCTCGCCAGCGATCGATTATCGCCATCTGCACCAACCGCAGCACGGCAGGCGCGGGTCTCGTACGATTCGCTTCCGCCATCGCTCGAAAGCTATCCGGCTGCAGGCAGCCCTGCGAGTGCACGCAGGTGTACCACCACTGCCTGCGCAAGTCGGGCTGGCGTATATCCGCCCTCCAGAGCGCTGACTACTCGCCCCCCGCAGACGAGATCGGCGTAGGAGGCCACATGACGCGTAAGCGCGTCAACGTCCTCCATCTCCAGCGTAAAACCGCCAATCGCATCCCCGGCCAGGCAATCGAACCCTGCTGACACCAGCACCAGCTCAGGTATGAATCCAGTTGTTATATCTTCGAACGCCCGTTCGAAGGCGGCTGTATACTGACCGCGCTCCAAGCCAGCGGCCATCGGCACGTTTCGAACGTTCTGATGCGGGCCCCGATCCTCTGCTGCACCCGTTCCGGGATAGAAGGGCCATTGATGCATGGAAAGAAATCGGACCCCGGGATCGTCCTGCAAGAGCGCCTGGGAGCCGTTTCCGTGATGGACATCCCAGTCCACGACAAGGACGCGATCCAATCCATGCACGGCGCGCGCGTACGCTGCGCCGAGAGCGACGTTTCCGAAGATGCAGAAACCCATGGCGCGGTCTCGCAGCGCATGGTGACCGGGCGGCCTGATCCCGCAAAAACTCCGCGTCGCACGCCCGTCGAGCGCGCAGTCGACAGCATCGAGGAGACAGCCTGCAGCCGCCGTCGCGGCGTCCCAGGATCCCTCACTGACGACGGTGTCGGCGTCGAGTCGGCCACCTCCTGCCGCGCAGATGCCGCGAATCGACTCGACGTATGTGCGATCATGAACCAGGGTCAGTTCATCGACTGTTGCATGACGTCCTTCGATGTGCTCGAGCTGCTGGAATAACTCGTAGTCGTTCCGGAGCGCACGCATGATCGAGACGAGGCGGCCGACGTGTTCAGGATGCCCCCAGCCCGTGTCATGTCGGCCGCAATCCGAATGCGAGATGAAGCCCGTGCGATGCATTGTCCAAACTAACCGGGCGGCTCGGCGCTGGCTCCCGCTGCTCGTGTTGCAGCCCGGACGCTATCGGACCGGACGGCGACGCCGATGGGCGACGAGGAGTGTCGAGCCGTCCACGACACCAGCGCTCGCGAGGGAGATCGACTCATCGAAAATCTCCGTTCCGTTGAGCTTTACGGAAAACTCATCCGGGAACAACGCATCCGGTAAAAGTGCGTTCAGTGCATAGACTTTCGCTGTGCGAATCGAATCGGTTCCGGTTGCGTCGACGCGCACTACATCCCACACCGACTGAACCTGGACACGAAACTTCACAACCTTGGCGCTCGCGGGCTCGCCAATTGTAATTACTCCACGTCTCGCGCGCAGCGAATTCGCAAACACCGCGCTCATGCCGGCACCTCGGTCGCTTCCGGCAGCTGTGCTGGCGGAGTACCGATAGCGGCGACACTCGCCGGCGGAAGCATGGTGAGGAATCGTGCCACCTGCTGGTCGAACATGTACGTTGAACCGGATACGACGGTTACGCCGTCTCGCACCAGAACTCCGACGACGACTTCCTCGCCTCCCATGCCGCGGAGGGACACGAACGTCGGGCCCTCCTTGTCGGGGAACGCCGTGTAGATGGAATTTCGCTGGGCGAAGAACTGCTTTGCCGCGACAAGCACGTCCTCGGGCGAGAGTGAAGTGGTCGTCTCCTGAAGTGTTCTATCTGTCTGCGCCATGGTCGAAATGTAACCGCCCACGCCCGGGTGCTGCCAGTCGCGCCGATGGGCGTCGAGACGCGCTGAGACGCGCTGAGACGCGCTGAGACGCGCTGAGACGCGCTCAGGACTCCAACAGAGTCTCTATCCTTCGTCTCACCGGTTCGAAAGAGATGTCCATGTCAGCGACACGTCTTGCGATCTCGCTGGCGGACTCACGCTGGCCCTTGGCGAACAACTCATTTGCGATCCAGGGGCCGGCGGCCGGATTTCTCCACCAGTCCTCATTGAAGCGATTTACGAGTCCGTCTTCGAGGACCGCCTGCAGTTGCCATGCTCTCAGGTAGCGTGTCGAATAGAAGCGCGCATCGAGATCCATGAACGCATCGGCCTGACGATAGCGAAAGCCTGTCGCACCGGCGAGGATTTCCACGTAGCTGTCGGGGAGTGAATTCCAGTTCGCGTCACCGCCATACACATGGACCTCGTAGAGGAGCTTCGCGCAGTACCTCCGCACAAAGTGAAGCTCCTCGAAGCCGGACATGCGCAGAAAGAGACTGCTGCGCTTGCGATCAAGTCCGGTATACCGCATCAGCCACTCACCCTGAAGCATTCGATGATCGAAGAGCATCGCGTAACCCTCCGTCACGGAGTTGTCGCCCAACCAGCGATATTCGAACGGATAGTCAGCACGCGCGTTGCCAAAATGGAGTGCGTGGCCGAGTTCGTGAAGGAACGTGCCGTAGTCGGACTGTCCACCGTGTGGACGAAGCACGAGGTAAACTTCTTCCGGTACTCGTACCGGCGAACAGAAGGCACGCGCGCGCTTTCCCGGCCGGTCGCCAATGTCGAAAGTGATGTGTCCACTCGCGGTGGCATCAAGGCCCATTTCGGTGCAGTTTCGGCGGATTACGCTCTCCATCGCGGACTCCGGAAATGCATCGTCGAACTGACGCAGCCGGAACAGAGCGAGCGAATCCGCCCGCGTCGCCTCTCCAGGTGACATCCCAAACGCCTTGAGCCGTTCGGCCAGTACCGACGTCCACATCGCGTCAGTGTCGCGGATGAAGCCGCGACACTCGTCGGCAAGTCGGCTTAGAGAGATACCGCTGACCTTTTCGAAAGTCGCGTTGTAGCCGTCAGCGATACCAAGCCCGTCCACGATCTCGATTTCGCGCTGGAGCCGTTCGAGTCGTAATGGCGCGAACTTTTCAGTGACTGCTCGCACGCGCGCAGCATCGATCGCCGCGCGGTCGTGCGCATCGCCGCTGTTGGCAATCTCGATTACCGCGCGCTGATACGGAATGATTCGTCCGTCCGCGATCTGGATGACAGCCTCGCTCTCGAGTGCGACCTCCCTCTCATCCAGAGTCGCCAGTTGCCGACCTACCCTTGACTCGATCTGCCACTCGAGCATCATGCGTGCTGCCCGGAGGTCTTCCGACCCCGGATCGGAACCTACAAATCGCTCCATGCAGCTCGCGAGGGTCTCATCCGTAAACAGGTCCGCATATCTGGCATATATCTCCTGGAGCGCCGGCTCGTGCTTATGGCCGGAGTACGCCAGATATCCTTCTCTCGATACGTCCTGCGTGAATGCTTGCGCACGTTCCCGCAGACGTTCGAGAATCATCGCGCGAGTTTGTCGCGAAGGTATCGGGCAACGTCGCTTGCGCTTACACGATCCTGCGCAAGTGTATCACGATCCCGTACGGTTACTGCATTGTCCGACGCAGACTCGCTGTCAACGGTAATGCAGAATGGAGTGCCGACTTCATCCTGCCTGCGATACCGCTTTCCAATGCTGCCAGACTCGTCGTAGTCCACTGGAAATTCCTTTCGCAGTCCATTCGCAACAGCGTGCGCCATGTCAGGCTGCCCATCCTTCTTCGTCAGTGGAAAGACAGCCACCTTGATGGGTGCGAGTGCCGGCTCGAGACCGAGTACCACGCGGCCCTCCTCTTCGCCGGGAACACTTTCCTCGCGATAGGCATTTGCAAGAACAGCCAGCGTTACACGGTCCGCGCCAACAGATGTCTCGACAACCCACGGTATGTAGCGCCGATTATTCGCCTGATCGAAATACTCGAGCTTTCTGCCTGAGAATTCGGTGTGCTGTTTGAGATCGAAATCCCCACGGTTGTGGACTCCCTCGATTTCCTGGAATCCGAGCGTGCCACCGAAATCGAATTCCACATCGAACGCGCCCTTGGCGTAGTGCGCCAATTCGGCTGGCGTGTGCTGATGAAAACGCAGTCGCGATTCGGCCAGGCCAAGCGCCAGATGCCACGCCATACGCTCGTTCTTCCAGTACTCAAACCATTCCGGCGATTTGTCCGGATCTACGAAGAACTGCATCTCCATCTGTTCGAACTCACGCGTCCGGAAGATGAAGTTTCCCGGTGTGATTTCATTGCGAAACGCCTTGCCTATCTGTGCAATACCGAATGGAATTTTCTGGCGCATCGACTGCTGTACGTTCAGAAAATTCACGAAGATGCCCTGCGCCGTTTCGGGCCGCAGGTAGATCGTAGCGGCGGTCTCCTCGACGGCACCCATGAATGTCTTGAACATCAGATTGAACTGACGCGGCTCAGTAAGCTGGCATTCCGAAAATTCGCCAGGGTGCTTGCTTGGCTTACGCAGGCAGTGCGCATCTTCGAGCTTGTCTGCCCGGAAGCGACCTTTGCACGTCTTGCAATCGACAAGCGGGTCCACGAAACCAGCCACGTGACCGCTTGCTTCCCAGACGCGCGGATGCATCAGGATCGCCGCGTCGAGGCCCTCGACGTCATCGCGCGAGCGGACCATCGCGTTCCACCAGCGGTCCTTGATGTTCTTTTTGAGCTCAACGCCGAGTGGGCCGTAGTCCCAGACCGATCCGGTACCGCCATATATCTCGGATGACTGGAAGATGTAGCCTCGTCGCTTGCACAGAGACACGAGTTTTTCGATGACGTCCGGATAAGTCATTCCTTACAATCCAATGATCTGGTCGCGCCGAGTTCCGACGCTGACATATGTGATTGGCGCTTCGACGAGCGCCTCGATGCGATCCAGGTACGCGCGAGCCGCAAACGGCAGAGCCTCTAGCGACCTTGCCGTGCTGGTTGACTCGCGCCAGCCGGTGAACGTTTCATAAACGGGTTCGGCATGTTCCAGCATCGTCAGATCACCCGGGAATTCGGTGTATACGTCCGATCCGACGCGATATGCGGTGCACAGTTTGATCTCATCAAGAGTGTCGAGCACGTCCAGTTTTGTAACGGCGAGATCGGTGAGGCCATTGACTCTCACCGCGTAGCGTACGACGACGCCGTCGAACCAACCGCACCGACGGGGACGTCCTGTTGTGGCCCCAAATTCATTTCCCAGCTTGCGCATTTGTGACTGCAGCGGTTCTGCCAGTTCTGTCGGCAACGGTCCCTGCCCGACACGCGTCGTGTATGCCTTGACGACACCGAGGCAGCGGTCCAGTGACCGTGGAGAAATGCCGACACCGACAGCCGCGCCACCCGACGTTGTTGTGCTTGACGTAACGAATGGATATGTCCCATGATCCACATCGAGCAACGAGCCCTGCGCGCCTTCCAGGAGGACGGCAGCGTTGCTCTGCTGTGCACGATGAATGGCGAGCCCCACATCTTCCGCCACGGATAACAACCGCGGCGCCAGTCCTTCCAGCAAGGCCATGGTGTCGTCCACCGACGCACGTTCCGTGATCCCCCACGCAGATAGCTGCGCGTTTGCATGCGCGACCGCGGCGTCCAGAATGGGGCGCAACGTGTCGGGGTGGCGCAGGTCGAGCACGCGAACACCCCGGCGCGCAATCTTGTCTTCGTACGCCGGGCCGATGCCACGACCCGTCGTCCCGATCGCGCGGCTCGCGGCGCTCCTCGAGTCCACAAGCTTGTGATAAGGCAGCACGAGATGTGCACGCTCGCTCACATACAATCGACCTTCGACGTCAACACCATCCGAGACCAGCTCGTCGATCTCGGTAAAGAGCGTCTCCGGGTCGAGCACGACACCGTTGCCTATTGCACAGCGTACCCCCTTGTGCAGGATCCCGCTCGGGATCTGATGCAGCACGAAAGAGTTGTGGCCGAGGTCAACCGTGTGGCCGGCGTTCGCGCCGCCCTGGTATCTCACAACCCAGTCGGCGCGCTCCGAAAGCACGTCGACCAGCTTGCCCTTTCCTTCGTCTCCCCACTGAGCACCGACGACTACTACGGTGCGAGTATTCGCATCAAACATGGCAACCCCTTAAACACAAAAACGCCCCGTCAGGCGCGGCGGGGCGTGTTGTTAATCTACGTCGCGGCGGCCGCCTGTCAACGTGAGCCGGGAGGCACCGGGCCGGGTCCGAGGCTCATCCCTCCTTCTCGGTATGAGCTTCGCTTTGCAGCGGGAGAAAAACGGTGAAGGTCGAGCCCTTACCGTAGTCGCTGGTGAGCGAGACCCGGCCGCCCAGGGCGCCGGAAAGCTTGCGCGTGATGCTCAATCCCAGGCCGGTGCCTCCAAATTCGCGCGTCCGCGACTGGTCCACCTGCCGAAAGTCGTCCCAGATCGCGGCCAGGTCTTCCTTCCGGATCCCAATTCCGGTGTCGATGACATCCAGCCTTACGACATCTCCTTCGATTCCGGCAGAAAGAGTAATGCTTCCAGAGTGAGTGAATTTTACCGCATTCGAGAGAAGGTTCAGCATGATCTGCTTGACCTTTGTTCGATCGGTCGTCATGTAGAGCGGGTCCTTCGGAGCTACCCAACGGTACGTCAGTCCTTTCTTCTTGACGAGCGGATCGATCTGCACCGAGGCTTCGCGCATCACATCCTGGAGCACCGTTGGTTCGATATGAAGCGGCATGCGGCCGGCTTCAATTTTCGCAAGATCCAGAATGTCATTGATCAGCGCGAGCAGGTGTTGCGCAGCAGCACGGATACGTGTGAGACCTTCTTCCTGCCGCTCGTTAAGCTCGCCGTAGATGCGATCCAGCATCAGTGCAGTGTAGCCGATCAAGGCGTTGATTGGCGTACGCAGTTCGTGCGACATGCTGGCCAGAAATTCCGACTTGAGCCGGTTAGCCTTCTCGAGTTCACGCGACTGCCATTGCAACCGAACGTTCTGTTCACCAAGATCCGCTGTTGCCGCGCGTACTCGGTCCTCCAGTTCACCGCTGAAATTCTTCAACTCGCTGTAGAGCCTTTCGTTTTCTGCCTGCTCTGTGAGATCGTGCAGCACAGACACAATCGCGAGCGGCTCACCACGCCGGTCAAGGATCTTCCCTGCGACTACTTCCATGGGAATCGTCGCCGGTTCATCGCCGGGCCGAACCAGCTCCATGTCCTCGCGACGCGCACCTTCGGGGCTCAGGCTGAAGTTGGAGATGAAGGTCGTGAACTTGGTATCATTCGCCCGCACAGCCGAAGACCTGTTGCCGGTCGCATATCCGATGTCCGAAGTCGCCGAGCCAAACAGCAACTCAGCCTGTCGATTCATGAGAATGATATTCGAGCGATCGTCCGTCACCAGAATCGGATCCGCGACATTCGTAAGGATCAGGTTCAGTCGATCGCTCTCACGCTTAGCCTCGTACTCTGCGAGTCGAACTCGCTGCACCTGGAGTTCCAATTCGCCAGCCGCGCGACGCAGATCGGTAACATCACGCAGCACGGACACCGTCGCGTCATCGGCCTCGTCAAGCGGTTGTGAAAGGATCTCGAACAGCAGATCCGTACCATCGTCCGGATCGACCATGTTCAGTTCGCGCGATTCTCCTACGCCACGTGCTTCTGGAGACGGCTCGTCTTTTGACAGGTGCGAAGTCAGGAGCAGGTTATTGATCTCCACTGCACGCCGACGGCCGTCCGAGTCCATCTCTCGCATTGTCAGCAGATGCTCCGCCCTCTGATTCTGCACGACAATCTGCCGTTCGCTGTTTATGATCACGATCGGATCCGGCAACGAATTCACGATCGACGTGAGCACGGACCTCTGTTCCGCAACTTCATCCGCGCGCGCTCTGTGCGCGTCCGCGTCGCTTAGCTGCGAGAGGATCGGTCCCGCCAGCCGCACCGCCGTCGCAAGCGTATCAATTGCGGGTGATGCAGCTTCGGTCTCAAGAATCATCACACCAAATGGCGATGAAGCAGCCAACGCCGGCGAATCGTGCCATGCATTTCCAGCCACGGTTGGCTTGATGGCGCACGGCGCAATGCGCCGGCGACCGATGCTGTCGTGATCAAGGAACCGCGGCGCGGAACGGCGACGTGGCTGCGGAAAAGGCACGGCGCAGAGGCTCCTGCTACGAGACACACCAGAGCGAGGCGGACCATGTTGGCAGGTGACGACCTGCATTCCGAGCGCAGAAACGACGAACGGATCAGCCAGGTCATCGATCGAGCGCGATGTTGGGTGCTCATCGGCTTCAATGCCGAGGAATACGATGGGCACAAGTTGTCGCGACTGAAAATCGAGCAGCATCACGTAGCCGCGCTTCGTGTTGAGCGCATTGCAGCAGCGAGCGAGCAGCAGTCCGCACGCCGATTTAAA
>JBDTAW010000164.1:0-15680 GCA_039924445.1 Gemmatimonadaceae bacterium
CCGACCGTTGGTCAGTTCGTCAAGCGAGGACTTGAGGAGCAGCGCTGGACAGTGGATCTGGTGGAAAATGGAAATGAGGGGGAGTCGCTTGCGCTGACGGGCGACTACGATATCATTGTCCTCGACATGCGCCTCCCCGGGAAATCGGGAATTGAAGTGCTGCATGATCTCCGCGCGCGAAGCTTTCAGCGGCCGGTGCTGGTTCTCACCGCCCAGGACGCAGTTGACGCGAAGGTGCTGACTCTACGCGCCGGTGCGGACGACTACGTAACCAAGCCATTTGCGTTCGAGGAGCTCCTCGCGCGCGTGGAGGCTCTGGCACGCCGGCCAGCTGCGATGGCGGCGCCACTCATGCAGGTCGCGGACCTTACCCTTGACGTCGATACGCGCGAGGTGCGTCGAGGGAAGACGCTGATCGAACTGACCCCCAAGGAATACACTGTGCTCGAGTACCTCATGCGACACCATGGGCGCGTCATGAGTCGCACTTTGATCACCGAATACGCGTGGGGATACCATTTTGATCCCGGCACCAACATCGTGGATGTCGTGATCAACCACCTGCGCAAGAAAATTGACGCCGACCACGAGAAGAAGCTCATCTCGACCGTGCGCGGTGTTGGATACGTTGTGCGCGGATGATTCGCGCTCGACTCAGGCTGACGCTGGTCTTCACGGCTGCAATGATCGTGACCGGCACCGCGCTTGCAGTTGCAGTATCAGCATCACGAACAGCAGGGGCGTATAGCGCGATCGGACGGGAGGCACTCGCTGACGCTGACCTCGCCATGCGCATCATCGCACAGTCGGCGAAGTCGCGTGAACCCATTGTCGTCCGCGATTCAACCGGTCTCGCGTCGATCTCGCGGACCCTCGCCGAGCGACTTGATGTTGTTCCCGGATTCCTTGTAATAGTCAGCCGCAAGGCAAGTGTCGTGTACACTTCCGCGGATGCGGCTGACCTGCCGGATACGGACTGGGCGATTCTTCAGCGCGGAATCGCCGACCTGCCCAACGACGGGCCCGCTGGTGTAATTACCATTGGTGACGAGCGCGTCCTGTTCGTGGCGCACGCGATCCCCGACACCACGATAGATATTTCGCGCGTTGTCGCGGGTGTGCGAGTGCGGGGGGCTCAGAATCTTCCAGCGGAACTCGTAACAACGATATTCGCCGTCATGCCGGTCGTCATCGCGCTCGCATCGTGGGGGATGTGGCTCGCGCTTGGCGGAACTTTCAGGCGTATTGAACAGGTGCGGCGCGGTGTGGCAGACATCACAGATGGTCGAAGCCTGCACCGACGACTATCGGACGACGGAGCCAGGCCGGAGATTGCTGCACTTATACTGACGCTCAACTCCATGATTGCACGGCTCGAGACATCGTTCGCCGCCCTGCGTCGATTCACTGCCGACGCGAGTCACGAGTTGAAGACGCCTCTTGCAGTCCTGCGCGCGGATGTTGAACGCGCGATGAGTTCGAGCACACGCAAGGACGATAGACTCGTCGCGCTGGAAGAGGCACTCCACGAAACGACACGCATGGCCGATCTGGTAGAGAGCCTTCTGACGCTTGCGCGCGCCGATGAAGGACGATTTGACCTTTATCGCGAACGTGTCGACCTCGCTGAACTTACCCTCGAAGTTTACGAAACTGCATTGATTCTCGGCGAGGCCGCTGGCGTGGCCGTGAACATGCCGTTCTCGGCTGAAGTATCGATCAGCGGAGATCGTACTCGGCTCCGGCAGCTGCTTCTGAACCTGGTAACAAACGCAATAAAGTACACGTCGGCCGGCGGTAGAGTTGACATCGGACTTGGTCGTCATCCTGACAACGTTACGTTCGCGGTGCGCGACACCGGCGCAGGTATTGCCGCAGCGGACCTGCCGCATATTTTTGAAAGATTCTGGCGAGTGGATCGCGCGCGATCACGCACAGCGGAACGCGGCGGGTTTGGACTTGGACTCGCAATCAGTCAGTGGATTGCACAGGCACACGGCGGCTCGCTTACCGTACAGTCAAGACTTGGAAAGGGGTCGTTGTTCACATTGACTCTTCCGCTCGATGCTGTTGATCGGGTGACCGTCGACGATCTTGAAATTCCACCGGCATGAGCCTGCGCGGCTAGCGGAAATACGGCGACAGGTGGGGCTGGGGATTGGCAGGATCAGAGAAATTTTCGGGTTTTTTTCAAGGAGCCTCAAGTTTTCCAATTAACGGAACTTTAATCTTCTGCCCATTCCTGCTTAATAGTGCGGCAGTATTCTTCCTTCAGGTCATTCTGAGGAGCTTGCTGCCGCAATGTTCAACCAGCTAATCGAGTCGAAGCGCACGAAGAAACGCAGCACGGGCACGACCGTGTTCAGCATCGGGCTTCACGCGGGGCTGATCGGTCTCGCCGTCTGGGCGACGGCCAACGCCGCCATCAAGAACGAGAAGCCCAAGGCTGAGAAGATCGAGTTCGTCCAGGTAAAGAAGGACGAGCCGCCTCCGCCGAAGAAGGATGTGCCACCCCCGCCCCCCAAGGACGTGACGGTGGCCCCGCCGCCGCCAAAGGGATTCCAGACTCTCCAGCCGCCGCCAATCGTGCCGCCGAAGATTCCGGACATCGACTTCTCCAAGAAAGTCACGAATGCCGCTGACTTCAGTGGAAAGGGTGTCGCCGGTGGTGTAGCCAGCGGCGTCGTCGGCGGAACGGGTCCCGTCTCCGACACTCAGACGTACTTCTCATATCAGGTGGAGAAGCCCGCGGCTACCCGTTCAGGATCGCCGGCTTATCCAGAGACTCTTCGCAGTGCCGGTATCGAAGGCGAAGTGGACGCTGAGTTCACGGTGGATACGACAGGCCGCGTAGACCAGAACGCGCCTATCAAGATTACCAAGGCCACAAATGACCTCTTCAAGGCGGCTGTACTCGGCGCACTGCCGAAGATGCGCTTCTACCCTGCGGAAGTAGGTGGCAGAAAGGTCAAACAGCTTGTGCAGCAGCCGTTCACGTTCACGATCACTCATTAACCGTCCCACCATTCCACGGAGTAACGAACAATGCATCTCTCGCTAATTGACCTTTGGGGCCAGATGGCTGGCTTCGCTCGCGGCATCGTATACGTGCTCGCGATCATGTCGGTCTGGACTCTGTCAATCTCGATCAAGAAATGGTGGGATCTCCGCGGCGCTCAGAAAGAGACCCGCAAGTTCGCACCCGAATTCTCGCAGTTCCTCGAAGAAGACAATCTCGTTGAGGCTGCTAACCTTTCCGAGCGTTACAAGAAGTCGCACGTTGCTCGCGTTCTCGCCGGTGCACTTTCCGAGACCCGTGCACTGGTTCAGGATGGCTCCGTAACGATCGCCGACATCAACTCGGCAGAACGCGCCATCGAGCGTGAAATGCTGATGACGATCACCGATCTCAAGCGTGGCCTGGGTGTTCTCGCCACGAGCGGTGCGACAGCGCCGTTCGTCGGATTGCTCGGAACGACGATGGGTATCATCAACGCCTTTACGGGTATGGCCGTTTCCGGTTCGGGTGGTCTTTCCGCAATCTCCGGCGGTATTTCCGAGGCACTTATCACGACCGCTCTCGGACTGCTCGTCGCAATTCCCGCAGTGTGGTTGTTCAACTACTTCCAGACGAAGGTCGACAATCTCACGGCTGAGATGACCTACACGTCCAAGGAAATGATCGACTATCTGATCAAGAACGTCTCGGGCGAGTTCGGCCGGAGCCGCTTCACGCGCGAGTTCAACACGACGGCGACCGCGGGCAACTCCCCGATCTCGAAGTAATCAGTTAAAACGAACCTCAGGGCGCGGACACGTCCGCGCCCTGAGTTCTGAAGCAAGCAGGGAAGGAAACCCGCAGAATGTTGCCGGGCGGGATTCCACACTTTTCGAGGATTCGTATCTATGTCAATGTCAACGTCGGGTGGGAACGCGGTACGCGCGGAGCCAAACGTGACTCCGATGATCGACGTCATGCTTGTTCTGCTGATCATATTCATGGTCATCATTCCGTCGCTTGTGTCGGGTGTCAACGCGCAGCCGCCGTCAGGGCAGAACCTGAAGCCGCACCCACAGCAGGACCAGGATCAGATCCTCGGTATCGATAACCAGGGTCAGTACTTCCTGAATCGTCAGGCAATACCGAATGCGTCGCTTGGCGATGCACTCAAGAACATCTACAGCAAGCGCACCGAAGACAAGATTCTCTACGTCAAGGCGGACCGGAATCTTGCCTACGGCAAAATCACCGATGCGCTCGACGTAGCCGCTCACAGTGGTGTTTCGCTGTCGGCACTTGTCACGGACCAGCAGTCCGGGACCAAGTCGTTGATCGCGACCGACAATATCGAAGCGACTTCGGCTGGAGGAGGCAAGTAATGTCAATGTCTACAGGTGGTGGGCAGGGCGGCTTCACTTCGGAGCCGAACCTGACACCGATGATCGACGTGCTTCTGGTGCTGCTGATCATCTTCATGGTGATCGTGCCGACGGCGCGAAAGGCGCTCGACGTACAGTTGCCCGATCCGACGCCGACGCCAACCGCTTCGCCAAGCTCTGATCAGATCGTGCTGGAAGTGCAGAAGGATGGCACGTATCTGATCAACAAGCAGCCAGTTCCACCCGGCCCGGAGGGTCTGGCAGCGATGCTGCACAAGACGTTCGACACGCGGCCCGAAAAGATCATATTCGTAAAAGGTGATCCGGCGGCCAAGTATCAGCAGGTCATTCAGGCGATAGACATCGCGCGCGGTTCAATCGCTGGCGCGGTCATCGGCGTAACGCCAAAGGCTACGCAGTAAGCGTCTTATGTACCGTCCGCCGGTTGGGATTCCGCGGCGGGAGCAAAAGCGCTGGCAAGGGTGGATCATATCCCTGCTGGCGCATTTGCTTTTGTTGCTCTTCATCTTCCTGCCAGCGATGGACTCCGGGATCGATTACGGCCATCGAGATGGTGCCGGCGGACCCGGCCCTGTAGGCGGGGGCGGGGGCGGCGTCGGTTTCGGAGACAACGGCGCACCGCGGGTCCATTTTGTTCAGATAACACCGCCGCCCAGCGTGGCTGCGGTGCAGCCGACTCCAGTGGTCCCGCCTCCGATTATCCCGCCCGTCACCCCACCGATTGTCACACCCAAGCCGGTGGCTCCTCCCACGCCTGCTGCCTCCAGTGTGACGCAGCCAGTCACGGTTCCAATCCCTGGATCCGGCTCGGGTGTGTCAGGGGCGGGAACTGGCGGTACCGCTGGCGCAGGGTCAGGGACGGGCGGGGGCGTGGGATCCGGGGAGGGTCCAGGGCACGGAAGCGGGGTGGGGCCAGGTACGGGTGGTGGCGCTGCGAAGAATTTCCCGCCGAGTCTCAAGCAGTTTGTGCTCCCGCCTCTGCCGACACCCGCGAGCGTCAAGGGATTCACGCTCACCGCCTGGTTCGATGTTGACTCGACGGGAAAGGCTACGCTGCTGCGTTTCACGCCGACACCCGATCGGAGCTACAACAACCGGGTGCGCGAGACCCTGCTGGCCGCGCGGTTCCGCCCCGCCGTTCGCCCGGATGGCGTCGCCATTCGGGACACGATTGACATACAGATGTTCTTCTGAACTCGTACGTCGGTCTTCGGCGTAATTCCTTGCGTGCGGACCTTATACCGCAGAGTACTCTGGTACGTAAAGTCACTCACTGCAGGCAATACTATTATGCGACTCGGTGCGCGCGCCTAGCCTAGGCCTCTGCTGCGCGCTACATTCACGCAAAATTTCCGTGCCGCACGTCCAGTGTGCTGCGCGCTGACCCGGACTACGCGTCAGTATGAAGAATGTGCCCGCTTCAGTCCTCCTCACCGACCGTTCATGACCGTTTCACAATCATCGCTCCTGTGGATCGTCCTTGGCTGCAGCGCTTTTGCTCTGCTATTCGCGATCTGGCTTTCAAGATGGGTTCTCTCGCGGAGTCGAGGGAATGCCGATATGCAGAAAATCTCGGATGCGATTCAGCAGGGTGCTGAAGCGTATCTCGCTCGCCAGTACAAGACAATTGCAGCGCTCGCCCTCGTCGTGGCGATACTCCTCGCCGTCGGCTACGGCTTGCTGCGAACGAGCATCCCCACGGATCCCGTAGGCAGCTCCACGCTGCTTGCGCTCTACATCACGCTCTCATTCCTGCTCGGTGCGCTCAGCTCCGGTATAGCGGGCTACATGGGAATGTGGATTTCAATTCGCGCGAACATACGAGTTGCCTCGGCGGCTACAACGTCGCTCAACGGCGCCTTGCAGACCGCATTGCGATCCGGCGCCGTGTCCGGCCTCTTCACGGTTGCGATGAGCCTTGCTGGCGTCGGCGGCCTGTTCGCAGTGATCAACAACTTCGTACCGCCGGGCCTCGCGCCAGAGCTCTGGGCGCAACGAATTCCATATCTGATAGTCGGCTATGGCTTCGGTGCATCGTTCGTCGCGCTGTTCGCGCAACTTGGCGGCGGTATCTACACCAAGGCAGCTGACGTCGGAGCGGACCTCGTTGGCAAGGTCGAAGCCGGAATCCCCGAAGACGATCCGCGTAACCCGGCCGTCATCGCAGATCTCGTTGGCGATAACGTTGGAGATTGCGCGGGTCGCGGTGCCGACCTGTTCGAGAGCATCGCCGCTGAGAATATCGGTGCAATGATTCTCGGTGTGATCCTTTACGGTCAGTTTGGAATTGCGGGCATCCTGTTCCCGCTGGTTATTGGCGGACTGGGGCTGATCTGCTCGATTATCGGCGTCATGTCGGTTCGGACTCGCGAGGATGCCGATCCGATGCAGGCACTCAACCGCGGCTATTACATAACCGCGGCGCTTGTCACGATCATGTTTTTCTTCACGACGCGCTGGTTGCTCAACCCGGTCTCGGCGCCTGATGCGTGGTGGCACTTCTTCCTGTGCGGTCTGATCGGAATCGCGACGGCGATAGCGTTCGTGTTCATCACCCAGTACTACACAGAATATCGTTACCGTCCGGTGCTGGGAATTGCAGAGGCAAGTCAGACGGGCCCTGCGACCAACATCATCGCGGGGCTCGCGGTCGGAATGGAATCGACGGTGCTTCCTGTCTTCACAATCGCGATCGCCATCATCGCCAGCTATCATCTCGGCAAGGCCAGCGGTGTCGCCGACGCGGGACTGTTTGGAACCGCAGTCGCGACGATGGGCATGCTTGGTACAGCGGGTTACATACTTGCAATGGACGTCTTCGGGCCGATCACCGACAATGCCGGTGGTATCGTCGAGATGTCGAAGCAGCCTGAAGAAATCCGCAATATTACCGATCGTCTCGATTCGGTCGGAAATACAACGAAAGCACTCACAAAGGGATACGCGATCGGTTCAGCAGCGCTCGCCGCATTCCTGCTGTTCTCGGCCTACCTCGATGAGGTTCGCAACTATCGCGGTGTACCGATTCAGGTGAATCTTGCGCAACCCGAGATTTTCGTAGCGGGTCTGCTTGGCGCGATGCTGGTGTTCTGGTTCTCATCGCTGGCACTGACTGCGGTTCGCAAGGCTGCTTCGTCGGTGATTACGGAAGTGCGGCGCCAGTTCCGCGAGCGGCCAGGCATCATGCTTGGCACCGAGAGCCCCGACTATGGGACAGCAGTGGATATCGTCACCGTCGGCGCGTTGAAGGCGATGATCGCGCCCGGTGCGCTTGTAGTCCTGTTTCCGATTGCAGTTGGCCTCGTATTCAAGCGCTTCGGTGTTGGCGCTGAGGCAGTAGCGGCTTTCATCATGGTTGGCACGATCGCGGGAATCCTGATGGCCGGCTTCCTTAACAATGGCGGCGGTGCGTGGGACAACGCCAAGAAGTACATCGAGACAGGGGCGTACGGCGGCAAGCGGTCCGACGCGCACAAGGCTGCTGTTGTCGGTGACACGGTTGGTGATCCATTCAAGGATACTGCGGGTCCGTCGCTGCACGTGCTGATCAAGTTGTTGAGCACGATCACTCTGGTTCTCGCACCGTTGTTCATTTAAATGCGGGGCCTCATGGCGCGGAAGTCCGTTTCGGACTTCGAGGCGGACGTCAAATCACATGGTGGACTCAAGCGCACGTTAGGAAAGTGGCATCTGACTGCTCTAGGCGTCGGTGCCACTATCGGTGCGGGAATTTTCGTCACCACCGGAACAGCGATTGTCGGTGATCCGCTACGGCCCGGCGCCGGGCCAGCTATCATCTTCTCTTTCCTGTTGACGGCGGTCGCATGCGGCTTTGCGGCGCTGTGTTACGCAGAGTTCGCGGCGATGGTGCCGATTGCCGGCTCGGCGTATACGTACGCGTATGCGGCACTTGGTGAGTTCATCGCGTGGATTATCGGCTGGGATCTGATCATCGAGTACGCCGTCGGCAACATTGGCGTCGCGATTGGGTGGTCTGGTTATTTTCGCGAGTTGATCGGACACTTTGGATGGAGTTTGCCATCCTGGTTGGCTACTGACTATCGATCGGCGCACGCGGCGTTCGTTCAGCTGGCCACCCCAGGAAGCGTTGTCGATGTGACTACGCAGTACATCGCGTCGGCCTGGACAACTGCTCCGCATCTGTTCGGTCTGCCGTTGATTATCAACCTTCCTGCGGCGGCAGTAGTTGCGCTGATAACGGTGATCCTTGTGATCGGCATTAAGGAATCCGCAGATGCGAACAACGCCATGGTGTTGTTGAAGGTTGGCATCATCCTGTTTTTCATCGCTGTGGGCATTTTCCTGATCCATCCGGGGAACTGGACCAACCCAGCCACGGGCGGCTTTGCGCCGAACGGGATCGCGGGTATCAGTGCGGCAGCGGCGATCATCTTTTTCAGTTACATAGGCTTTGATGCCGTGTCCACGGCCGCTGAAGAAACGCGCAATCCCGGCAAGGACATGCCGTTCGGGATCATCATGAGTCTGGTCGTGACGACTCTGCTGTACATTGCGATTTCGTTTGTCATGACTGGCATGGCCCCGTGGCAGCAACTGGGCACCGCGGAGCCGATGATCACCGCGCTTCGGTTTGCAGCCGGCCCGCCGGCTCTGCTCAACGCATCGCGATTCATCGTCGCGCTGGGTGCAGTGATTGCGATGGGCAGTGTGTTGCTCGTTTTCCAGCTGGGGCAGCCACGAATCTTCTTTTCGATGGCACGCGACGGGTTGCTTCCGCCAGTACTCGCGAAGGTTCATCCACGCTACAAGACGCCCTATGTTGGTACGATCCTGACTGGTATCTTCGTCGCAGTATTTGCCGCGTTCGCGAACATCGCAGAGGTAGTTGATCTCACGAATATCGGGACACTGTTTGCCTTCGTCCTGGTTTCGGCGGGCGTAATAGTGCTTCGCCGCACCGATCCCGATCGGCCGCGTCCATTCCGCGTGCCGTGGGTTCCGATCACACCTTTGATTTCGATTGCGGCGTGCTTCTACCTCATGACTCAACTGCCAGCGATCACGTGGATTCGCTTCATCATCTGGCTAGCGGTCGGGTTGGTGCTGTACTTCACTTACGGATACGGTCACTCGACGCTGCGGCACCGGCGTGATCCCGCGGGGGCTAATGAATAGCGCCCAAGCCGATGGCGGCCTGACGCCTCGGCGCGGGTTGCGAAGCATATCGCTGACGCAGTGGATCATCATCGCTGCGTTCATCGGTATTGGAATCGGAATATTCTTCCCGACATTCGCAGTCAAGCTGGATCCGCTGTCGCAGATATTCCTGCGCATGATCAAGTCGTTGATCGTTCCGCTCATATTCAGCACGCTTGTCGTGGGAATAGCTGGTCACGGCGACGACATGTCGAAAGTCGGGCGGCTCGCACTGCGGTCGTTCGTCTATTTCGAGCTCGTGACGACGGGCGCACTTGTGATCGGCCTCACGGCGGTCAATCTGATGAAGCCCGGCATCGGTGTTTCGCTGGGCCGCGCGACTGCGACGACGGGAAGTGAACTCGCGGCGCATCCTGTCACATTTGGCGGCGTGCTGGAGCATACGGTCCCGCAGAGTTTCTTCGAAGCCGCGTATCATAACGAAGTTCTGCAGATCGTCTTCTTCGCGATAATCTTCGCGGTTGCGCTGACGCGTCAACGCGGCGAGAAGAAAGACTTGATGTTGAAGATCTGCGCGTCGTTGTCGGACCTGATGTTCAAGTTTACCGAGATCGTAATGGCCTACGCTCCGATTGGCATCGGTGCGGCACTCGCTGTTACTATCGGGCACAGCGGAATCGGTGTGCTGGTTGGACTCGGCAAACTGGTAGGGACGCTGTACGGCGCACTGATCGTATTCGCACTTGTCGTGTTGCTGCCGATCGCAATATTCACTCGAATTCCGCTCCGGGCGTTTCTCAAGGCAATTCGACAGCCTGCACTGATTGCGTTCTCAACTGCATCGTCCGAAGCCGCTCTTCCCATCGCGATGGAGAACATGGAAGAGATGGGAGTTCCGGCTCGCATCGTCGCCTTCGTCATGCCGACCGGCTACTCCTTCAACCTCGACGGCAGCACGCTTTACCTGGCTGTGGCGTCGGTCTTTGCGGCACAGGCAGGCGGCATACACATGACGCTCGGTCAGCAGATCGTCATGATGTTGACGCTCATGTTGACGAGCAAGGGTGTGGCTGCGGTTCCTCGCGCCTCGCTCGTCATCCTCTCCGGTGCTCTGACGATGTTCGGCTTGCCGTTGCAGGCAGTTGCCGTGATCCTTGGCGTGGATGCGTTCATGGACATGGCGCGAACAACGGTCAACCTGGTGGGCAATTGCCTCGCCAGCGCCGTGATGGCGCGATGGGAGGGCGATATGCCACCGTTCAACAAGGCTCCATCGCAGGCGTAGATTTTTTCGGCAGGCTCAACAGTCGTTCCTGGAGCTGTTCGCCGTTGCTTCAGTTGGTAAGTATGATCTTGCCGATGTGGGAGCCTTCCATGCGTCTGTGTGCGTCTGCAGCGTGGGACATCGGGAAGGTGGAGTCGATGACGGGAATGATGGAGCCGCGCTCAAGCAACGGCCACACCCGCAGCATCAGCTCCTGTGCGATCATGGACTTTTCCTGAGACGGCAGGCGACGCATGGTCGATCCGGTGATCGTGAGTCGCTTCTGCATGATTGGCCTGAGGTCTGCTGTGACGCGACTGCCTTTCATATACGCGATGTTGACCAGACGACCTTCCGTTGCGAGCGCGCGGAGGTTGCGCTCGAAGTAATCGCCACCAACCATGTCGAGAATCACATCGATTCCGCGCCCGGCCGTTCGCTCAAGTGCTACTGCTGAAAAATCCGTGACCGTGTAGTCAATCGCGACTTCGGCGCCGAGCCTGAGGCACACGCCACACTTTTCGGGATTCCCGGCGGTTGCGAGCACTCGCGCTCCTATTGCGCGCGCGAGCTGAATTGCGATGACACCGATGCCGCTGGTTCCACCGTGCACAAGGAATGTCTCGCCGGACGAGAGGCGGCAGCGCTGAAACACGTTGTACCAGACTGTGTATAGCGCTTCTGGTAAAGCGGCGGCCTGTACCATGGAAAAGCCGTCCGGGATCGGCAAGCACTGGACTGACTGAGCAACACATTCGGTCGCATATCCTCCTCCATCGACCAGGGCGCAAACCTCGTCGCCAACTTTCCAGATCATGGATGCGCGCTCGCCGGTGGCGGAAATGTATCCCGCCACTTCAAGTCCGAGTATTGATGATGCGGTGGCGGGCGGCGCGTACTTGCCCGCGCGTTGCAGCAGATCGGCTCGATTTACGCCAGCGGCTTCGACATGGATTCGAACCTCGTCCGGACCGATTGGAGGAACTGCACCGTCGATGAGATGCATTTCTTCTGGGCCACCGGGCCGGACTACCTCGACGTAGCGAGTGGAACCGGGTCCGCTGAACGGGGAACTCATCGTATCAACTTAAAGCGTGGCTGTCGCCAATCTGAGCGCCTGCTTGACTGCGCCGCGTGCACCATCGACATCTTCAGCATGCAGCGTGGCGCCGGGAACGGCTGCACGAAGTCGCCGCTCCAGCCGCTTGCGGACGAGCGATCCCTTTTGCAGAAGGCCGCCGGCGAACGCCAGATCAAATGCCGCGCGATCATCGACGAATAGCTGTCGCGCCAGAGCGCGTACATGCAGGACCAGTTCCTCTACGGCCATGTCAACGATACTGTTCGCTCGCACGTCGCCCTGCATGGCCATCGCGAGCACGGATGGTGCGAGCGCTGCCAGCGCTTCGCGATCCGCCGCGATTGCCCACGGAATCAGTTGCTCTACTTCGTTTACCTGGGCAGCTGTAAGGATTGCGCCAGTTAGCGTAGTTTCCGGCTCACGTCCGTCATGTGCGGCTGCTACTACGCTCAGGGCGCGTCGGCCAATCCAGGCACCACTCCCCTCGTCGCCGAACGCCACTCCCCAGCCACCGCAACGGCCAGGCATTCCGGATGGACTGCGGCCGTATGCGATCGAACCGGTGCCGGCGATCAGCAAGACTCCCGAGCGGTCGCCAAACGCATCGGCGAGTGCGATGCTCGCATCGGTCTCTACGACAACCTCATCTGCAATTTCGCGGTCTGAAAGCGCTTGCTGCAACGCGATCTGTTCTGCCTCGCGGCCGGTTCCAGCGACACCCGCGTAAAGTACGCGCGGAAGTGTATCGCTCATCCCGGCACTTTCGAGCACGGCGGCCACAAGCGCAGCAATGATATTGGCGCAATACTCGGCGTTGCCGGGAGACATTGAAGCTCCCGTCCCGACGATCTCGGCGAGAGTCTCTCCCTGCGCATTCGCCACGATTGCCCGTGTCTTGCTTCCGCCCGCGTCGATTCCAACAACTATCTCGTCATCACTCATTGTGCGTTGTCAACCTTTATCCGTGCGCTTCCGTGAGGGAAGAGCGATGTGAATACTCCGACACTGACTGTAACAGTGGTGCCGATCAGAACGTACCAGGGCCATGCAATCGTTCCCACGGGCGCCAGAGCCGGCCACAACGCGGAAAGTTGCTTGGCGAAAACTATGACACTCATGACCAGAATGCCTACACCCATGCCGGTAATCGCGTCTCGCTGCTGCGCGCGCGGCCAGACGATCCCGAGCGCAAATCCACCGAGTAGAGCGCCATACGTGAATGAAGCGATCGCAAGTGCGACGATGACCACCGGCGTCCCCTGCTCGCGGTAGAGCAGAGCAATTGTCAGCAGTACTACTCCCCATGCAAGGCTGGCCAGCTTGGCAATGCGGAGTGTGCGCGCGTCGTTCGGATCGCGTCCGGTGATTGGCAGGTATATGTCGTGAATCGTTGCCGCAGCAAGCGAGTTGATCGCGCCGGAGTGCGCGCTCATGGTGGCGGCGAGAATCGCGGCGACCAGCAACCCCATCAGCCCGGTTGGCATAGCTGTGACGATGAACGTCGGAAATATCTTGTCGGGCGCATCAAAACTCTGCGCGCCAAAGAACGCCCAGAGGCCCGCTCCGATCAGCAGAAAGAGGCCGAATTGAAAGAACACCACGAAGCCACTTCCGATCAGCGCGCGTCGCGCGTCCTTGAGCGAGGCCGCTGTCATCAGGCGCTGCACGATGACCTGGTCCGCACCGTGCGATGCCATGGAGAGAAAAGCGCCACCAAGCAAGCCGGCGAAAATTGTCTGGGGTCGGTCGAAACCGGTATAAAAATCAAGGATGCGCAGCTTTCCAGCGGCGCCAGCAGAGTGGATGATTGTCGGCCAACCGCCAATCACCCCCCGCCCGATGATCACTACTGCGACCGCCGCACCAATCAGATAGACCGCGGTTTGAATTACATCCGTCCACACGACCGCCCGAACTCCGCCGAAGTATGTGTAGATCAATGTGAGCGCGCCGAGCACCAGTATCGCAGTAGGCATTACAACCGATACTGGAAGAACTGGCGAGAGGATCAGCGCTATCGGGATCGCGGTTGCAAAAACGCGAACTGAATCCGCGAATGCTCGCGTGAACATGAACACCACGGAAGCGAATCGCCGTGTCGCTACGCCGAAACGCTGCTCGAGCAGCGCGTACGCTGTTACAAGGTTGCCCCCATAGTATCGTGGAAGCAGCGTATACGCGACCACAATGCGTCCGATGATATAACCGGCTGCGATCTGAAGAAAGCCAAGGTCGCCAATGTATGCGAGGCCGGGAATCGAGATGACTGTAAGTGCACTGGTCTCCGTCGCGACGATAGAGAACAGCACCGCCCACCATGGTATGGTGTGGTTTGCGACAAAATAATCGCGCGCATTTTTCTGATTGCGTCCCAGATAGACGCCGAGAAACGTCGTACCTGCGAGGTATGTAACAAGTACTATAAGATCGAGGGCGGTGAACGAGTTTCTCATTCACCGCCCTCGGTACGACGCAAAATCGCGACTACGCCGAGAAGGATGAGCCGCAGCCGCAGCCGCCCGTGGCGTTCGGGTTCTTGAAGGTGAATCCTGATCCCTGCATTGAAGTCACGTAGTCGATCGTCACGTTATTCACGTACTGCGCAGAAAAGGGATCCACGAATACGCGATAGCCTTGCTGCATGAGCACGAGGTCATCCTCTGCAGGCTTGTCCTCGATCAAAAGCGAGTACTTGAAGCCGCTGCAACCGCCCGGCTGGATGCTGACACGAAGTCCGCCTTCAGCAGGCGAGACCTTTTCGATTTCCATGAATTTCTGGATCTCGACCCCCGCCGCTGGCGTGAGGGTGAGATTGATCTCTGGTTGGCTGGATACGGCCATTTGGGTCACTCCTTTGTGAGCCTGAAATATAAGCGTGATTACGTCGTTGCCAGCAGGGTGCAGCATCTCCTACCAGGGCCCGAATCGTGCGCCAATCAGCGCGGTCGGACGAGTCCGGGAAGGAGCGCGGTCCTGGCCAGGGGAACCCGACTGTAAAAAAGCGGTAAGACGCGATGAATCCAGGGAAAGCACATGGCAGGACTTCGCGTCCTTGGCGATTATACCACGTCCACAACTATCGGATCCCAGGTCATGCCACAATTGCTGTCCAAACCTCTGCTCGTGCTGCTGGCCCTCACTACGGGATGCTCGGTCGTCTATCACCGAGTCGATGATCCTACCGGCCTCCCCGAGGCAACCGTAAGGCCCGGAATCACCGTCCTGCTGCGCGATAGCATCGGCCTGATTCGCGGCAAGCGGCTGGCTCTTCTGAGCAACGACGCAAGCGTCGACGAGAATGGCAAGCGAGACGCTGATCTACTGAAAAACGACAAGCGGGCAACGAAGGCTGACGCCAAGCTGGTGCTGCTATTCTCCCCCGAACACGGACTCGACGTATCGCTCGACAGGACGGGCGTCGCTTCGTCAACTGACCGGCAGACCGGGCTGCCCGTGATATCGCTGTACGGTTCCCAGACCGAGCCGCCGCCTGACTCGTCGCTGCGATCAGTCGACGCGTTGATAGTGGATTTGCAGGATGTTGGATCCCGAACGTGGACCTACGAAGGGGCGATGGTCTACGCGATGCGTGCTGCTGCGCGCGCACACAAACCGATCATCGTGCTGGATCGGCCGAATCCATTAACGGGTGCATTCGTCGAAGGCCCCGTCCTCGACTCCGCGCTTTCGAACGCGGACGACCCCGCGCCAGGGCGCCCGGGGCTCGCCTGGGCGATGTACTCAATTCCGCTGCGGCACGGCATGACGTTGGCGGAACTGGCGCTGTTCTACAAC
>JBDTAW010000165.1:0-5758 GCA_039924445.1 Gemmatimonadaceae bacterium
CATAGTATTTACGGCATGCGTACTACTCTAGTCAACGGACTTGCCGGACTATCGCTCATCGCCTCGGTCACATTTGTGTCCGCAGCCTGCTCCAAGGCAACCGGCCGCACCGCGGCCGACTCCTCACTCCCGGCGGCTTCTCCCATGGCCGCCACGGGAACCACCACGGACTCGCTGGCGAAGCTGGCTGATGCGAGCCGCATCCAGGGTTCACCATCCGCCAAGGTCTGGGTGATCGAGGTCAGCGATTTCCAGTGCCCGTATTGCAAGGAATGGCATGATGCGACGTACGACATGGTCCTCAACGACTATGTGAAGACGGGCAAGGTCCGTATGGCGTACGTGAACTTCCCGTTGTCGATACATGCGCACGCGCACCAGGCAGCTATCGCGGCAATGTGTGCTGGTGCGCAGGACAAGTTCTGGCCAATGCATGACGCGCTGTTCGCATCTCAGTCATCGTGGGAGACACAGGCGGATCCCGCAGCATCATTCGATTCGCTCGCAAAATCGGTCGGCGTCAACGAGACGCAGTACAAGTCCTGCCTCACGTCTCCGGCAATCGAGGCGCTCATTGCCGGTGATCAGGAACGCGCGCGCGAGGGTGGCGTGACAGCTACGCCGAGCTTCTGGGTTGCAGGCAAACTCATCGAAGGCGCGATTCCCACGACCGAGATGAAAACTGCGATCGAACAGGCGCTCGCGGGGGCCAAGTAGGGCGTCCTGCAGCTGAGCTACAGGCATCACCATGACTCCATGGCTCAGCGCAGCTTACCGGACCGCGGCTCGTGCGGCGGAACTCGTGAGCCTTGTAACGCCGACGAGTTCGCGCGGAAAGCTCAGCAGGGCATTCACAGCGCGACGCGGGATCCATCGCCGCTATCGCGCCTGGGGCGCGGAGTACCGCGACAGTAGCCGACCATTGCTCTGGCTGCACGCGGCGTCTGTCGGCGAAGGCCTCATGGCGCTCCCCTTGCTCCAGGGCGTGCGGCGTGCGCTACCAAACGTTCAGATTGCGTACACGTTCTATTCACCCAGCGCCGAGTCATCCGCTGAGAAAATGGGCGCCGATTTCACCGACTACCTACCGTTCGACTCGGCAAGCAGCGCACGCGTCGCTCTCGACGCACTTGACCCCACCGCAATTGTCTTCACGAAGGGTGACGTCTGGCCAGTATTGGTTCGCGAAGCGGCCGCACAACAGGTACGGCTCGCGCTTGTAAGCGCTTCGATCCCCGCTACATCGCACCGCACCGGCGGCATGGGCGCGATGCTCACGCGTGACGCGTACAACGCGCTCGATGCGATTGGTGCGGCAAGTGATGAGGACGCTAAAAGAATTGTAGAGGCTGGCGCGCGCGAGAATCGAGTGCGCGTGACGGGCGATACGAGATACGATCAGGCGTGGGCGCGCGCACACACCACGCCACAGAACGTCGCAACGGTCGAGGATCTCACCTCTTCGCGACCAACGCTCGTCGCGGGATCGACGTGGCGATCCGACGAACGGGTGCTTCTCCCGGCATGGCTCGCCGCTCGCACCAGCAACCCGACGGCGCGCCTTATTATCGCGCCGCACGAACTGGCACCGGCGCACGTGGAATCACTGCATCAGTGGGCACGGTCGAATGAACTTTCGTCGGCGACAATCGATTCCGCGACCGATGATTCCGACGTCGTCGTTGTCGATCGGATGGGAGTACTTGCAGATCTGTACGCGGTGGCAACCGCAGCGTATGTCGGCGGCGGGTTTCACTCCTCAGGGCTGCACTCGCTGGTCGAACCAGCGGTATTCCGTGCTCCTGTAGTCGTCGGTCCCAATCACGAGGGATCGCGTGATGCGACGATGATGTTGAGCGCGGCCGGCGCAATCAGCGTCGACAACGTTGATCAGATGACCCGCGCGCTGATGCGTTTGCTGGGCGACGAGACCGAGCGTGCTGATCGCTCCAACGCGATCGGCTCCGTTGTCGCGGCAGAACTAGGCGCCGTCGATCGATCCTTCGAGATTGTTAGGGAGTTGCTGAGGACGGTGTAGATAGAAGCCCTGCACAAGATGAACGCCGAGTGATTTCACCATCTCGTACTCCTGCTCGTACTCGACCCCTTCGGCGATCACCATGGCACCCTGATCGTTCGCGAATCGCACCAGCGTCTCAACGAGATCCTGCTTGATGAAATTCGTGTCGATTCCGTTGATCAGCGAGATATCCAGCTTGATGAAATCCGGCTCCAGATTCGCGATTGAACCGAGTCCCGCATATCCGCTGCCCGCATCATCGACGGCAAAGCGGAATCCCCGATCACGAAATGCCTTGAGTCGCTCGCGAAACTTGGGGTAATCCTTGATTGCCGTGCGCTCGGTGATCTCGATTACGATATGATGCGCATCAGCTATGTCGAGGGTGGTGTCTCCGAACTCCGGATCGGCGAAGTCGTGCGGATCCACATTGATGAAAAGCGTCTCGCCGGGTTTGAGGAGCTGCTTGATTCCCTCCATCGCCCTCTCGCGGCACAACCGACTCAGTTCCCATATGAGCCCGGCCTCGGCGGCGACTTCGAACATCATTTCCGGGCGACGCAGGGACCGCATCGAACCGCGAGCCAGCGCCTCGTACCCGAACACGACACCGTCGGCGGCGTTGACGATCGGGTGGTAGTCTACGTAAACGGAACGCGCGCGGAGCGTCTCGCGCAGGTCATCGACGACGCGCGCACGTTCACGTTGCTCGAGATTATGTGCGTTGCTCGCCGCTTCGCGAATACCGCGGTAGACTACGCGCTCAAATCGCGCCTTTGGATCATACTGAACGAGTGAGCGCCCCACGTACAGATCAAATAGTGACGCTATGTCAACGCCGTGAATCCTGTTGAGAGAATCGCCAATCTCGTTCTGTAATCGAGCGGTAAGGGCTTCACTCAGATCACCACCGGATGCGCTCCCGGTCGAGCTGGATTCAACAGGCGGAACGTAAAGCAACAGGTAGTCATCGTCGTTGACGTGACTGACGGCGAGTCGCGCGGCTCGAAACGGTGTCTCGGCGAGAATGCGGACGAGTTCGTGCGCCGTGGTGTCTAGCACCGCGTCGAGTTTTTCCCAGCCGTAGATCTCTTCGACTTTTGCATATCGATCAAAATTGAGGTACAGGATCACGAGCGCGCCGCGATCCTGTACCGCGCTTCTGAGACTGTCTATCGCCACTGCGAGAGTTGGCAGCGAATTGCGCGCGTCCTTTGCGGGTAGCGCACGGGCAGCTGCAGCAATGGAGTCGCCAACTCGACGGCCGAGCGGCGGCCCGCCGGTGTACTGGTCCGTCACGCCTGTGTGGGTGGAGTAACTGGTGCTGCGGGAGTTGTCGGAGCTTTGACACTGCCCGCGAGCGCAGCTGCGTTACGCCTCACGGCGGTCAACAGCTTTGCCAACTCCAGCGGTTTCTCGAGGAAATCGTCGGCGCCCGACTGCAAGGCGATTCGCCGGTCAGCGAGTTGATCGCGCGCCGTCAGCATTATTACACGCGTCTTCTGAGCGCGCTCGGGTTCGCTCTTGATGGCGCGACATACATCCCAACCGTCCCGCCCCGGCATCATCACGTCGAGGAGGATGACATCGAATGGAGAGTCGTGGTACCTGGCAATGGCTTCGTCACCGTCGTGCGCGACTGTGACCGCGAAGTCATTCGTCGATTCGAGGTAGGCGCGAACTATTTCAGCATTGTCGTGATTGTCGTCGACCACGAGGATGCGAAGTGGTTGCTGAGGCATTGTGCGCGGGCTGCAAGAGAGTCTGAGAGCTGACTCTTAAAAGATGGCAAAAGGGGGACCAGAGCGCACGGAGGGCCGGCTATGGATCCCGGCCTTCGGCGGGATGACGGCGGCGGCTGGGGGACGACTGGCCGTGGTGGAACATGGATCCCCGCTTTCGCGGGGATGACGGCAGCACTCAGGCCGCTGAGGCCTTTTCGGTTACTACTCTGACGTGATCGTCCACAACCTGCAGGAAGCCACCCTCGACGTGGAACCGGTGCGGGGTGGCAGTGCCGAGGCGGAGTTCACCGTTGCCGAGCACCGTCATCATGGCGGCGTGGCCGGTGAGGATGCCGACCTCACCGTCGAACGCGGGGGCGACGACCGACTCGGTCTCGCCCTCATAAAGAACCCGCTCCGGAGAGATCACTGATACGCGAAGCATGACTCAGCCCTTGAGCTTGGCTGCGTTGGCGATCACGTCGTCCGCGCCGCCGGCCATGAAGAAGGCCTGCTCCGGATACTGATCGAGTTCACCCGCCGCCAGACGTTCGAACGACGTGATGGTCTCATCCAGCTTCACGTACTTGCCGGGTATACCCGTGAACTGTTCGGCGACTGCGAACGGCTGCGACATGAAGCGCTGCAGACGGCGCGCGCGGCCGACGACGAGCTTGTCGTCTTCCGACAGCTCGTCCATGCCGAGAATCGCGATGATGTCCTGCAGCTCCCGATAGCGCTGGAGGATGCGCTGAACATCGGTCGCTACCTTATAGTGGCGGTCCCCGAGAATGGCGGCGTCAAGAATACGCGAGGAGGATGCGAGCGGATCCACAGCCGGATAGATGCCGAGCTCGGTGATCGCGCGGGAAAGAACGACCGTCGCGTCGAGGTGGGCAAATGCAGTGGCTGGAGCTGGATCGGTGATGTCGTCTGCAGGCACGTAGATCGCCTGCACCGATGTGATCGAACCGTTGCGCGTCGAGGTGATGCGCTCCTGCAGATCACCCATTTCCGTCGCAAGCGTAGGCTGGTAACCCACAGCGCTCGGCATACGGCCGAGCAGCGCGGAAACTTCAGATCCTGCCTGCGTGAAGCGGAAGATGTTGTCGATGAAGAGAAGAACGTCCTGGTTCTCGACGTCGCGGAAATATTCGGCGACGGTGAGTCCGGAAAGTCCGACACGGAGGCGTGCTCCCGGCGGCTCGTTCATCTGACCGTAGATCAGCGCAACGGAGTCGAGAATTCCCGCTTCCTTGAACTCGATGTAGAGATCGTTTCCTTCGCGCGTACGCTCGCCAACGCCGCAGAAGACAGACCGGCCACCGTGTCCTTTCTGAACGTTGTTGATGAGTTCCTGAATGATGACCGTCTTGCCGACGCCTGCACCGCCGAAGAGTCCGATTTTTCCGCCCTTTACGAATGGGGCGATGAGATCGATGACCTTGATGCCGGTTTCGAAAACTTCGGTCTTGGCTTCGAGATCAGAGAACTTTGGAGGAGCGCGGTGAATCGGCCAGCGGATTGCGTCCGCAGCGATCGGCGCGCCGTTGTCGACGGGTTCTCCAATGACGTTGAGAATGCGACCCAGGGCCGCCGCTCCAACAGGAATCGTGATTGGCGAGCCTGTGTCGATCACATCCATGCCGCGCTCAACGCCGTCCGTGCTCGACATGGCGACCGCACGAACCTGGTTACGCCCGATGTGCTGTTGCACTTCAATTGTCACATTGATCTGCGTACCAGCCTCGTTCGTGCCTGCGATGCGGAGTGCGTTGTATAGCTCTGGCAGATGATCGGCTTCGAACTCGACGTCAAGTACGGGTCCGATGACCTGGATGATCTTGCCTATGTGCGTTTCGGTTTCGATTGCGGTCGTCATGGATTATCGGATTATGGGTCGTGGCGACGGTCGTCGGGGCGACTGACGTCGGGGCGACGGTCGTCGGGGCGACGCATGCGTCGCCCTTACGGGGGCGACTGACGTCGGGGCGACGCATGCGTCGCCCCTACT
>JBDTAW010000166.1:0-2842 GCA_039924445.1 Gemmatimonadaceae bacterium
TGTCTGCGTAGTCCTGCGGCAGACTGCCTTTGAGTCCGCGATTTGTGCGAAGTGCCGCACCGCCGTCAATTCGTGCGGCGTACTTTGCTGATGCGGCAACCGAAAGAATCGGAACTCCGATCGGGAGAGTGATGATCGAGAAGATCGTCATCACTACGATAACGCCCCATCGCGTCATACCGGCGACCCGTGGCATGCGAGCGAACGACATCCGTTCGAGCAGTATTCCGCCGGCTGCGAAGAGCGCTGGATAAATGGGGCCGGCATAGTACGGTTTTCCGCGGAGATACAGCAGCAGTACGAATGCAAAAATGCAGCTCAGTGAAACAACAGCGAATGGCTTCAGTGGTTTCCAGAACAACATTGCTGCGCCGCCGCCAATTACAACGAGCACACCGAGGGGATCCAGGTAAAGAATTGGTGTACTGAGAAACTCTGCGACGGAGACGTGTTCGAGTTGAGTTGCTTTGAGATCCTGCATCTGCGCAACGACGGGAAAGTGCAGCGTAATCTGGCCAATGATGCTGGGGCTGCCAATCAGTATCATTATCAATACCGCTACCCACGGCCACGGTGTGAGAAGCTCACGTCGCATGGACGTTGCCAGTACGGCGGCGAGAACACTCACGCATAGAAACAGGATGCTGAACTTGCTCAGCAGGCCGAAGCCAATTGCAACACCGAATGCGAGCCACGCATTCTTCGTGTCCCGCGATTCGGAGCGGGCCCGCACTACGTAAGCAATCGCAAGGAGCGCCGCTGTCCAGCAGATCTGATCGAGGACCACTGGCTGAAACAGCGTTGAGTTGCGTTGGAAGAGAGGTGAAACGAGTACAGCAAATGCGGCGAACCCCTGCGCAAACCTTCCGCCGCCCATCTCTCGCGCGAAAACCGCTGCGAGCACGATGAGAACAGTACCCTCAATGGCGGGGAAGACTCGGGCCGCAGCAACCGTATGACCGAAGATCGCCTGTGACGACGCGCCAAGTATCGCGATTGCCGGTGGGAAATCCATGTGCCAGAGGCGGAGATGATTCCCCATGGAGAAATACAGGAATTCATCGCGATGAATCCCGAACGGTGTGACTGCGAGGACCAGGCCGTGCAGCGCAAGAGAGGTTATTGCGAGCAGGGCAATTACCGAGATGGCGGCTTTTTCCGGTCGGTTCAGCGTACGGAGCATTTGCTCTCACTCATGGTGTGGACAGTTGAAGCTCATACAGAGGATCCGCGAGAATAGACACGTCCGAGCGCGGTGCAGGTTGCCCCCGGTGGGGCTGGCCAGCGCCGAAAGCGTCAAAATGGTATTATCGATACGATGCCGGATCCTGCCACCCGATGGCCGGCGACACTACTGTTTATATAAAGAGTTGATTTCCCGAGGATACAACTGAAATGGCAGTTCTTACTCATTTTGAATGCACTAAATGCGGCGAGCATGTGAGCGCCGCAGAGCCTCAGACTGTTTGCCCGAAGGATGGCGGATCGCTCTACGCCCGCTACGATCTCGAGCCCTATCGCGGGCTGGCGTCGCGCGACTCCTTGAAAGGGCGCGCCGCGAGCATGTGGCGCTATTCCGATGTGCTTCCCCAGGTCGATCCCGTGACGCTCGGCGAGGGATTCACACCGATGATCCAGAGCCGACACAATCCGAACCTCTTCATCAAGGACGAGGGGCTTAATCCCACTGGCTCGTTCAAGGCCCGCGGTCTCTGTGCGGGTGTAACCATGTGCAAATCGTACGGGATAAAGAAGATCGCGATCCCATCCGCCGGCAATGCAGCGAGCGCGCTCGCCGCATATTGCGCGGCTGGCGGCCTGGAAGCGCACATCTTCATGCCGAAAGACGTCCCCATGGCGAACCGTGTGGAGTGCCAGCAGTACGGCGCGCACGTAACCTTCGTCGATGGATTGATCAGCGACTGCGCGAAGATGGTCAATGAGCGCAAGCAGGCGGAAGGCTGGTTCGACATCTCGAGCCTCAAGGAGCCGTTTCGTGTCGAGGGGAAAAAGACGATGGGCTATGAGGTCGCCGAGCAGCTCGACTGGAAGCTTCCCGACGCGATTTTCTATCCGACCGGCGGTGGTGTCGGGCTAATCGGTATGTGGAAGGCCTTCGAGGAGATGCAGTATCTGGGCTGGATCGGGCCTGAAAGGCCGAAGATGATCGCGGTACAGGCGGCGGGTTGCGCGCCGATTCCAAAAGCATGGGACGAACACAAGCCGACGTCGGAGTTCTGGAATGACGCTCACACCATTGCAGCCGGCCTGCGGGTGCCCAAGGCGTACGCGGATTACATCATTCTGAACATCCTTCGCGACAGCAAGGGAACGGCGGTGACCGCGACTGATGCGGAGATGTTGCAGGCTGTCTCGTCCATGGCTTCCAAGGAGGGGATCTTCGCAGCGCCGGAAGGAGCTGCCACACTCGTTGCTTACGACAAGCTCATTGCCTCGGGCTTTTTGAAGCCGAGTGACCGGGTGGTGCTGTTCAATACGGGGTCGGGGCTCAAGTACATCGACGTCGTCGCGGGCAAACACTAAGCGAAGGCAACAGGAATGTCAGCTTCATGTCAGCCTCGTATCTTTACGTTGTAGGGTTGGTTCAGGCCAACAAACCCCATCCTCATTGAGAACTGCATGACGCGCATATCCGTACACATCAAGGCTGTTCTTGCAGCTGCTGTTCTGACTGCGCCTGCCGCGCTGTCTGCGCAGTCGTTCACGGTCCACAAGTACACGATCGGCGGCGAGGGTGGCACTGACTACCTCACCGCGGATCCTGCGTCTGGCCGGGTATTCGTTTCTCGCAGCACGCACGTGATGGTCGTGGACGGCGCGA
>JBDTAW010000167.1:0-4964 GCA_039924445.1 Gemmatimonadaceae bacterium
TGGGAATTTTCACAACTGCCAACGACAACTTGGCCCTGGCTGCGTAACCTGCTGTAAAGCGGTTACTGCACCTGCCTGAATCGGAGCGCTCCTGACGCGCCGACCAGGTATTGCAAATTCGGGATAGTGGCTGGGGGCGGTTTCCCTTCGGTTGCGAAATCTTAGAGACCTTGTCTGATCGTAGCCCCGCCTTCCGGGTCGCGATCGGAGAGACAAAAAAGCGAAGGCTACGCACGTAGATGCTGTGGTGAATCTTGCTTCGGACCGGGGTTCGAATCCCCGCGCCTCCACTTTCTCAAAAACGCCGATTACGGGTCAGACCGTAGTCGGCGTTTTTGCCTTTCTACGGAAGATGAATTCCGGAGCGAGTGCGACACCTATGATTGTCGTCGGTATGATTTGCAACGCCTGAATCAGGACCGCTACGCCGACGGCGTTGGCTTCGAGGGTCCCGAACGGGGCGGTCGCGAGCGCGTACGCGAACTGGAAAAATCCGACGTTTCCAGGCGTCGCCCGGACGATGAGCGAGACGTTGACGGCCAGGAGCGCGGCCAGGCTGCCTTGAAGCGGAAGATGGATGTGCGCAGCTCTTGCGGCGTAGGCGAACGTTGCGAGCTGTCCTACCCACGCGAGAATGGTGAGTAGCAGCAGAGGCGCCATTCGCTTGCCAGTCGCAAGCTCGCGCATGCTACCGCCGAACTCCCTCAGCCATGCGAGCGCTCGTGCGCGCCAACCGCGTGGCTCGGAGCGACGTTCGCGGACGTGCTCTGACGCGGTATCGGGCGCGGTTCTGGCGAGCCAGACGAGCCCAGCGGTAATTGCAATCAACGCGATCAGGACGGGCCACCGTAACGTCTCGAACTCGGCCGGGAGAGTGAACACGGCAAGTCCCACGGCGAGCATGACGATGAAACCGATCGGGTCAAACAAGCGATCCAGCGCCGCTGTTGCGAGCACACGCGATGCAGGCACACCGCTGGATCTCGTGACGAACACAATGCGGGCTGCGTCGCCGCCACTTGCAACCAGTACGTTGTTGAGGCCAGCTCCTGCGAATGTCGCGCGCATGCAAAGAGCAAGCGACGGAGAGCCGACCGCGCGCAGTAGTATCCACCATCGCACACCGCGTACGACGAGACTAAGCAGGTTTACGGCGAGTGCGGCGAGGAGCAGTGGTCGTGAAGCATTTATCATTGCGTGCCACGCCTGGCCCCAATCCACTTTCCGCGCAAAAATGATCAGCAGAATGATGATCGTGGCAGACAACGCCAGGCGTACCCACCTGCCGATCTTCGATTTGTTCATCTTGGGAGAGTAGCGAAGCTGTAGCCGCGTTCGTGGAGCTCACCGACGATCATTGGTACAGCCGCGGCCGTTTGTGTGCGATCTCCAATTGGATCATATCCATCGCCGTCATGCAGCAGAAGGATATAACCGGGACGTGCGCCATCAACAGTTCTTTTGGCGATTGCTTCGGCGCCGGGCAGGTCGGTATCCCAGACTCCGAGAGACCAGCCGACGGTTTTCTGGCCCATCGAGCGAGCGATTGGCGTAACCCAGGGGCTTCGGAAGCCATGTGGTGCCCTGAAGAAGGCCGGAGTCACTCCGCACGCGGCTTCAATGGCACGTTTTCCGCGGCCGAGATCATCGCGGACGTAGGAAATTCCGCGAAAGTGCAGCTTGCGATGAAAGTATCCATGGTTGCCTATTTGATGGCCTTCCGCGGCCGCGCGACGCGCGATGTCAGGCCAACGCTCGACATGTCTACCGAGAAAGAAGAATGTCGCCTTGACGTTCGCGCGTTCGAGTGCGTCGAGAATCAGCGGCGTCGCGTAGGGATTTGGCCCGTCATCGAAGGTCAGCGATACATCCCGAGCGGACGTGGGAAGCTGGTGCAGGACGGATCCGAATACGGGGCTGTTTCTATAGAAGGCGCCGTAAGTGGCCGTCCCCGCCGCGGCAAGCGCGGCGGCTACGGTGAGGATCATGCCGCCGCTGAACGCCGCGCGAGAACGCTATCGTATTGTTCCAGGACGGACTGCGTGACGCGCGGCCAGGAGTACTGCTCGGATTCGCGGCGACCGGTTTTTCCGAGTCGCGTCCGCAGTGTCTCATCGTCGAGAAGTGTGACCATCGCATCCGCGAGCGCATTGCGATCACCACACGGCACCATAAGGGCCTCACGACCGTCCTTCACCACGTCTCTGAATCCGAGTATGTCCGAGCAGACGACTGGCGTTTCGCACGCCATCGACTCGAGCAATGTGATTCCGAAAGACGCTTTGGTGGTAGGACACGCGTACATTGCCGCGTGCGCATAGTAGCTGGGACGCTCCTTCAGCACTGAACCGACAAACGTAATGTCCGGGTCGCCAGCGGCCGCACGATAATAGTGTTTGCGCAACGGGCCGTCCCCAACGACAACGAGTTGCGCTTCGCGCCCCTTTCCGCGTACCCGCTTGAATGAATCGATCAGCGTAGTGAGCCCGTTACGCGGGTCGAACCGGCCGAGGAACAGAACTGCGGGTACATCTCTACGCATGCCTGGAGGAAACGGGGCATGCGGATTGAAAAGATTGATGTCGATTCCGTTCGGAATGATGGTCCAATCGGCTTCGAAATATCGATCCAGTGCGATCGTTGTGGAGTGGGAGACTGCAATCGCAACGTCGAGCATGTCCAAGCGTTTCTGGAAATACTTGCGACCGAGCTGATAGCCCAGCGACTTGTCGAAGTAGGTGTGGAAAGTACCGATGGTGGGACAATCGGCTTCTTCGATCGCAAGCATCGGAAGAATCGGACTGAGCGGCGAATGAACGTGTACGATGTCGTAGCGACCATCATGGAGTACGCGTCTCATGTCCTTGCGAAGTGACAGGCCCAACGTGATGCGCGCCTGCGATCCATTGGCGTAGATGGGTTGACTCCGGCCGATCCGGATCACTCCTGCCTCCGGGACGGCGCCCGGCAGGTTGGAGGTGATGATGTCGACGTGATGCCCGAGTTTTCGCGCTTCACGCGCGAAGAAATGAACGTGTTCGCAGATGCCTCCGAGGTGCGGATAGTAGTACTCCGTGACCAGGGCAATTCTGAGCGGACGCGGTGGCGTAATGCTCAGATGGGGGCCGACGATTGCCGGCGTGGAGAGTGCGCTAGCGGTCAGGGGAGGCCTCTAGTGCGGCATGTGCAGCTGCGAGTCTGGCGATTGGAACGCGATAAGGAGAGCATGAGACGTAGTCGAGGCCGATGGTGTGACAAAAAGCCACCGATCGCGGCTCGCCTCCGTGCTCGCCGCAGATGCCCAATTTAATTCCTGGCCGAGCATTTCGCCCGGCTTCAGCGGCCATCCGGATCAAAAGGCCAACCCCGACGGTGTCCAGAGTCTGAAAAGGATCATCTGGAAAAATGCCACTTTCTACGTAAGAAGGAAGGAACCGACCCGCGTCGTCGCGGCTGAGGCCGTAAGTGGTCTGGGTCAGGTCGTTGGTCCCGAAGCTGAAGAATTGGGCCCGTTTCGCGATCTCTCCCGCCGTGAGAGCGGCCCTTGGGAGCTCTATCATAGTACCAATAAGGTACGGTACGGTTTCTCCCATGACTCCAAGAACCTGGTCGGCGGCGTGCTCCAGAATGGCACGCTGGTTGTCAAACTCTGTCACCGCGGAAACGAGGGGGACCATTATTTCGGGCCTGACATCAATCCCACGCCGTTTCACCCTAACCGCCGCCTCGAATATGGCTCGGCCCTGCATCTCGGTTATTTCGGGGTACGTGATGCCGAGCCGGCAACCCCGGTGACCGAGCATCGGATTGGTTTCCCTGAGCGACTCCACGATGCGCTGGAGGTCATTCCGGGGAATGCCGAGGCTGCGCGCGAGGAGCTTGCTCTCCTCTCCACCGTGGGGGAGAAACTCGTGGAGCGGCGGGTCGAGCAACCGGATGGTCACCGGAAGTCCGTCCATTGCTTCGAAGATCCCTTCGAAGTCCGAGCGTTGCATTGGAAGCAGCTTTGCCAGAGCCCGCCGTCGACCGGACTCATCGCGAGCGACGATCATTTCGCGCATCGTGTGAATTCGGTCACCCTCGAAAAACATATGCTCCGTTCGACAGAGCCCGATCCCTTCGGCACCGAAATTCCGCGCCGTCCGGGCGTCGCGTGGTGTGTCGGCATTGGCCCGGACTTTGAGCGTGCGGACCTCGTCGGCCCAGCCCATAAGTTCCGAATAGGCCTGATAGGTCGGCGCCGCGTTCGCACGGAGTGTCCCGTTGGTGACCTGGACGACCTCGCTGGGAATCGTCGGCAGTGCACCGGCGAAAACCCGTCCCGTAGCACCGTCGAGGGTGAGGTAGTCGCCCTCGTTGATCGTCGTTCCGTTGACGTTGAACCGCCGATGTTCAAGTTCAACATGGATATCGCGGCAGCCAACGACGGCGCATTTGCCCATTCCTCTGGCAACGACCGCAGCGTGGCTGGTCATCCCGCCTCGAGCGGTCAGCACCGCTCGTGCCGCGACGATACCGTGAAAATCTTCCGGAGTGGTTTCTTCGCGAACGAGAATTACGGCATCACCTGCGGCGGCGCGTGTTTCGGCGGTGTCGGGGTCGAATACCGCAATGCCGCTTGCCGCACCGGGGCTGGCGGGCAGGCCAGTGCATAGAGGCTTGGCGCGAGCCGTCGGATCGATGACCGGGTGGAGCAACTGGTCGAGCTGTGCAGCCGGAACGCGGAGGATTGCATCGTGCCTGCTGATGAGACCTTCTGCAACCATATCACGCGCGATTCGCACTGCAGCCGTTGCGGTACGTTTCCCTGTGCGCGTCTGGAGCAGATAGAGCGTGCCCCGTTCCACCGTGAACTCGATGTCCTGCATGTCGCGGAAATGCCGCTCGAGTCTGGCCTGCGTGTCCATGAGCTGCTCGAAGGCGGCTGGCAGTTGGTTCGCCATCTGATCGATGGCGATTGGGGT
>JBDTAW010000168.1:0-10530 GCA_039924445.1 Gemmatimonadaceae bacterium
CAACACACATCCACTTTGGCGTCACGCGCTCGACCAGATCATCCAGAATTCGATTCACAGCGCGCTCGTAAAAGATTCCGTCGTTGCGAAAGCTCCACAGATAGAGCTTGAGACTCTTCAGTTCCACGCACGACTCGCCAGGAAAGTACGTAATACGCATCGTGGCGAAGTCCGGCGCCCCACCCTCCAGCGCGGTAAGATCGGTCGCGTCCCCTTCGATACCGCCCAATGGACATAGAGACGTGAACTCGGGACAGTCCATGTGAATCTCATAGTCGCGATCGGGATACGGATTCGGAAAGACTTCTAAAAGCTGCGGTTTTGGCATTGTAGCAATTTACGCGGTTTACATCGCGAACCGATCGACTCTACCGGGCGGGTGGCACCGAATCCGGTCGCGTAATTCTCTCCGAAAGCCTTGCCCACGGCACGCCCAACACGCTCACCGTCGCGATGTTGAGCACTGTACGACCATCCGACTGGAGGTACAGCTCCTGGTCCATGTACACCGCCGGTTGGCGCAGCAGGTAGCGAAGGCGAAAGACGTTGCCGTCCGTCTCACCATCAACCGCACCGGAAGCATCGCTGAGCGCTGCCGTATACTGCTTCCCACTGTGATGAAGAAGCCACGTTCGCTTTTCGGTCGTCCCGTCGTCGTACGTCACCGTTTGAACCAGCCGAAACGTTCCGTCGCTGTCGGCACTGCCAACGCCAATGACATGGACTTTGCGATCGCTCTTTCCGTGCTGTACCAGCGTTCCTTCACCATGCGTTACGCCCGAGAAAAATGCCTCAGGATGAAACTCCGGCGTGCTGGCAGCCTGGACTTTAAATGGGGACGCCGCGAGACAACCCGACAGGAAGAGCAGCGTTGTCGCACCAGCAATCCACCACAATGTTTCGACTGTCTCCGCCCTGTAGTCAAACAGGATCGCGAGCGAATACGGCCTCAGGAGCCGCGTAACTTCCTCGAGATTTCCTGCAACAGCTCCCGCTCATCACGCGACAGACTGCCAATCCCTTCGCGCGAAATCTTGTCCAGCAGCGCATTCACGTCTTCCGCGCGTGGCTTCGGACTTGGAGCAGACAACATCGGAGCCTGTGGGCGACGCTTCACAATCGCATTGCTGCGCGCAACTGCCTCATCAGCACTGGGCAGGCTGTCACGACGTTTCGGCTGCCGCTGGACCTTGGGGATCGGCTGCGGATTCGAATCGTCAGGCACCGTAGCAACATGTCGCCGAATCCGTTCGAAGCTTGAGCTGGTCGGAGCATGCAGATACATGTAGGCGAACACGAGTCCACCAACGTGCGTCATGAACGCGACCGAACCACTCGAATAGCCTGTGTAATCCGCGAACGCCATCCCAACATTCCATGCGATCGTCCAGACTGCCAGCCACACTGCGCGAATGGGCCAGACACCGAGCACATACACTTCATCGTCAGGCCACTTGAGCGCGTACGCGAGCACGACGCCTACAACCGCACCCGATGCGCCGATCACCAAGCCGTGCTGCTCGAACAACAGGTGGAATATCCCGCCGCCCAGGCCGCACCACAGATAGAAGTACGTGAACGCACGCGTGCCGAGTGAGCGCTCCACTCTCGGTCCGAACATCCACAGCATGATCATGTTCGTCGCGATATGCGCAAAACCCGCATGCACAAACATGTACGTCCCGATCGTCCACCAATGTCCCGGGAACTCGGAGGCGGACAGTCCAAGCCAACCAGCAACATCCGCCGTTCCAACAGGCGAAGTAAGCTGGATGAAATAGACGGCAGCGTTGAGCGCGATCAGCCACTGGACTGCTGGGGTTATTCCGCGGCCCGGCTCAAGCGCAGTTGCGTTGTATTCGGCTGGCGTTTCCATATAAGAGCGTGACCGTCCCGTCCTACCCAATGGCGAGCTTAACGATCCGCTCGCAAAACTCCTCGAAATCAATTCCTGCCGCTGCTGCCGCTTGTGGAATCAAGCTGGTTGGAGTCATCCCAGGCAATGTGTTCACCTCGAGACAGTAACACTCCCCGCGCGCATCCAACCGAAAATCCACCCGTGCATACCCACGCAGCTTCAATGCCCTGAAGGCACGCAAGGATTGCTCCTGCAATTTATTAGTCGCACTTTGTGACAAATTAGCCGGAAATTCCTCTACCGCCATACCCGCAGTGTATTTGCATTCGTAATCATAAAGCTCCTTCACCGGCTTGATCTCGCCCACCGGCAAGGCATCGTCCCCGACCACACCCACCGTCAACTCTCGCCCGGCGATAAAACGTTCGATCATCACCTCATCATCGTACCTGAAAGCTTCGGCAACTGCCGCATCCAGGTCCACCAGGTCTCGAACTACCGAAAGACCGACCGTCGATCCCTGCTTGGATGGCTTGACGACCACGGGCAAGCCGAGCGACTGTTCGACAAGTGCGCCCGGTTGCGGAGCCATCAGCCAATCCGCCGTCTGGACTCCAGCTGCCCTGAAAAGTGTCTTCGAGAGATCCTTGTCCATCGCCAGCGCACTGGCAAGATGTCCACTCCCCGTGTATCGCACGCCAGCCATGTCAAGCAGCGCCTGAACCGTCCCGTCTTCACCCTGACCACCGTGAAGCGCCAGAAAAACAACGTCGGCATCCCGTATTTCAGGCATCGAGATCAGATCGTCGCGTAATCGCCCGCCACCGATGCCGGCAAGCTCTTCAAGCGACGGCGGCTCGGTGCCTACATTGCTTCGCGTCAGCTCATCAAGGTCTGCCTGCGAGAGCACCCCCTTTGCCGGATCCAGAGCTGTGACCGCGTGCCCTCGCGCGGACAGTGCCTGTGCGATTCGAATGCCCGATGCGAGGGATACGTCGCGCTCAGCTGACGCGCCCCCCATGAGCACGGTTATCCGAAGAGGGGAGAGGATGGACATGACTCGTAGTATAGTCCAGCTTCGTCATTCCCGCGAAAGCGAGGATGACTGGCGCTCGACCGATGACTCGGCCTGCTCCTGTTACCGCCCCATCATGAATCTGAGCATGTCGGATCTGGTAACGATCCCCTCAAGCCGACCACGCTCCAGAACCAGAACCGCAGGAGTGCTCTTCGACAACAGCTTCACAGCTGGTTCGATAGCCTCATCGCTCGGCAGTGATGGAAACGGTGCATCCATCACCTCGCGTACCGTCGCTTCGAGCAACGCCGGCGTTTCCAATCCACGCTGAGATAGTGTTGCCTCGACTACAGATCCCACGCACACGTCACCATCCATCACAGGCAGTTGCGACACGTCGTGCAACGCCATGAGGTTGAGCGCCTGTCGCACTCCAGCTGCGGGTGCAACGCTCACAATTGCGGGTGCGCTTGCATCCTTGCGACCGAGCATGTCGCGAAGTGTAACGTGCTCGGCTTCGAGCATCTGGTTCTCGCGCATCCACTCATCGCTGTACAACTTGGAGAGATATCGCTCTCCGGTGTCGCAGAGGAACGTGACCACCAGCGCATCCGGATCATCGATACGGCGCGCGAGATCAAGGGCGACTTTTGCTATCAGCCCGGACGATCCACCAACAAAAAGGCCTTCCTCACGTGTGAGCCGACGCGACATTGCAAATGAATCGCGATCGCTCACCGTGTGATACTCATCTATAACGCTCATGTCGAGCGTACCAGGAACCTTGTCCTGGCCAATTCCTTCAACCTTGTACGGACTTCCCTCTATCTTGATCTCGCCGTGGCTCCGCCAGTACTCGGCGAGGATCGATCCAGTCGGATCGCCAGCAACGATCTTGATGTTCGGATTGCGCTCTTTGAGGTAACGGCCGACGCCGGTGATTGTCCCACCCGTGCCGGCTGCTGCGACAAAGTGCGTGATCTTCCCTTCGGTCTGCTCCCATAATTCCGGACCCGTTGTCGCGAAGTGTGCGTCGGGATTCGCCTGATTGTAGAACTGATTCGCAAGAATCGCATTCGGCGTTTCTTCCGCGATGCGTTTTGCCATCATCACGTAGTTGTCTGGATGATCCGGAGCAACTGCAGTCGGTGTGACAATCACTTCCGCGCCGAAAGCCTTTAGTAGCCGCACTTTCTCCTGCGACATCTTGTCGGGAAGCGTGAAGATGCACTTGTAACCACGCAGCGCCGCCGCAATCGCGAGCCCCACACCAGTGTTGCCACTCGTTCCCTCTACGATCGTGCCGCCAGGCTTGAGCTTTCCCGAACGCTCCGCCGCTTCGATGATCGGCAGACCGATGCGATCCTTGACCGAGCCACCCGGATTGAAGAACTCTGCCTTCCCATACACCGGTGTGCGAATGCCGCGCGTTACGCGGTTCAATCGAATAAGCGGAGTCCACCCGATTGTTTCGAGCACGTTGTCGTATGGCCGTTCATTTCTCTTTATTGACATTTGGCTACTATATCGATTTACTTGTGAACTTTCGCGGCGCTGTCGGCTGCCTTTCTGAGAATGGAGTCGCCGGGAGGTGGGAGAGCATCCGGATGCCGGAAATATACGGGGAACAGGATGGATACCGGCATCGGCGTACCCTTGAGCTTCGCAGGTTCGAATTTGAGATCGCGCGAACCCCTGATCGCCGCCGAATCCAGAGGGGCGATGGTCGATGATTCGATGACACGTGTGGAGTCGTCGACAACCGAACCATCCTTTTCAACATACAGTCGTAACGTCACATTGCCCTGAACCTTTTCTGCATACAACGCCGGGGGATATTTGAACGGCATGGTCTTGTTCAACATGATCGGATATGTGTCCGGTCGCGCGGTTCCAGCGTCGAACCCAGTGTGAGTAGCGTCACCCTTGGAGCACCCGACTACCAACGCCAGAGTTACGAATGCGGCTACTGCCCCTGATGTTTTGGGGATAGTGCATCGTAACTCACCTGATTCAGAATCATCACTCGTCATTCTGCTCACGTTTTTTGCTGAGCGTCCAGGACAAGTCGCGCGAGGGTCTCGAGCGCTTGCAACGGCGTCATGGTGTTGGGGTCAATCCCCTTCAGTTCCTCTACAATTGGATCCGGTTCCGATCCGAATAATGCAAGCTGGCCCGCAACTTCGTCACCCGGGCCACCGCGTGGCGCCATCCTGTGATCGCCTTCCAATTGACGCAAGAGGACACGCGCGCGTTTCAACACGGGCTTCGGCAGGCCTGCAAGCCGCCCCACTTCTATACCGTACGACCGATCAGCCCCTCCGGGCTCCAGAGTGTGAAGAAACAGTATCTCTTCTCCAACTTCCTTCACACGCACGTTGAAATTCCGTACCGCCGCAAGCTCGTCCGTGAGCTGGGTCAATTCATGATAATGTGTTGCGAATACAGTTTTGCACCCGACTTCATCATGAATGTGCTCGGTCACAGCCCACGCTATGGATACACCGTCATATGTGGAAGTGCCACGTCCTATCTCGTCAAGCAGCACGAGCGACCGTGACGTCGCCGAATGCAGGATCGCGCTCGTCTCACTCATCTCGACCATGAAAGTGGACTGGCCGCGCACCAGATTATCACTCGCACCAACTCGAGTGAAGAGCCTGTCCGTGACCCCGATCTCCGCCGATCGCGCGGGAACAAAGCTTCCAATCTGCGCCATCAGCACGATGAGTCCGATCTGGCGAAGGATCGTCGACTTGCCGGCCATGTTCGGTCCCGTAAGAATTATCACGCGTGCGTTCTCAACGAGTGTGACGTCATTCGGGATGAACTTCTCACGCGGCATCATCCGCTCCACTACCGGATGGCGCCCGCCAACAATCCGCAGGTCGAAACCGTCGCTCATCCTCGGTCGCACGTATCCCTCGGCCTCAGCCACTTCACCGAGAGTCGCCAGAACGTCCAGTTCGGCAACGACTTGTGCGCTGCACTGCAGCCGCTGCACGGAGCCTGCAATACGCTCGCGTAGAGATTCAAACAGCTCGCGTTCACGCGATTCGATTCGATCGGCCGCAGTCAGGATGCGCTCTTCGTATTCCTTGAGCGCAGGCGTTATGTATCGCTCCGCACCAGTTAGAGTCTGACGTCGCTGATAGTCGTCGGGAATCTTGTGACCGTGCGTGTTCGTGACTTCGATATAATATCCGAAGACCCGATTGTAACCAACCTTCAGTGAGTTGATCCCCGTTCGCGCGCGCTCCTCGCTCTGAATGCGCGCAATACCATCCTTGCCACCATCGCGCAACGATCGCAACTCATCCAGCTCGGCATCGAAACCGATACGGATAGTTGGATCTTCACCAAGCGCTATCGGCGGTCGGTCGACAAGCAAGTCGATGATGTCACTGCACAGTTCCGTGCATGCATCCCAGTTGCGAAGAGCAGCTTTCAATGCGTCGCCATGAATTCGCATTGCTGCTTTCTCAACGTCTGGTAGCCTGGCGGCAGAATCACCCAACGCACGCAGTTCGCGCGGCGTGATCCGATTCGCGGCGACCTTTGCTGCAAGTCGCTCCACGTCGCGCACACCGTCGAGCGCGCTTCGCATCGTCGAGCGCGTCATGGCGTCAGTCGCAAACGCTTCTACGGCATCGAGCCTGGCGTTGATCCCAGTGACGTCTGTCAACGGCGCCAGGATCCACTGTCTCAGCAATCGCGCGCCCATTGGTGTGAGCGTGCGATCCAGAACCCCGATCAGAGTCCCCTCGCTACCCGCACCGCCGCGCAGCGATTCAGTGAGCTCCAGATTCCGGCGCGTCATCTCGTCGAGTGGCATGGTGCCACCGGCACGCTCGATCACAGGCGGACGCAGATGCGGCACGCCGGAAGGTTGCAGCTCGCGAACATATCGCAGCAATGCACCGACTGCGCCCACGGCAATATCATCCGATGCCTGCACACCGAAACCCTCAAGCGTGCTGACGCCGAAGTGGCGCTGTAGATCTTCTCGCGCCATGGCAGCATCGAACTCCCACGCAGGGCGGCGCGACACAAGTGGAGTCGCCGTTTCAGTCGCCATGTCGTCTGGTACAACTATCTCGCGCGGTGACAGTCGCGCGAGCATCGCCTCCATCTCCGTAGCGACAACGATTTGAAGGCGCAACTCGCCAGTCGAGAGATCCAGAGCCGCTATTCCAGCACGCGGCTCCTTGCTTCTGTTTTCGATCGCCACTGCGCACAGAAAGTTGTTGCGCGATCCGTCCAGAAGTTCGTCAGAGAATGCCGCTCCTGGTGTGACAGTCTCAACAACTTCCCGGCGAACAACGCCCTTCGCCGTCCTGGGATCCTCAACCTGCTCGCATATTGAAACCCTGTGCCCCATCTGCACGAGTTTGCGTACGTAATCCGGTCCAGCTTTTACCGGTACACCTGCGAGCGGTACCTGAGATGATCCACCGTTGTTGCGCGTCGTGAGAGTGATGCCGAGCGCGCGGGAGATCAGCTCGGCATCATCGTAGAACGTTTCGTAGAAATCGCCCATCCTGAAGAACAGGATGCTGTCGGGATGCTTTGCCTTGATCGCTCGGTACTGCTGCATCAGTGGCGTCGCCGCCGGCATCGCCACTTCGACTACCGCTCCACCACGAATCCATCGATGTGCTTTGCCTTCAGATCCGCCAGCTCTTTCACTGCAGCGGACTGTGTCGGATAATGGCCGAGTCGCACTCGATACGGCGCGCTCGTACCGTCGACGAACATTACGTAGCCGCGAGCGCGAAGTTTCGCGGCAAGTTGGTTAGCCGGCCCTTTCGTTCCGAAAGCGGCAACCTGAATCGCGTACGAACCACCGGCCTGCCTGGTGGCTGCTGGTTCCGCAGGAGGGGGCGTCTCGCGCTTTGTACCGCTTGCACTCGCCTTCGATGCCTTGCTCGACACGGGCTGAGTGGCAGACGCGAGCGCGCGATCAACCTCTTCCTTGGTTGGCTGTCGCGAGACAACGCCGGTCGCACCGGCTACAGTCGATGACTCACTCGCCGAAGAACTCGCGACCGTCGCATTCACGTCGCGGCGATCCGTGGCCGCTGGTGTCGGTGGTGTCGGTGGCGTCGGTCGCGTCGGTCGCGTCGGTCGCGTCGGTCGCGTCGGTCGCGTCGGTGGAAGCGTTGCGGTTTTTGCAACCTCCTTCTTCACTTCCGCGGGAGGCGCAACGTCTTTCGCAGGTGCTTTCTTTTCAGGCGCAGCTTTCGGCTCGATCGGCTTCTCTGGTGCCTTTTTTGGAGTTGCCTTTGGAGCTGTTGCTGTCACCGGATTGGGCGTTGGGTTCGTCGCAAGCACGACCCCTCGGCAGCGCTGTTGCTGAAAGTCGATCCGGTTCTTGAGTTCTATGTTCGACGCCTTCACGCTCGTGAGTGCATCGTTGTTCGCCGTGCATGCACGCATCGCATCATTGGCGTCGAAGTACATTCGGGCAACCCAGTAACTGGCCTCCGGTCGAAGCGGGCTCGTTGGATGCTCAAGCACAAGTCGCTGAAAGTGCTGCAGAGCCGCCGCGTTTTCACCGCGAGCAGCCTCGAGCTGGCCGATTCGCAACAGAGCGTCAGAAACGCGCCCCGACAGCGGATAGTCGACAATTATCTGTCGGTATTCATGCTCGGAGTCCCGCGCATTCGAGGCAAGTGTTGCGCGCCAGAACAATCCCTCAGCGAACGCCGGCGTTCCGGCTGGAGCAGCGGCGGCTACGGAATCGACCAACTTCCGGCCATTCACGGCATCTCCGTTGGCCACCATCTCCTGCGCCTTCGCATACAACGACGAGTCCTTTGCCGACTGCGCGAAGACTGTCGACGGTAAGGCAAGACAGACCACGGAGGCCCGGACGAGGCGGATTACGGATCGATTCAAATTTCTGGAGAAATACATGATTTAGCCTGGATTGTCACGATAGTAACGCTATTATGGCGCCATGATGCTGATTTATGCTGCCCTGCGTCGACCCGAAACGGAACAGATGGCGAGCACCGCCGTCGCAAGGATCTGATCTTCTGATGAAACACGCGACTCCTTCAAAGCGACATCAGCCGCCATTAGCGCCGTTACTGCCCGTTCGCACTCAGTAACCTTCCACTCCCTGGCTGCAGATGCCCAGGCTCGGGTCGCGCTAGCCCAGGCTCGGCCGGGATACGCGCCGGTCGATTTCAACAACGGCCAATATTCGCCCTCGAGCCTGCTTGGCGGTAGTCCGGTATCAAGACGAGCCCGGCCCCAGGCCAGCGCCAGCATCTGCGTCGAAAGAGCCATCACCACGCTCACACCTGTTGTCTTTGGCTGAGCCAGAATGTGCTCGATCATGCCAAGCGCCGAGGTGGCATCCCGCTGCATCACCGCGTCGAGAAAATCCGCGATCGTCTCGCCGCGACGAATTCCGACGGCCGCGGTTATCGACTCCTCCGTGATCACCGACCCGTTAGTATAGCTGGCCAGCTTGTCCAGTTCCGACGTCAGACGATAAAGGTCATTCCCGACGGCCTCGTACAACAGATCGGCCGCACTCGACGTTATTTCTGCCTTAAGTTCCGTTTTCGCATGGTGAATGATCCAGCTCGACACACGGCTTCCGTCCAGAGCGTCGAATTCCAGTGGCGTTGTGGAGGTCTGTAAAGCCTTGTCAGTTTTCGCTGCAGGAGCCGCTACGAGAATCACCGTCGTGTCATGCGATGGATGCTTGAGATAGGCGTCGAGCACGCTGCGCGCCGCTTTCTTGAGTGCGCCAACGTCGCGTATCAACGCAACGCGTCGCTCGGCCATCATCGGCGGAGTTCCCAACAAGCTCCCCAGTGATTCAGCGTCGAGATCGGCGGCGCGGCGCAAATCTAGATTGAAGTCGCGAGTGGCTGGATCGACCGCAGCGTCTATGAGCTGCTTGACGGCGTCGTCCTTACGGTACTCGTCATCGCCGTAAACGTAGTACGCTCCGTCAAATCGCCGGTTCTTCACGGCATCGCGGAGCGTCTTGAGGGCGGCGTCAGTAGCCATGCCCAAATCTAATTTCGCCGGACGGCGACTAACGAGCTTGCGTGTAGCTTACGGTCTGGAGACCGCCCTGTTCTACAAGCACCGCGGCTGGCCATATCGGGATTCCTGTAGACACCGATGCAACGATGAAAGGAGCTGGCGTAGTATCCGGAGGAACCGCCATGGCGATAGCTGGCGGTAGCACAATGTCCGGAGAGAGCACTTGTTGATCCGCGACCCTCATCGTCTCTGCGACATAGCCCATCATTATGAGCGACGCGATCGCGCCAATGAGAGCGACGGTTCGGAATTTTCCGCTGGATACATGCAGGTCGTGCAATCGGCATTCGCGAAGACGGGCATCAAGCTTGAAAGAAAATTCTGCCGACGGCTCAATTGGCTTGAGGCTGTGTACCAGCATCAGCGAACGCCGAACGCTGGCATCGAGCCTGGCACAGTCGGCGCACTCGGCAATATGCCGCTGCATTCGCACCAGCTCGACCCCCGCAAGGGTGTCGTCTACAAAAGAACAATGAAGGTCTCTGAACTCTGAACAGCGCATCGATAAGGGATACCGGACGGCGTCAATAATAGTTCCACCCTCCGACGGCAGATAGGGGGAGAAACCACCAGGGAATCGGCT
>JBDTAW010000169.1:0-1691 GCA_039924445.1 Gemmatimonadaceae bacterium
CCCTTGTCGCGAAAATCGCCGCCTTCTTCGAACGGTCCCAGGAACATGAGATACGTGCGGAACGCATCGGCGCCCCAGGTATCGATGTATTCGTCCGGGTTCACCACATTGCCCTTGCTCTTGGACATCTTCGCGCCTTCGCGAATGATGAGCCCGTGTGCGCGGAACTTTGTGAATGGCTCCTCGAAGTCGATCAGTCCCATGTCGTTGAGGACCATCGTCACGAATCGCGAGTAGAGCAGGTGCAGCACGGCGTGCTCATTGCCGCCGATGTACGAATCCACCGGAAGCCATTTCGCTGTGATAGTCGGGTCAAACGGAACGTCGTTGTTGCCGACGCTTGGATAGCGCAGAAAGTACCACGAGCTATCGAGAAATGTATCAGACACGTCGGTCTCTCGGCGCGCCATTTTACCGCAGGTCGGACATGGAACGCGATACCATTCGTCATGCCGAGCGAGCGGAGAGATGCCTGAGTCGTCCGGCTTGAAGTCTTCGATGAACGGCAGAAGAACGGGCAGGTCCTTCTCCGGCACCGGCACGACTCCGCAATCATCGCAATACACGATGGGAATCGGCGGCCCCCAGTAACGTTGCCGCGATATGCACCAGTCGTGCAGTCGGTAATTCGTCACCGGCGCGGCCTTGTTCCGCGCAGCAAGCGACGCCACTATTGCTCGCTTCGCATCGTGAACCGACATCCCGGTGAATTCGCCGGAGTCGATGAGCGTCTCGTCTTCCTGCACAACTTTCCTGACAGGGAGCTCGAAGCCGTGCGCAAACTCGAGATCGCGCTCGTCGTGCGCCGGCACTGCCATAATTGCGCCGGTACCGTATTCCATGAGCACGTAATCGGAAATCCAGACAGGAATCTTCTCTCCCGTCGCCGGATTCGTGACCGTGCTTCCTGTATCAACCCCGGTCTTGTCCTTGGTAGTCTTGCGCGAAACAAGATCGCGCCGAGCCGCGCGAGCGCGATACTCATTCACTGCGGCGCGGTGCGCTTCGGTGGTATGCGCATCTACAAGCGGATGTTCCGGAGCGAGCACTACGTAAGTCGCACCGTATATCGTATCTGCACGTGTAGTGAAGACCTTGATACCATCAAACCAGATCTCGGCGCCTTCCGATCTGCCGATCCAGTTGCGTTGCGCGGTCTTGGTTGTTTCCGACCAGTCGAGCGTGTCGAGATTGTTGAGCAGTCGCTCCGCATAAGTCGAGATGGCGAAGAACCACTGCTCCAGAAACCGCTGTTCGACCTTCGAGCCGCAACGTTCACACTCACCATTGATGACCTGCTCGTTGGCAAGTACCGTTTTGTCCGTCGGACACCAGTTGACTGCGCCCGCCTTCTTGTGCACAAGACCTTTCTTGTACAACTGAAGAAAGACCCATTGAGTCCAGCGATAGTATTCGGGATCCGTCGTGGAGAGCGATCTCGACCAATCGACCATGAGACCGCCGCGTTCGAGCTGGCGGCGAAAGTTCGCGATGTTGCGCGGGATCATCTCCGCCGGATGCACGCCAACCTTGAGCGCGTAGTTCTCGGAGTGAATACCGAATGCGTCGTAGCCGAGTGGCTCGAAAACATCGAGACCCTGCATTCGCTGGAATCGCGCGAAGATGTCGTTGCCCGTGAACGCGAACATGTTGCCCACGTGCAGCCCTTCCGCGGAAGGATACGGGAACAT
>JBDTAW010000170.1:0-18280 GCA_039924445.1 Gemmatimonadaceae bacterium
TCGATTGTGATGCACGCGTTGTTGGAAAAGGTGCCTCGCTCAAAAACTATGCACAACTGCTGGTCAATCAGGCACGCGCAAGAATCGGCGCGCCAGTACACCTGTGGCTCGGTGCAACATCGCTGCTCGAACCAGCATCTCACCTCGAACGGAGACTTCGCGCCATGGTCACCCCAGACAACAAACACTCGGCAAAACGACCCTTTGCGCGTGCATTGCGCTCGGCGTCCTACATCGCGATCGTATCAACTCTCGCAATCGCCGCATGCGAGTCGCACGTCCCGACCGCAGCGGACATAAGCGGGCTCGATGCCGCATCAGCAGAAAAGAATGTCCGCCAGGTATTCCTGACAAAATCTGATGCGCAACAACCCACCTACTATGTGGATGGCGTCGTTGTATCTGCAGAAAAGGCCAAGAGTGTTTCATCCGACAGCATCGCAACCGTCAACATCATCAGATCAAAACAACCCAACGGCGAGCAGCAGATTCGTCTGGTAACCGTGGCTGGTGTACGGCTTGGAAAGGACGGCGCAGCAATGGACTCCGTGCCCCGCGTAATGTTCCTCCAATCGCAACCCGGCACGGTCAAGTTGCGTACAACCGGTAAGGTATTGGTGATGACCCCGGCCAATGAACCGCTGTTTCTCATCGACGGCGTCGTCGCTACCACCGTTCAATACAAGGCGCTCAATCCGGCGAACATCGATCGCATCGAAGTCACGAAAGGGGCGGCGGCTCTCAAACAGTCCAGTGATCCGCGTGCCGCCAACGGAATCGTAAGCATTACGCTCAAGCACTGATCTGCATTGTTGCAGTGGTGATCCCGCACAGGGGTCACCACTGCAACTTCGTCATCAGCCCGGCTCCCCCGCCAGAGCCTTGATCTTCCTGACTGCCCTCTCACGCGCCTGCGCCGATCGGCAGATGATCAGGATCGTATCATCCCCGCCCACCGTGCCAAGTATGTCCGGCCAGCCCTCGCCATCCAGCGCACTCGCGATCGGCTGAGCCCCTCCTGGCACCGTCCTCAACACCGCCATCTCGCCCACACCGTCGATCCGCATGAACAACTGCGGAAGCAGAGTGTCGAGCGCGACCCGCGCCTCCTCGATGTTGCCGTCCGTGACAGCGTAGCGCGCCCCCTCTGAGGTCGGAACTCGCGCAATCCTCAGCTCCCTCAGGTCCCGCGACAACGTCGCCTGCGTCACGTCCCACCCACGCCTGAGGAGCAATTTCCGAAGATCCTCCTGACTCACCACCACGTGAGCGTCGATGGTCTCCAGAATGGCATTTTGCCGCTCTCGCTTGTTGGCCATCAGGAGAAGATAGCCCTCCCGGCCAACCCCCGCCCAGACGGTTGCGAACGAACCCCTGACCGACTATTTATACATCCTTATCGCATAAAATTCCAAACAGAGAATCCAATGGCCTTTACACCCAAAAAAATCGCCCTCGCCTACTCCGGAGGACTCGATACCTCGATCATCGTCCCCTGGCTCAAGGAGCGATTTCCAGGCGTGAAGGTGGTATGCGTGGCCGCCGACATCGGACAGGGTGACGAGCTTTCCGGAGTCAAGGCGAAAGCGATCGCCTCCGGCGCCGACGAGTGCTACGTCGAGGATCTGCGCGACGAATACGTCACGGACTTCATCTTCCCGACACTCCGCGCTGGTGCCATCTACGGCCGCAAATACCTGCTAGGCACGTCCATGGGCCGTCCTCTCATCGCACGCCGTCAGGTTGAGGTAGCGCGCGCAGTCGGCGCCGACGCTCTCGCACACGGCTGCACCGGTAAGGGGAACGACCAGGTCCGCTTCGAACTCACGTACGCCGCGTTCGCCCCCGATCTTCCGGTCATCGCGCCATGGCGTGAATGGGACATCCGGAGCCGCGAGGACGCGATTGCTTACGCCGCGCGTCACAACGTTCCCGTCGCCGCGACCAAGGAGAAGATCTACTCCCGCGATCGCAACATCTGGCATATCTCGCACGAGGGCGGCTGCCTGGAAGATCCAGCCAAGTCCGCTCCCGACGATCTGTTCATGATGTCCCAGTCGCCCGAGTCCGCGCCCGACACGTCGGAAGAGGTCACAATCTCGTTCAATCGCGGAACGCCAGTCGCGGTCAACGGCCACACAATGTCACCGGTTCCGCTCCTCGCCATGCTCAACGAGATCGGCGGCCGCAATGGCGTCGGCCGTATCGATCTCGTCGAAGACCGTCTCGTTGGCATGAAGTCCCGCGGTATCTACGAAACCCCCGGTGGTACGCTGCTCTACGCTGCACACAGCGAGCTCGAGCAACTCACCCTAGATCGTCGTACACTCGCTGCAAAGGACCTCATCGCCCCGCGTTACGCCGACCTCGTGTACGAAGGACGCTGGTGGACCGTCGAGCGCGAGGCATACGACGCGTTCGTAAATGTCACGCAGGAAACAGTCACAGGCTCCGTCACGCTTCGACTCTACAAGGGCAATGCAATCGTAGCCAGCCGAGAGAGTGCGTACGCACTCTACGACGAGCGTTTCGTCACCTTCGGCGAGGACGATGTCTACCAGCAGAGCGATGCTGCAGGCTTTATCCGCCTGTTCGGCCTTTCGGCACGCGTTCGCGCGCTCCGTGAGCAGGAACGCACCGCTGCGGAAGCCAGCGGAGATCAGCAAGCCGCCTGACTTTCGGGTCCCAGGGGCGAGCCACCGCGCTCGCCCCTGACCCGCACACCGCGAGGCAGCGCAGCCAGCCCCCTCCTCCCCCCGCTTCTCGCCACCCGCTATACCTTAAGCAAATGACAGCTGACTCCTACAAACTCTGGGGTGGCCGTTTCACCGCGCCCACAGCTCACGCACTCGACGCACTCAACCGCTCGATCGGAATTGATTTCCGACTCTGGCCATTCGACGTACAGCTGTCGCAAGCCTGGGCATCGGCGCTCGCAGAAGCTGGTGTACTCACCGAAGAAGAACGCGATCAGATTCGCGGTGGTCTCGACGTCGTAGCTGAAAAACTCGCGACCAGCGCAAAACCGGAAGAGTCCGACGAAGACGTGCACACGATGATCGATCGAATGTTGCACGCCGAGATCGGCGATCCCGCCTCACGACTCCACACTGGCCGATCACGCAATGACCAGGTAGCCACGGCAACTCGCATGTGGACCATGGACGCCGCGTCGCACATCGATGCAGCCATTCGCGACCTGCAACACGTCATCCTCGATCACGCCGAGCAGCTTCGCACTACGCTGATTCCCGCCTACACTCACATGCAGCGCGCGCAACCGGTATCCGCTGCCCACTGGATCCTCAGTCACTTCTGGCAGCTCGAGCGCGATCGCGCCCGCGTCGCCAACGCCGCATCCTCCGCGTCTTCGCTTCCCCTCGGCTCCGGCGCGATCGCCGGCTGTGCATTCGCGATTCCGCGCGATCAGATCCGGATTGAACTCGGCTTCAACACGCTGTCGCAGAATTCCATCGACGCCACGGGCGATCGTGACTTCGTCGCCGACATGTTGTACGCGATCACCATGCTCGGTGTACATCTTTCGCGCCTCAGCGAAGATCTCATCCTGTATGGGTCAAGCGAATTCGGATTCGTGACCTTCGGCGATACGTTCACGACTGGATCAAGCATGATGCCGCAGAAACGGAATCCGGATGCACTGGAGATTGCACGCGGTTCAGCAGCAAGAATGCTCGGCAACCTCACCTCGCTGCTCGCGACGATCAAGAGCCTGCCAAGCGGCTACAACAAGGATCTTCAGGACGACAAGCGACCGCTATTCGATTCTGTCGATACTATGCTCCTCGTCCTCCCGGCGGTCGCCGGCACGCTTGCAGAACTTCGTTTCAACGCAAAACGCATGCGCGCGGCGTTGTCATCCACAATGATGGCGACTGACCTTGCCGACTATCTTGTGTCAAAGGGAATCACCTTCCGCGAGGCGCACGGCGTGGTCGGTACGCTCGTGCGAAACAGCGAGTCGACCGGTGTCGACATGAATCAACTGCCATTCACTGTCTTCGCTGCAGCCCATCCGTCGTTCGAACATGACGTATTCGACTGGCTCTCTCCGGATGCGTCGGTCGCACGTCGCAACGTGACCGGTGGTACAGGGCCCGAAGCGGTCGACGAACAGCTTGCCGCAGCGTACGCAGCACTCGGTAGTACGGTGCGCAAATTACAGCTTATTCCCTGAAAACGAGGCACGTGAATGTCGGACTCGCAACAGGATACTCCGAAAGCGCCTGACTTGAGGGCGGGAGTCCCCGCAGCATCGATCGCAGACGGGTCGATGCTGCTTGGCAACGTCGATGGTGAACCCGTACTTGTGGCACGCAGCAGTGGATCGCTGTACGCGATTGGAGCGACTTGTACGCACTACGGCGGCCCACTCGCAAATGGAATCATCGTCAACGACACGGTGCGTTGCCCCTGGCATCACGCCTGCTTCAGTCTCAAGACGGGTGAGGCGCTGCGCGCACCTGCACTTGATAAGGTCGCGTGCTTCCGCGTAGAAGAGACTGACGGAATAGTTTTCGTGCGAGAGAGCACCGAACCACCGTCGGTCTACCTGCGCACACTGGCAAGTCCGCCAACATCGATCGTGATCGTCGGAGCCGGTGCTGCGGGCGTCGCCGCGGCAGAAATGCTACGCCGGTGCGGCTACGCCGGAACCATCAAGCTTTTTGATCAGTCCCACTCGGCGCCCGTTGATCGACCCAATCTGTCCAAGGACTACCTCGCCGGACATGCGGAGGAAGAATGGGTCAATCTTCGCCCCGAAGAATTCTACACCTCCAACAAAATCGAACTGATCCGCGGTGAGCGCATTGCACGCATCGACACCAAATCGCGCAACGTCGTAACTGAAACCGGCGCAATATACAGATTCAGTGCTCTGCTGCTGGCGACTGGCAGTTCGCCAGTCAGACTTCCCTTGCCCGGTGCGGATCTTCCGTCGGTTCACTACCTCCGAACACTGAACGACAGTAACGCGATCATCGCGGCCGCGCAACAAGGCAAGCGCGCTGTTGTTATCGGAGCAAGTTTCATCGGCCTTGAAGTTGCCGCGGCTCTTAGAGAGCGCGACATCGCTGTTACGGTCGTCGCTCCGGAATCCCTTCCGCTTGAGCGTGTACTTGGCGCTGATCTCGGTCGCATGATCAGGTCTTTACACGAGAGCAAGGGCGTTGTATTCAACCTGGGCGCGAGTGTGAAATCCATCACCGCTAACTCTGTCGAACTTGCAAATGGTACGTCTCTGGCGGCCGATTTCGTCGTGATTGGCGTAGGAGTTCGCCCCGAGGTCTCGCTCGCTCAGGACGCAGGATTGCACGTCGATAACGGCGTCGTGGTGAACGCCACGCTGGAGACATCTGCACCTGGCGTGTTCGCCGCTGGCGACATCGCTTCATGGCCCGACCCGCGCGCCGGCCAGATTCGTGTTGAACACTGGGTAGTCGCCCAATGCCAGGGCCAGGTCGCTGCGCGCAACATGCTCGGTGCAGGCGAGCCGTTCACGCTGACTCCGTTCTTCTGGAGCAGACACTTCGGTGTGAGAATCAACTACGTAGGCCATGGGGCGCGCGATGACACAGCTCGCATTGACGGAAGCGCAACTGCGCATGACTGCACGGTTACATACACGGCATCGTCCGGCGCTGTTTCCGCTCAGGCAGATGTCGGTCGCGACAAGGCCAACCTTTTTGCCGAAGCGCGTCTCGACGGCGAGTTGCGCTAACTCTAATCGTTGATCATCCATGCTGATCTGGCTCTACGTTGCCGTTGGAAGTGCCGTTGGAGGCGTCGGCCGCTATGTAGTGGGTGGCGCCATCCAGCAACGGTTTGGTCTCGCATTTCCCGCGGGCACTTTGCTGATCAACATCACGGGTAGCTTCCTGATTGGATTCATCCTGCGACTCGCCCTCGGCGGCACTCAGATGTCGCCGGAAACTCGCATTCTGCTGACGACTGGATTCTGTGGCGGATTTACGACGTTCTCAACGTTCTCTTACGAAACCGCCACGTTGATTGAGGGCGGCCAGTACCGCCGTGCTGCCACTTACGTCGTACTGAGCGTTGTAGTGTCGGTGGTCGCTACGTTTGCCGGCTTTGCGCTCGCCCAGTCGGCTCTCACCTTCCGCGGTCGAGTGTAATCATGTTGCATGGTCTGAAGGGCGAACGCGTCCTCATGCGAATCCACATCGGTGAGCGGGATCGCTATCGCGGCAAGCCGCTGTATGAGGCTATTGTCAATCTCCTGCGCGATCGGGGATACGCGGGCGCAACGGTGTTTCGCGGTGTCATGGGGTTCGGCGCGAGCGGCCGCGTGTCAGCAGATCGCATGGAACTGCTCTCGTTCGACCTTCCACTTGTGATCGAGTGCGTTGAGACTCAGGAGAACATCGAGACGATTCTTCCTGAAATTGATGAGATGATCGACGCTGGTCTCATCACACTTGAACGCGCGAAGGTGATTCTCTACCGCAGCAAGCGCGATGATGCTCCCGTGCATAGCCTTCCAGATGAGGCGCGACTGGATATCACCGGCGACTGGCAGAAGCACGACTGAAAACAGCCCCCGGCCAGTAGAGCTGACCGGGGGCTGTTGGCTAGTACGAATGCTGCTGTCTAGAACATCACGCCGAAGGTGATCGGAATGAATGCAGTGCTTCCGCCCCCGTCGTTATTGAAGTGATTATATCGCGCTTCGACGAATGCGTTGAATCCCGAAAGCGGAATCGTCAGACCACCACCCACGTCGAAACCGAACTTCGTGCTTCCGCTCGCGGAGTAGGTCGTGCCGCCAGAAGTCGTGCTGGAGCCCGGAGTGAATCCACCGATGCCACCTATGATGTACGGGCGAATTCCCGTTGCCGTCGGCACTTCGTACAATGCGTTGGCCGTGTACGACCAGATGTGCACGTTGCTATTGCCCGAACCCTTGGCTCCGAAGTTGTCATAGTTGACGTCTCCGCGGAAACTGATCGGCAACGTTGGCGTTCCAAGCGCAACATGGCCGCCAAGGTTATACCCCGTGTTGACGAAGTTGGACAGGTCGCCAGACGGTATCGAAGCGCCACCCGAAATGCCAAGTGAGAACGGCTTCGTGGCGCTTGTCACTCCCTGTGCACCGGCGAGGGTGGCACTGGATGCGGCAATTGCTGCAATCGCTACAATTTTTGAAAACATTGACATACACGCTCCGAGTTTTAGTTAAGTGGTTCCAACCAAACGCGCCTCGGATCCTCAGATCCTCGGCGCGTGTCCAACATCGTGCTTCGCTCTACTAGTAGTCATGACGAACGAAAAGGTTTCCTGTCAACCGTCCGACGTCTCGCTACTAAAACAGGATCCCGAAAGTGATCGGTACAAAATGGTACGTTTGGGAGTTGGACCGGTTGATGGCATGGTAGCGGACCTCAAGGAAGGCGGCTGTCTCCGCGAAAGGCAGTGCGAAGCTGATCCCTGCCCCGCCATTCGTGCCCCAGTCATTTTCCCGCTTGGCGGCCCCAGGGAGGCGGAGCGGATAGTAGCCTAACCCTCCGATCAAATAGGGCTTGGCGTATCCAGCCCTGAATGGGACGATCAGGTTCGCGGTCGCCGAGTTTAGATGAATGTCTCCTGCGGTAGTGCCAGAGTTCGTCTTGCTCTTGAACTCACTGTATTGATAGTCGAGCCGGAGACCCATCGGAGCGTCTTGCGGGCCCATGCTGATAATAGCCAGACCGGTTGGCCCCGCCTTGAAATTGTTGTCCAGTATTCCCACGGGGAGAGAAGCACCCGCAGCGATTCCAAAATGGATCGACCGCTGTGCTCCGGCCGAACTCGCCAGTGTCAAACCAGCCACCATCACCGTAGCATACACCGACAACCGCATATATATTTATCCTAATAATTCAGGTTAATTCTAAATATCCTTGATTGGTAGGATATTATGCCTTCCTACAACACGACGACAGTGGCATCTGCGCTGGGAGTCACTCCGAAATGGCTCGATAACCTTCTATCCCACAACGACTTGGATGGCTCGCAGCGTGTCTCCCAAGGCGTCTCCCGGAGACTTTCATTCGACACCGTAACAATGCTCGCCCTCGCAAAGGAACTCATTGATACGATCGGCATGAAAGCCCCAGCTGCGATCAGCCTCGCCGCTCAACTCCTCAACTCCAGCACCGGCGAACTCATCGTTTCCCCACGACTGCGCATCAACGTGCAGCCGGACGGCCTCCAGGCTGATGTTCTGGACTCGCTGGCCCGTGCCGTAGAAATAGCTCCGTCACCACGAAGAGGACGCCCGCCCAAAAGATAAGTCGAGTCCCTGCTCGGCGCGCCTCGCGCTAGCGATTTCTAGCAACACCCCCGCAACACCCTCGCAACATCCTCACGACTCCCCAACTGCAGCATCCTGAAAGCGAAACAGGGGCGCCTCTTGCCGAGACGCCCCTGTCTGCCATTGCTGGGATCCTGCTGCTACCCGTTCAAGCGGGCAACGTTTTCCGCCGCCGGGCCTTTCTGGCCCTGGACGATGTCGAATTCCACCGCTTCGCCTTCCTGCAACGACTTGAAACCGTTGCCCGTTATGGCGCTATAGTGGACGAAGCAGTCCTTCTGACCGTCGTCGGGAGTAATGAAGCCGAAACCCTTCGCGTCGTTAAACCACTTCACTTTTCCAGTCGTGCGCATTCCAACTAACTCCTGAATTGAAACTTGTCCCGAACCAGGAAACGCCTACCCCAACTGCATGCCGGTAGCTCGGGTCCCCCTGCTGACCCATAGGACGATCCTATGCTGGGCCCCAAGGTATTGAGCACCTGAAAATTAGGCAATAGACAAGTTTTTCCCGGCTAAACCAAATACCGCCACGGATCATTGATCGACCCGGAACCCCCGCACAAAGTTCTGCGTCTCTCCAAAGCAACTCGTCGGTATGCCACGGTGCTCGTTGTACGACAATGTCACCCTTTGCCCTTCAGCGAGTTGAAGGGCTTTTGCCACCGAATCGTTGCGTATGGTGAAAGGGAAACTTGCTGCAGTCGTTGTGTCGGCAACACCAGGCGCCGGCGACATGGCTAGTTCCCCTTCCCACGTCTTACACAGCCAGCCACGCTGTGAGAGGTTCCTGACATATCCCGAACGCTGACTCGAGGCATACACGAATCCCAGCGTCACCCAGACCCAGATAGCGCAGGCCACAACCACGACACCAATCACGGGAAGACCTACTTTCAGCCAAAAACGCCGTCGCTTCCTGCCCACGGGTTTCGGTCCGGGTTCCATCTCGTTCTCAGCCATCGGTTTCCTCTCTCCGGTTACTTTTCAATCATGTCCTTTGGACCGCGCAGAAGCACGGTAACAACCCTCGTAGGCGATGTCGCCGTTGGCTCGGACCATCCCGTAGTGGTCCAGTCCATGACCAACACGGATACAGCGGATATCCCTGGCACCGTAGCTCAGGTAGCAGCGCTCGCGGCGGCAGGATCCCAGCTGGTACGTGTGACCGTCAATAACGATGCCGCGGCAGCTGCAGTGGCCAGCATTGTCCGGAATCTCGCCGACATCGGTATCGACGTTCCGATCATCGGCGATTTCCATTACAACGGCCACCTGTTGCTCGCGAAATACCCGGATGCGGCACGCACTTTAGCGAAATATCGCATCAATCCGGGTAACGTGGGTGGCAAGCGTCACGATGAACACTTCCGCACCATTGTCCAGATAGCGATCGATAACGCAAAGCCGGTTCGTATTGGTGTCAACTGGGGATCGCTGGACCAGGATCTCCTCACCTCGATGATGGACGAGAACGCCAAGCGCCCGACCCCGCTCGATGCGCACGAAGTCTATGTGGAGGCGATGCTCGAAAGCGCGCTCCGCTCGGCGGCCCTGGCCGAACAAACCGGACTGGGGCATGATCGTATCATCATCTCTGCGAAGGTGTCTGGAGTAGATGATCTGGTTCATGTCTATCGCTTGCTAGCCGCCCGCTGCGACTATCCGCTCCATCTCGGACTCACCGAAGCTGGACTCGGAATGAAGGGAATTGTTGCAAGCACAGCCGCTTTATCCATACTGCTAAGCGAGGGAATCGGTGACACCATTCGTGTATCACTGACACCCAAACCGGGCGGCGACAGGACCGAAGAAGTTCTGGTCGCACAACAGATTCTCCAATCACTCGGTCTACGATCTTTCGCTCCGCAAGTTACGTCGTGCCCTGGATGCGGTCGTACAACATCCACGTTCTTTCAGCACATGGCGCAGGATATCCAGACCTACCTTCGCGAACAGATGCCGGCGTGGCGCGTGCAATATCCCGGCGTCGTCGAAATGAAAGTCGCTGTCATGGGATGCATCGTCAACGGGCCCGGCGAGAGCAAACACGCCAACATCGGAATCTCGCTTCCCGGAACGTTCGAGGATCCCAAAGCGCCCGTGTACGTGGATGGGAAACTTGCCGTTACACTCAAGGGCGACAACATCGTGCCCGAGTTCCTGGAACTCCTTGATGCGTATGTGGAACGAACCTACGGCGCCGATATCCCGAGCGAGTCCACTGCTGCAGTAGCAAGCTGAGCTGGATAGCCAACGGGGCGGCGGCGTAAACCCGCAACGGTCGCCTGTACTAACACAACCCCGCTCGCGCTCTACCTGGCAAACCGCGCGAGAATCGCAGACAGGCCAACTTCGTCATCTGTATCGAATGTCTCGATGCGTTCCGAATCGACATCGAACACAGCAATCAGCTCACCCCTCGAGTTTGTTACTGGCAGTACGATTTCGGATTGAGACCGTGCATCGCACGCGATGTGATCCGAAAATGCGTTGACGTCCGGTACTATGATAGCGCGCCGCTCAGCCGCAGCCGTGCCACATACGCCGCGCCCGAATGCGATCTCAAGACAGCCCAGAGTGCCTTGGTATGGCCCCACGCGCATCAGGACACCGGGCTTGACGACCCTGTAGAATCCGGTCCACAAAAACCCGAAAGCGTTGTGGACCAGTGAACTCACAGTCGCCATCGCGGCGACCTCATCGTCGATTCCATCCAGCACGGCAGCAATTTGTGCTGCCAGCTCCTCATAAGCCTGCTTCTTGGGAACTCCCCGCAGGTCCAGTGTTACTTCTGCCATGTATTCAAGTTAGCCCGTTCGACAAGCCTACTTGAAGATTCCGAAATGGCCGAGGACGTACCAGAGTACGATGAAGATGAGAATCGTCCCACAGCCGCACCCGCCGCCGCCCAGCTTCTTGGCGCCATAGCCCGCCGCTAACCCTCGTAGAATTTTGCTCATGCGGCGCCTCTCTGCACGGACCGTACCGAAGGAACACTGGGAGCTACCGCCCGGGGTGCTGTTTCATTCCGACCCGTAAATCGTCTTTCCCTCACGCCGATCCCCAATCGCGACAGGTTCCAATATCTCGCATCCTGCTTTTTTTACATCACCGATGAAGATCCGACTCCCGGCCAGACAACACGTCGTCTCGCGCACCACCATCCTGCTCGCCAGTTCGTTGCTCGCTGCAGCAGTCGCGGCGGCGCAGACCACCGCACCGAGCCTGATCGGAGCCTGGCGCGCCGATACACCGCTACCGAACGGTGTGGTCCAGACTTTCAGCTTCACCGCCGACGGAAGCTTTGACCTCACAAAGGATCTCTCAGTAGACGGGACTTACCAGGTCGACGGAAACCGACTCATCGAGACCGTATCATTACCGAGCGTTGGTGCATCACACACCGACACAGCAACCTTTACGATTGCTGGAGACTCCCTGATTGTGAATGAACAGGGCGCAAAAGTGCCGCGCGTACTCCACCGCTCCGGCTCATCAGCGTCCACGCAGTCCATCGTTGGTGACTGGACAATTCAGGTCGGTGCGCAGATGGCTGCGCACTATGTGTTCGCCGCCGACGGTTCAATGCACGTGCGAGCACGCGTCGGCGATGAAAGAGGCAAGTACGTCGTCAGCGCCGACACATTGCATCTTTCGAACGATGAGTCCTTCCAGCTCCCGGCAATCGCTCAGTTCGCAATCGCCGACAGCGTGCTGACTCTCACTCCGCCCAGCGGAAAACAGCCGCGCCACTTTCACAAGGTGCCGCTGCGTTAGCACAAACGTTACACACGTGGACGCTCATCGTCCCACAGCACGATTCCATATACCAGCTTGCCAGCGGATCTGAGCCCCTTGACCGCCGCACGTAGAGTGGCAATCCGGGTCACGCCAACCTGTGCGCAAATAATTACGTCCGGGGCTGGGACTATCGTATTCGTCGCAAGCATGGCGTAGTTGATTGGTACAGCCATGACAATAAAATCATAGCGCCGCGCCATTCGCTCCAGCGCGTCGTGCATTTCACGCACCGCTTCGGGCTTCGCGGTGGTGATGTCACCGTGCCCACTCGGCAGAACTGCGAGCGGCCTGTCTCGTCCAATCGTCTTTGTAATTATTACGGTTGACAGTTCTCGTCGACCCGCAAGAACGTCCTGAACGCCAGCTGCCGGCTCTACGTGCAGTATTGACGCAATCATGCTCGTCGAGGGGTCGCCGTCGACGAGCAATGCGTTGCGCGCTTCGTATGCCGCTACCGCAGCAATGTTTGCCGCTACCGTTCCGACAACAACCGGTATGTCGCCCGTAAGCGTGATAATTGGCACGCGCGCCTCGGTCGCGGCGAGGTGCAGATACAGCGTTCTGTAACGCTCGGAAGTTACGTCGATCAATGGCGGCGTTTCAACATCCGAGCTTCGTCGCGCTCGCTCCAGCACGGGACTTGGCTTCAGCACGCTCAACACGCGGACGTTTGCTACGGCTTCACCCTCTCGCATGTGCGCAACACGCGGATGACGTAACTCACCCACAAAAACCACTGTGAAACCGACTGCAAGCGAGATCACGAGCGCAGAGCCCAGCATAGCAATGGGAGGCGCCCCAACGTTCGCGACGGCGCGTGCGCGCTTCGCTACGGTATCGATCACCGCGTTGGAGTGACGCATGGAGTCGAGCAGGTGTTGCGCATTGGTGAATTGTTGCGTTGCGTTCTGCTTTGCGATTACGAATCCGGTGGTATCAATGCGCGTGACCGTTGCGACGGGAAGCGGTGGTGGCGGAGCGAGCAGCGGCGCCAGGCGCGCCCGCAGTTCCGATCGCCGCTCGGTAGCAGCATCGCGAATGAGCCTTCCCAATTCGTTCACGCGTGCAGTCAGCGCAACGTAGATGGGATCGCCAGCGCCAAGTGCGCCGAATGGCGCGCGTAACTTGTCCACCTGATCCAGCGAATCCATCCATACACGAACGCGCTGATTTCCCACCAGCGCACGTGACGATCCGAGCGATTTGAAAGCTGGCGGCAGCGGCGATTCCGCAGCGCGCTCCATATCGGTTTGAAGCGTTGTCAGGAGCACACTCAGAGAATCGCGCTCTCCACGAAGCGCCGACGACAGCGTATCCTTCGGAGCCGGATTGGACTGCCTCTCCAGCGATATGACTCGCCTGGCGGCTGCGAGCGCGGAGTCAGCCTGGCGAATCGAACCGCGCGCAAGAATCAGCGCGTCGATCGCACCTGTCGAGTCGCCGCTCTTCTGGACCACACGAGAGGTGCCAGTCGCCGCAACTTGAGCTGTCTCATGTGGGCTTGCGATCAGACCAAGCAGCACGCCGACGAAGACAATGCCAGCGACGCTGCTCATCAGCACGCGACGCCTTAGTGCGTTACGAGCTCGTGCTGCAATCCAGACATACGTCGCGTTATCTGGTTCCATTCACCGTCAGTTCAGAGCCTGCGCTGGCGGATCGCCGCACCCACACAAGCATGCGACTCGGTGTCAAGCTACCGCCGACTGTATCCATACCCATAGACGACCGTGACTCTTTGTCGTCTCCATGGACATTAATAGCAAACCGGCTGTCTCAGAGCATGTAGCGCCCCGGGACAGCCGGTCAGATGCGTCAGTCCGGTTTTTTTACTGAACCGTGATCGCCTGCTTCATGTTCATCGCCAGGTGCGGCGTGCAGTGCGCCTCGTACGTTCCCGCAGGAATCTTTGCAAACGAGATCGTGTATGTCGCGTTCGGCTGGATGAGCAGCGGGCCAGCAAGGTCGCTCATCTGGTTCGGCATGTTCGCCGAGAGCTGTGGCTTGACCGCGGCTGGAATCAATGCCGGATCAAATGCAACGTCGTGTGGGCCACCGCTGACGTTCGTGTAACGGATGCCGTCCCCTTCCTTGATCGTGATCGTCGCCGGATCAAATCTGTAACCCTGCGCATCGCCAATCATCTTCACATCGTGGATCGTGCCAGTGATCGGAGCCGCGGCAACGGCACCAGCCGCTGCTGTCGAGGTCGATCCTGCAGCCGCTGGAGCGGCAGCAGTTGTATCAGCCGCGGGGGTCGCGGCAGCCGTTGTATCGGCAGCCTTCTCGCCACCGCCGCATGCTGCGAGCATGAGGGCGCTGGCCGCTATGGCAGTAAAACCGAAATACCGCATCTGCTTTATTCTCCTGGATAGGTGCGCTCGCGAGGTTTCCCGTGAGCATTGTGAAACTATTCACAATTGGCCCGACATTCAACGTTGACAGCTGTTCCACTCCCTATCAGATTCCCAGAATGGCTCGCACTGCTACCCACCACGCGCAGCATCATCTCCATGTCCTGACGGGCCGGGGAAGTTGTCGCATGTGATGGGCTGACCAGCCGATCCACTGCTTCCGGGCTCGTCCAATTCTCTGGACGGGCCCTTTTTGTTTGCCCAATACCCCTGAAACTCCGCCTGAACAGCTCAAATGAATCTGAAAACATCGAGGGCCGCACCTCCCGCCACGCGATCCCGCGTTGCGGTCGATCCGATCCTCCGCATCGCACTTCCTAACAAGGGGCGCCTGGCCCAGGAAACCCGTGCCCTCTTCAACGACGCCGGACTCGAGGTCCGTGCGCTCAGCGACCGAGCTCTCCGCGCATCACTCGGCGGCGAGTTCGAAGCGATTTTCGTCAGATCCCAGGATATCCCCGAGTTCGTCGCCGACGGTGCGGCAGACGCTGGCGTGACCGGACTGGACATTATTACCGAAAGTCGCCTCGAGATTGTCAGCCAGCTGGATCTGGCGTTCGGTAGATGTCGACTCGTCGTTGCGACTCGCGAAGAAAACGGCGTGTCCGCCGTTGAAGAGCTGCGACCGGGCACTCGCGTCGCAACATCCTTCCCCAGCCTCACCAGGCGCTTTTTTGAGAATCAGGGGCTCGACGTAGTAATCGTTCCCATTTCCGGTGCCGCGGAGATAGCGCCTCACCTCGGCATTGCCGACGCGATCGTGGATTTGGTATCCACCGGTTCCACGCTCAAGACCAACGGCCTTCGCGAGATCGGGACGATCATGTGGTCCACCGCTCAGCTCGCTGTCGCTCCAGATCGATCGGCTTGGGCTCCAGCGAAAGAAACTGCCCTTCAGGAGCTCTCAACCGCACTCGGCTCGGTGACGTCGGCGCGGGGGCAACGGTACCTCATGGCCAACGTCCCGCGTGACAGGCTGGACACGGTTCGCAAAATCCTGCCCGGCCTGAACGGCCCGACAGTCATCAATGTGCTCGATGGCGGCAAGCACGTTGCCGTGCATGCTGTCGTTCCGGCAGCTTCGATATATCGAACTATCGCAGACCTCAAGGCGCTCGGCGGAGAAGGCATCCTTGTTACACAGATCGAAAGGTTGATTCGATGAGCAATTCAACTCACAGGGGTTATGAAATCCTTACAGAGAGTTTGGAGAACCTAACAGTAGCCCGGCGTGGCTCTATTCTCCGTCGGGAAGCGCAAGCGGTGGATACAATCGCAGATTCGGTCAGTGCGATTCTTGATGATGTAGCTAAAAGAGGTGATTCGGCTCTCAAAGAACTGGCATTGCGGCTGGACGACGTCTCTCTCGACTCGCTAGAGGTACCGCGGGAGCGTTGGGCCGAGGCACTCGACTCCATCGACCCAGCCCTTCTGGCGGCGATGAAGCGGGCCATCAGAAACATCGAGTCGGTTCAACGGGCATCGCTTCCGGTCGTCACCACGGTCTCTCCAGAAGCCGGCATCGTCATAACTCGGCAGCCAATCGCTCTCGATCGGGTTGGCGTCTATGCTCCGGGCGGCCGAGCGGCCTACCCGAGCAGCGTGCTGATGGGTGTTGTGCCGGCTCGAGTCGCTGGTGTTCGAGAGGTTGTACTCTGTTCGCCACCTGGTTCGGATGGCTCCCCGTCCCGGATCGTGCTCGCCGCCGCCGCGCTTGCGGGCGTGGATCGGCTCTTCGCCGTTGGCGGTGCAGGTGCCGTGGGAGCAATGGCCTACGGGACAGAGACCGTTCCGCGGGTAGATCGTATAGTTGGGCCCGGCAACGCATATGTCGCCGCCGCGAAACTTCAGGTCGCCAATCTCGTCGGAATTGACTCGCCGGCCGGTCCCAGCGAGCTGCTGGTGATAGCCGATGACACCGCCAGCGCTGATATAATCGCACGGGAACTCCTCGCCCAAGCCGAGCACGACCCGGAAGCTGTCGTGATAGTCGTGGCAATCGGAGAAGAAGTAGCGAGAGCAATCAAGGAGTGTGTGATTGCAGCGTTACCGACCCAGCAGCGTCGCGACACTGTCGAGAAGGCACTGACAGCGCGCGGAGCATTCCTGTGGGCATCGGAAGTCGGCAGCGCTATCGATTTCAGCAACGACTTCGCGCCGGAGCACCTGCTGCTCGCGGTAGCAGACGCTGGATCGCTGCTGCCTCGCCTTCGCACTGCCGGCACGATTTTCGTCGGCGAGTCCAGTTCCGTCGCGTTTGGTGACTACATGACCGGTGCGAACCACGTTCTGCCGACCGGCGGCCTTGCTCGCTCGTACTCAGGACTCTCCGTAATGGACTTCATGCGATTCACGACGTATCAGCAAGTTGATCCAGATGCGGCAGCGAGCCTCGCCGGTGACGTCGGAATATTCGCGGACGCCGAGGGGCTTTTCGCACACGCCGCGACAGCTCGGCAGTGGGGAACCAGCAAACGGAGTCGATCATGACTCCCGGACTGACTCGCGAGACTTACCGCGCGATTTCTCTCTACGCGCCGAACCGTGCGCCGGCTGAGATCGATCTCAGTGACAACACGAACCTCTGGGGTATCCCCCCGGAAGCGATGCGCGCCATTTCCGATTCTGCCTTGTCGACCGTAACGCGCTACCCCAGCCTGTACGCAGATAGCGTCAAGCAGGCGGCCGCTAAGTACACGGGCGTTTCTCCCGATATGGTCGTTACAGGTTGTGGCTCGGACGATGTGCTTGATTCGGCTATGCGCGCCTTTGGCGAGCCGGGCGATCTTGTTGCGTATCCGGATCCATCATTTGCGATGATTCCGATTTTCGCGAAGATGAATGGGCTCAGGGAGATTTCGATCCCGCTCACCGCTACGGGAGACGCAGACGCTACGGCATACATCTCAGCACGTGCAAAGATCAATTATCTGTGTACGCCAAATAACCCAACCGGCACGTCGTTCCTACCGGCTACGATCGAGCAGATAATTGAGAATACTGATGGCATGATAATAATTGATGAGGCGTACGCCGAGTTTGCAGCGCAGAACTGTCTGCAACTTCTCAAACTTTCGCCGCGCGTCGTGATTACGCGTACGCTCAGCAAAGCGTTCGGGTTGGCTGGGCTCCGTATAGGATACGCAGTTGGCGATCCGCAAATGGTTGCGGAAATCGAAAAGTCACGCGGCCCGTACAAGGTCAGTGGAGTTGCTCAACGCGCGGCCGTCGCAGCACTCACCGATGGTCGTGCATGGGTGGATGAGCATGTTCGAACGGCAGTAGCCAACCGCGATCGACTGGCGGCCTGTCTCAAGTCGATCGGGCTCGAGTCGTTACCGAGCGACAGCAATTTCCTGCTTGTGCCGGTGACAGACGCCACCAATCTGGACCTGCAATTACGCACAATGGGAATCGCTGTGCGTCCGTTCACATCACTACGACGAATCGGTGACGCGTTGCGAATCTCGATCGGCCCGTGGTCAATGATGGAGCGGTGCGTCGACGCCCTGCGACGGATTTGCAAGTGACCAGGAAGACGGTAATCACGATCTTCGACTACGGCGCCGGCAACATCCATTCCCTGGTCAAGGCACTCGAGACCGGGGATGAAGTGGAGGTACGTCTCGAGACCGATCCGGTCGCCGCGCTGCGAACAGATGCTTTGGTACTCCCGGGAGTCGGTGCCTTCAGCAATGCCGCCGCCCGTCTCTCGACCGGAGCACAAA
>JBDTAW010000171.1:0-14654 GCA_039924445.1 Gemmatimonadaceae bacterium
CGCATGAGGTTCTTCCACATGGACGTCACGGAATCGATCACATTGGCGCGCTCGCGCTGCTTCTGCGACCAGTACGAATGATAGAACTTCGTATCCTCATCCCATAGCGACGATGCGAACAGTGCCAGCCAGATACGATCTGCGCCGGTTTGAAAGTAGGCTCCGAGAACAGCGAATTGAGAGGCTTCCGTCTGTGAGCGTGCGCCGGACGGATTTCCGTCAGCCTGTACAAAGCGGTCGATTACGCTGTGCATCTCGTCGAGAGACGAGAAGTAAAATGGTATGAATTGCGCATTGATCAGCAGTCGGCTCGACTTGAGCTGCCTGGCGAGCTTGTCGCGGTTGACGTCAAGTTGCGTCAGAACGTTCGCCTGATTCTTGAGCACTGTGACATCGTCGCGATACCCACGACGGAACAGCGGAACCTGCGAGCTGTCGTCAGACAGAAGAGCGAAACCGTGAAGCCAGAGGTCGACGTGCTCGCGAGTCTTTACCGGCCAGATGTTATCCGGTGCTCGGCCCATGATGATTGGCTGCACTGCAGTCGGCTTTGAGCCAGTTGCGGCTGAGCAGGCAAGCGACGATACAATTGCAGCCGAGCCAATGAAGGCGGCTGCGAAGTTGCGAACATTTGGCATTGGTCTGGATTGCATGACCATCAAGCGGGAATCGACTCCACGATTACCGCGATTCCCTGACCGCCGCCAATACAGGCGCTGCCAATTCCGAATCGCTTTCCACTTTGACGCAACGCGTGGAGCAAGTGTACCGTGATGCGTGCGCCTGAGGCGGCGAGCGGGTGACTCATCGCGATGGCACCACCATGTATGTTCAGCTTTTCGCGCGGGATCTTCAATTCGAGTTCCACCGCACAGGTCTGCGGCGCAAACGCCTCGTTGACCTCGATCATCTCCATCTGATCAAGCGTCATATTCGCTTTGAGAAGTGCGGCTTTGATCGCAGGAACAGGACCGATTCCCATTATTCGTGGATCGACACCTGCCAGTCCCCAGGATACGAGTCGAGCAATGGGTTTGAGACTGTTGCGGTCGGCATACTCCCGGCTCGCGATCACCATTGCGCCGGCACCGTCGCCCAGTCCGGAGGCATTACCTGCGGTAACGACACCATCCTGCTTGAATACAGTGCGCAGTTTGGCCAGACCTTCTGCCGTGGACTGCGGACGCATGTGTTCATCGCGCGCGAAATTCTCGACTTCGCGGGTTTTGGGATTCTTCACTGGTACGGGGATCACTTCGTTGTCATACACCCCAGAGTCCCACGCGTCCCGCGCCAGCATCTGCGACCTCAACGCATACTCGTCCGACGCGGCTCGGCTTATGTGATACTTCTCGGCAAGGTTTTCGGCGGTGTCCGCCATCCCGATTCCGACGAAGGAGTCTTTGAGCCCCTCCGTCAGGGTATCTTCCAGAGGCGGGGATTTGCCAAGTGGCACCCCCCAGCGGATGCCGCGTACGGCGTGTGGCGCCTGGGACATGGATTCAGATCCGCCTACCAGGCAGATATCGGATTCGCCCGTGATGATTTCCTGTGCGCCGCTCACAACAGCTTGGAACCCTGAGCCGCACAGGCGGTTTACAGTAAGTGCGGGTGCTTCGATCGGGCAACCGGCCCGAAGTGCGACATGGCGCGCGAAATAGAGCGAGTCATTGGACGTATAAAGAACGTTTCCAAAGATTGTCTGCTGTATCGATGCTGGCGCTATGCTGGCGCGTTCCAGAGCTGCTTTCGAAGCGATGACCCCGAGGTCTATCGCCGAAACGTCTCGGAGGGAGCCGCCGAAGGTGCCGAACGGAGTCCGGACGCCCGATAGAAAGACGACTTCGCGATTGGAATTTTGAGTCCCCATATGGAGTAATATACGGGACAACATGGTCAGAAATCCTATGAGCCGTACTGCAATTCTCGCAGCAGCGATCGCGCTGTTTTGCGTATCCGTTCCTTCGTCGGTCAGGGCGCAGCGCGAGATTCCGCGCAGCTCCATTCTGCAGCGTGGACCTGAGCCGAAGAATCCAGCCAAAAGCGCCGTGGATTCTGCCGAACGGGCGAAGACTGCGGCTACACTCGCTGCCGGAACAGGGAGCGTGATGGGCGCGGTTGTCGACTCGGTGAATCAGAGCATGCTGGCCGACGCGTCGGTGTCGGTGGTTGGGCTTCCAGCGCGCCATGCAACCACTACAGCCAGTGGCGTCTTCCGCATCGATTCCATTCCGCCGGGCCGTTACGTGTTGCGACTCTCGCATCCAATTCTGGACACACTCGGCGTCGAGGTTGTTTCGGATACGATCGCTGTGGTTGCGGGGCAGATCGAGACAATCGAAATGGCGATTCCGAGTCCGAAGACTGTGATTGCTACAGTGTGTAGTCCGGCCAAGTTGCGCTTTGGGCCCGGCGTGATTCTGGGTCGTGTTCTGGACGCAGAGACTCAGGGCCCCGCTACGGGCGCGGAAGTTTCTGTCGCGTGGAAGGAGACCATTATCAATACTACGGTTGGCGTGCAAATCGGTCCGCGGGTTCGCAAGGCTACTGTTGCCCCCGACGGCACATACCGCATTTGTGGTGTGCCTTCGGAATTCACGGGTACGTTGCAGGCGATTCGCGGTGATGCGCAGACAGCGGAAGTCCCGATCGAAGTCACAGATCAGGCATTGTCGATGCGAGTACTTTTTCTTCCGCCGGCATTGGTTGCAGCGGGAGATAATGGCGCGACTGACAGCTCACGGCAAATTGCTCGTGCTGTAATCACTGGCAAGGTTACCAACGCTGGTGGTGTCGCAGTGAGCGGTGCGCGGGTTTCGGTGCAGGGGAATCCTGCGTCAACCGAGACCGGTGCGGATGGCAGGTTCACCCTGCCCGGTGTACTTCCCGGTACGCAGAGTGTGTTGGTGCGGCGCGTTGGATATTCTCCGGTGGAAACCCCGATGAACGTGACAACGGGTGCACCCAACGACATGACAGTACGACTCGGCACGTACACCGCGACACTGTCGACTGTTGACGTTAAAGCGAAGTCAGATCCGCTTGAGGCTACTGGTTTCGCGCGCAGGAAGAAGATGGGCTTCGGCCGATACCTGGACATGGATCAGATCGCCGCATCACATCCCACCTATACTTCAGATATCCTTCGGCGCGTGCCTGGCATTCAGGTACTTGGAAGCGGTTCAAGTGCAACGATTGCGACCACACGGTCCAACGGATGCATCAAGGTGATGATCGACAACACCAGCGTCTCGGTCGACAACGGTCAGACGATCGACCAGGTGATTGGTGCTCAGGACGTCGTAGCTGTCGAGTTCTACAACTCTGTTGATGTTCCGATGGAATTGAGTTCGGGCGCGAACAGCAGCTGCGCGCTGCTCGCCATCTGGACCAAGGGCAAGCTGCAGAATCCCAGGAAGTAGTACATCATGTAGTGTCCTCACTCCATGTGATGTCCCTTCGGTTCACGCACGAAGGCGACACCAATGACGAAGGTCAGAGCGGTAACGCCGATCGGATACCACAAACCCGCGTACGGATTACCCGTGCGCGCGACAAGTGCAGTCGCGATCAGAGGGAGGAAGCCACCGAACCAACCGGTTCCAGCGTGATGTACGAACGACACACCGGTGTATCTCACACTCGTCGGAAATGCCTCAACAAGCAGTGCACCGAGTGGCCCCGTGCACATTGCTGCGAGGACGATCTGGTAGAAGATGAGGCCCGCGAGCATCGGAATGTTTGGTGTTCCAGAGGCCGCACGCGCCATGAGGTGATAGGTGGGATAGAGCGTCGTCGTCATGAGCAGGAACGCAAGCATGATGATCGGTTTCCTGCCGACGCGATCCGATAGTGCGCCGAATAGCACGAAGCACGGAGTTCCGAGGACGAGCGCGATAGTAACCGCCAGGTACGCAGTTCCGAACGGCACCTTCAACACAGTCTGCAGAAAAAACAGAGCATAGAACTGACCGGCGTACCAGGTAACGGCGTGGCCTGCGATGACTCCGAAGAGCAACACCAGCATCAGCTTCCAGCGGGATGATCCGAATGCATCGCGTACTGGTGATTCCGACGTGCGACCACGCGATTTGAGGTCGGTGAACATCGGCGACTCTTCGAGCCTTCGGCGAACGACGTATGAGATTGCGACAAGTATCGACGAAACCAGAAATGGAACTCTCCAACCCCAGGCAGCGAACGCAGTCTCGCCCGTAATGCGTCGCGTGGCGAGAATGACCAGTAGCGACACGAGTAATCCGACAGTCGCCGTCGTGTAAATGAAGCTGGTGTAGTACCCGCGCCGCCCGGGTGGTGCGTGCTCTGCGACGTACACTGCGGCCCCGCCGTATTCGCCACCGAGCGCGAGTCCCTGAATGAGGCGAAGCGCGACGAGTGTAATCGGAGCGAGGTATCCAATCGACGCGAAGTCCGGAAGCAAGCCGATCGCACTCGTGGAGACTCCCATTACCACGAGGGTTGTAAGGAATGCCTTCTTCCGGCCCAATCGATCTCCGATGCGACCGAAGAAAAGCGCGCCAATCGGCCGAACCGCAAAACCAACCGCGAATGTGGCGAGTGTCTCCAGGAAGCTTGCGGTTGGGTTGTTCGGCGGGTAGAACTGCTGAGCCAGAATGGTGGCGAGCGATCCGAAAATGAAGAAATCGTACCATTCGATCATCGAGCCGGCGCAGGAGGCGATCAGGACCGTTCGCATCGAGCGCGAGCCGGTCGGAGGGGTCGTCGCCTGGGATGTTGCGGAAGAAGTCATGCCAGAAGTTGCGATGGCCGGGATCGGCCCGCAACTTTGCGAAGATGAATGCTGCCCCGGAAGTTTACGAGCGGGTTGGGCTGACGGTCGACCTCAACGCAGATATGGGTGAGAGCTTTGGCCGCTATCGTCTCGAAGACGGAGCCCTGCTGGACGTTGTGACGTCCGCTAATGTTGCGTGCGGATTTCACGCTGGAGACCCGGTCGTCATGCGCGAGACGGTAATACAGGCTTCGAGGCGCGGCGTGTCCGTCGGCGCGCATCCGGGGTATCCGGACCTGGTTGGGTTCGGTCGGCGAGAGTTGGCTGCCAGCCCGGAAGAGATCGAGGCCATGGTCGTTTATCAGGTCGGCGCGCTGCACGGCGTATGCACCGCGGCGGGGACCAGGTTGCTTTACGTGAAGCCGCACGGCGCATTATACAATCGCGCGGTGCAGGATCTCGCCGCAGCTGATGCCATTGTGCGCGCCATGCGTTCTGTTGATGCGTCACTGGCGTTGCTGGCACTCGCGGGAAGCGAGATGCTCACTGCGGCGACCCGCATTGGCGTTCGAGGCGTGAGCGAAGCGTTTGTGGATCGCGCGTATCGAAACGATGGGACGCTGGTTCCGCGCACCCTACCCGGCGCAGTTCTGACAGACACAAGAGAGATTGCGGAGCGCGCATTTCGCATGGTACAAACTGGAACCGTGCGAAGCATTGACGGTCGCGATATTGCCGTGCGCGCGGAGTCTCTCTGCACACACGGCGATGGTCCGAACGCGCTCGCCATCGTGCGCGCCGTGCGAGAACGATTGGAACAATCCGGTGTGCGAATCGCACCGTTCATGCACGCCTGATAATTAGCGCGTCGCATCGTGCAGGAAATTCCGACCATTGCGAGATTGGGTGATGACGCCCTCATTGTCCGATTCGCGACAACGATATCATGGGAAATTGGCAGCCGTGTCCGCGCGGCCGCCGCTCGCATACGCGCGATGCAAATCGAATCGATTACGGATGTCGTGCCTGCGTACACGACACTCGCGGTCTATTTCGATAGCGCGCGCGTCGCGTTCGAAGCCGTCGCGACAACGATCGCACCGATCGTCAACAGCGGCGAAGCCGCTTTGGCCGAATCATCGACAATTATCGAAATCCCGGTGCGGTACGACGGGCCCGATCTTGACGAAGTCGCAGAACGGACTGGCTTGGCGGTTCCTGATGTGATAGCGCGCCATTCGTCGCGAACGTATCGCGCGTACATGTCGGGCTTTGCGCCAGGTTTCGCCTACCTCGGCGATCTGGATCCGCTCCTGGTCGTTGCCCGCCGTTCGGTACCCCGAGTGCACGTTCCTGCTGGATCTGTCGCGATAGCCGCAGCGCAAACGGCGGTTTATCCACTCGAAACTCCCGGAGGTTGGCATCTGATTGGATCGACAACGCTGCGGATGTTCGACGTCGATCGCAATCCACCGGCCTTGATCCGTGCTGGCGACATGGTCCGCTTTATTCCGGTCGATCCATGATCACTGTCGTCAGTGCACCGCCGTTCGCGACGATTCAGGATCTTGGGCGATTTGGTTTTCGCGATTCCGGAGTCCCTGTATCCGGGCTGGCTGATCGCGATTCAGGGCTCGCTCTCAACGCCATGCTCGGCAACGATCCAAATGCCGCTATGATCGAATGGGCTGTCGCTGGTGGTGCTCTGCGATTGGAACGCGATGCGACGATTGCATTTGGCGGCGCGGATGCAATCTGTTCTCTGAATGGTACGAGCTTACAGGCACGCACGGTATATCGCGTGCCGCGGAGTAGCGAACTGCATGTTGAACGGATCATGCGTGGGCGATTCCTCCTCATCGCTGTCGCAGGTGGCATCGACGTTCCACTAGTACTCGGGAGCCGGTCTACGTTGCTCAGCGCGCGAATCGGCGGCGTGGAAGGTCGACGACTTCGGACGGGGGATTCGATTGCTACAGGTGCCTCTGCCAGCGGCATTGATGGAGATTCATTGGTCGCGGCCGGATCTCGTATTGCCGGACCAATTCATGTTAGCCGCGGTCCACAGTCGGACTTGTTCGATGATCTCGGATGGTCGAAATTTCTCGGTACCGAATTCACTGTATCAAATGCATCCGACAGAGTCGGCTATCGCCTGGATGGACTGGCACTTTCGCACAAGGGAGACGTCGCAATGCCATCGGAGCCGACATGTATTGGCGCGATTCAGGTACCGAACGGTGGCACTCCCATCGTGATCATGAACGATGGACCAACTGTTGGTGGCTATCCGAAGATTGCCGTGATATGCAAGTCGGAAATATCTCGTTTCGCGCAGCTTGCGCCGGGGGAGAAGCTGAGCTTTGAGCTGACGCGCTGAGCTGATGCGCGTTCGCTCGTCAGATCGTGACCACGTCGGGAATTGGACCGCGAGGTTTTCGCGGATCGTCGATACCCATACCGACGAAGAACCCGATCAAGACAAGTACCGCCGATACGTAGAACGGTATCGAGTGACCGAAGCGATCGTACGTGTAGCCGGCAAAAAGCGGCACGATGACCCGGGCCAATCCGCCGAACGTCTGTTGAACGCCCATATAAAGCCCGCGCTCATTGCGACTTATCACGCGGGACAGCAACGATGTGACGCACGGGAAAGTGAAGGCGGTACCAAGCGGAATGAGGGTGACCGCAAGATACAGCGACACATACGTTGGCATCAGCGGAAACGCTGCGAGTCCCACGGCGAGCATCAGTAAGCCGATGTGCGACAATTTTACCTCGCCCCATCGGTCCACTGCACTGCCGAGTATTCCGGCGCGAGTGATGACGCTGATCGTCCCCATGAATGTGAAGATCACCCAGATGTGGTCTGCGGTAATGCCGAATTTGTCGTCGAGGAAGAGGGCGAGTATTGCAGTAATTCCCTGGAATGCGCCGATGCCGATCGCGTACACCCAGATCAATCGCGGGGCGGCTTCCTTGTTGTGTGTGAAGACGTGTTTCACCGCTACCAGCGAGGCGCCGGGGCGTGGTGCGACCTTCTTGGCTTCAACCATGTCGCGCGATTCGGAGAGATAGCGCCACGCGAAGCCGATGTTGAACAGACATAGTGCGGCCGCGATGAGACCGGGCCCGTGAACGTGGAATAGCTTCAATGCAAACGAGCCAACCGGTGGCCCGAGTGCAACACCGACGTTGGTCGCTGCGGATATCCAGCCGAGTGCCTTCGCACGTTCTTCAGGTTCTACAGCATCGGCGACGTAGGCCTGCACCACGCCGGTGGTTCCGCCGCCAGCACCCTGGACAACCCGCGAAAGCAGCAGCAGCCATATGGTATTGGCGAACGCGAAGACAATGTACGCTATGCATGCCGCGCCGAGACCGACGAGCAGAGCGGGTCTGCGGCCGTATCGATCGGAAACCCGTCCCCAGAATGGCGCAGCCAGCAATTGTGCAGCGGTGAAGGCCGACATGAGCATCGCAACCATCAGCGCACTCGCACCAAAATTGCGCGCGTAATACGGCATCAGTGGGATGATCATCAACAATCCCACCATGTCCACGAACGCCGTAATTATGAGCGCCGACAGCCGACCGAGCGCCGCGCTTTTTTTCACTGCTCAGTGCGAGTGGAGGATGACGCTCGGGTTTCGGTCACGCCGGGCGGGATAGTTTGGTGCGATGGCCGCCGCTTGGTGCGACGGCTCTCACTGATACGGCTGCCTGGACAGCCATGCTATCCCGGTTATCGGTACCGGGGGTCGCATCGTCGAGTAACAGCCTGGAATTCGAGTGACATCGCATTGTGGTGGGAATTTAGTGAGTGACCCGGTCCGGGCCCGAACGGGCCGGCAGGGCAGTTGCGGCTGGACACAAAGTCGTCGGCATATGTGGTTCGAACGGCCTACTGTAAAGACAGTAATACGGATGTAGTCGGAGTGGAACTGGGCGCAATCCCGGAAGCCCAGTCGCGATTCGACTTGCACCTCTGGCTCTAGCTTTCCGCCCGGCCCAACGCCGCTGGCGCGATGGCTCGGCCCACCACTCCAGCCAGGGCGACGATAGTGAGCACGTACGGGATCATCTCGATGAACTGCGAGGCCACCACATGATTGCCCTGCAGGTGAATCTGGGCTGTCTCTGCCGCAGCGAAGAGCAGACACGCGGCGCCGGCGCGCAAGGGACTCCAGCGGCCAAAGATCACTGCGGCAACGGCGATGAAGCCACGTCCGGCCGTCATCTGATCAGTGAACTGATGCTGGTCCAGAGCGAGATAAATTCCACCAAGAGCTGCAAGTGCGCCCGAGAGCACGACGGCAGTATACTGAACCCGGTGCACTGATACGCCGACGCTCGCCGCGGCCTCCGGCTTCTCGCCCGTTGCTCGCACGCGAAGACCAAACGTCGTTCGAAACAGTAGAAACGCGACAACAGGGGTTGCGAGCAGGCCGAGCCAGAGGAGTGGGTTTGCGTAGCCAGACGCGAATCCGGATACGCGAGGTGAGTTGGATGAGCTGCCAAACAGGAGCTTGAGGAAGAACCGCGTGATCCCAATTGCGAACAGGTTGATCGCGATACCGACGATCACCTGATCGGCGCGGTAGCGTATGCACGAAATCGCGTGAATCAACGCGAGTACAATGCCGCCGCCAATTCCGCAGAGCACTCCGATCGTCGGACTCCCGGAATAAAAAGTGCCCACGACTGCCGCAAACGCACCGCCGAGCATGTAGCCCTCGAGTGTGAGGGATATGATCCCGGAACGCTCGGCTATCACGCCGCCAGCGGCTGCGAAGAGGTACGGTGCAGCGATGCGCAGGATCTGAGTAATGATGTCGAACGAATTCATCGCGTCAGACCGCCGCGGCCGGTGGTTTGGTGGGCGCAGGTGCGGATTCAGACAACGGCTTGTCGACGAGTCGCCTGCGCGTGCCGAGCAGGATGCGCTGCACTTCGGGAACGGAAGCGGCGATCGCGATGATTACGACGCCCTGCAGAACGTCGACCATCTGCTTCGGAACGAATGCGTTGACCGCGAGGCCGCCCTGCGACAGCGTCGCGAAGAACAGCGCCGCGATCAGGATCCCAAACGGGTTGTTTCGGCCAACCAGCGCGACAGCGATTCCGAGGAAACCTGTGCCGCCTGCGAAACCGTCCTCGTAATAATACTTGTAGCCGAGCACGAAGTTGATTCCACCGAGACCCGCAATGACTCCGGAGACAGTCATGGCGCTGAACAGCACCCGCCCCACGGAGATACCGCCGTACTCTGCAGCATCGGGCTGCAATCCAACGGCACGCAGCTCGTAGCCGCCGCGCGTGCGGAACATGTAGTACCACATTGCTACGGCCGTGATGATTACCGCAATAACTGAAAGATTCGCGGCAGAACCGTGGAATGCGGGAAAGATCGCACTCAGGCGCGAGATGGCGCCGGCGTGAATCTGCGGGGTATGAAGCGTCTCGGGCACGCGCAGTTTGGTCGCGATGAACCAGTTGAGCAATGCAAGCACAACGAAGTTCAGCATGATCGTAGTGATCACTTCGTGAGCTCCGAAGCGTACGCGTAGATAGCCGGGTACTGCACCGACAACCCCACCCGCTGCAGCCGCACCCAGGCAACCAAGCAGGATGGCGAGAATTGCGGGAAAGCCGACCGGCAATGCGAATCCGACGAGTGCCGCGGCGAGGCCGCCGGCAGCGAGTTGCCCTTCGCCGCCGATGTTGAACAGTCCAGCTCGGTACGCGAAGGCAACGGCCATGCCGGTAAACGAAAGCGTTGTCGCCTTGTACAGCACCTGCCCAAAACCGTACGCGTTGCCCCACGATCCCTCGAGCAACAGTCTCCAGACCACGAAGGGCGACTGATTGAAGCTAAGCATCAGAATATCGCCAGCGACAAACGCAATCAATATCGCGACGACCGGCGCGAAGAGTGCTTCTTCTATTTTCTCTCGACGTTCAGGTTTCATGCTGCTGCCCTTGCGCCGGTCATGTACTCACCCAGCAATTCCTCGGTTGCATCGGCCGCTGGCATCACGACGACAAACCGTCCGCCGCACATTACCGCGACGCGATCGGATAACGACAGGACTTCATTCAGCTCTGCAGAGACCAGCAGGATGGCCTTGCCAGCGGCCCTTGCGGCGATGAGTTGCGAGTGTATGAACTCGATCGCGCCGACATCCACACCGCGCGTTGGTTGCGAGGCGAGCAGCACCGAGTAATCTCTGCCGCCGCCCATCTCTCGCGCGACCACAACCTTCTGCTGATTGCCACCGGAAAGCGCGCGGGCGCGGAGCGACGGATCCGGCGGGCGAATATCGAACGCAGCAATCTGTGCGCGTGCGTACTCTGCTATTGCGTGAGCGTCGAGCGCGCCGCGTCGAGTGAATCGATGTTGCATGCCGAGTATCAGGTTGTCGGCGATCGAATAATCGAGAATCAACCCGCGGCGCTGGCGATCTTCCGGGATGTGCGACAGTCCAAGGTCGGTTCGTTCGCGTGGCGATGCGACTGTGACATCCTGCGTGCCGATGCCCACATAACCACTTGTCGAGCGCCGCAGTCCAGCAATTGCTTCGATGAGTTCGCTCTGCCCATTGCCCTCTACGCCGGCGATGCCAAGTATCTCGCCCGGACGGATGGCGAATGACACGGCGTCCACCTCGCGCGGCTTTCTGGAACTTGCGACGACAAGGTCACGGACGACCAGCGCGTCCGCAGCCGCGTTATCCGGTTCGGCAGCGAGCTGCACCGACGGAGTCGTCTCGGTAACAATCGCAAATTCGCGGGTCGTGAGACGCACGTGACGACCTACCATGGCCTGTGCGATCTCAGCTGGATTGGTGTCGCTTGTACGGAAGCGAGCAACTGTCTCACCAGCTCGCATCACGGTGATGTTCTCGGACAGATCCATCACCTCGTCCAGACGGTGAGTGATGATGATAACAGTACCGCCGCCATCGCGAACACGGCGCAGCACCTTCGCCAGATCCTTGACCTCAGGCGGTGACAGCACCGCTGTAGGTTCGTCCAGGACCAGGATCTTCGCCCCACGGTACAGCGTTTTGAGTATCTCGACGCGCTGCGCCTCGCCGACCGAGAGATCTGAAATCAGCCGGGTGCCGTCGATGACCAATCCGGTTTCGTCGCCGAGCCGTTTAACATCCGCGATCGCGCGTTGGTAATCGAGCTGGCCGCCGCGCGTCGGTTCTTTGCCCAGAACCAGGTTTTCAGCGACCGTCAGCGTTGGTACGAGCATGAAGTGCTGATGTACCACACCGACGCCGGCAGCAATCGCGTCTGGCGTGTTCCAGCCTGTAACATCGCGTCCGTTCACCTCCATGCTACCAGAATCTGCGGTGAGCAATCCACCGAGAATGCGCATCAGCGTCGATTTACCGGCGCCGTTTTCGCCGACGAGCGCGTGGATTTCACCGACAGCAACGTCCAGCGACGCGTTCCGATTTGCACGTACCGGGCCGAACGACTTTGATATGTCGTGCATGCGGACGGCGAGGGGAGAAGTGCGCGGAGTGGTCATCGCGTCGTTGGTACCGTGATCTTGCCCGCGATGATGAGCGCTTTGATCGCCTCGATACGCGCGTGGACCGAGTCGGGGATCAATGCCTTGTTGTGTTCATTGTACACATACCCAACACCGCCCTCCTTGAGCCCGAACGAATACACGCCGCCGTGAAAGCTTCCATCCTTCACTCGGCGGATCACGTCGAATGTCGCGGCGTTCACACCCTTGACCATTGAAGTCAGGATGTACCCGGGAGCTTCGTCGTACTGGTCTGCATCGACTCCAATTGCGAGCTTGTGCATCTGGCGCGCTGCTTCGAATACGCCCTGGCCAGTGGCGCCGCTGGCGTGGAAGATGATATTGACGCCGGACTGGTACTGGCTGAGCGCCAGTTCCTTGCCGCGACTGGGGTTCTTGAATGCGTCTGGAGTTACGCCTGCGTATTGCGAGATTACCGTGCAATCCGGACAGACGTACTTGACGCCCGCGGTGTAACCCGCCTCGAACTTGTGGATGAGTGGAATATCCATTCCACCAATGAACCCGACCTTTTTGGAGTGACCTACCAGAGCCGCGAGAGATCCGACGAGGAATGACCCCTCTTCCTCGCGGAACTTGAGAGCCGCGAGGTTCGGCGGCAGCGGAATCAACTTGCCGGTGGAATCGTACGCCAGAGAAAGATCGATTCCCGCGAAGTTGATATTCGGGTATTCACGTGCCAGGCTGGTCAGGTCGTCTGTGAATATGAAACCGACCCCCATGACCAGATTCATTTTTTCGGCCGCGAGCAGTCGCAAGCCGGATTCTCGGTCCGAGCCATCACCAGGCTCTATATAGCGAACGGTTACACCCAGCATCCGGCGTGCGCTGTCGGCCCCGGCGTACGCCCCGTCGTTGAAAGACTTATCGCCGCGGCCGCCCACGTCGAATACGACCCCGATCGTCGTTCCGGAATGATCAAGGGTAGCGTCGCCGCGACCCCTGCCTGCAATCATTAGGGCGATGTGGGCGGTGAGGAGTACCACGACGGCGATGATGAGCTTGCGCACGGGGGGTAAATATAGAGTTGTACACGCGCTGATGACGAGGCGGGAAGTCCCGTCTATCTACCCCGTCATCAACGCGAGCGCTCGCTACCAGCCGATGCAGCCATGTACGCAGGCAACTCCCGTAGCAAGCAAGTGCCCAGCTTCATCGAGTCCCACAACCGTAATCCGGTCAATAAGATTTGGACCCGGCAGGAGATCGAGCGTCGCTTGTGGGCCAGTAAACGTGCCACGGAGTGTTGGCCCCGTCGCCGAGACGGTGAACAGGGACGCAGTTCCGCCCTTCTCGAAGAATGACGCTTTGTATTTCGTCGCGCGCGGAAATGAGTCGGTGATTACACGATAGTCCGCCGTGCACTGCTTGCTGAATGTCCCGGTCCTGCCGTTGCTCTCGAACGTAGCGTTCTCGGAGCACGAGCCTCCGTTCCACCCGACGGCGGGGATTACGAACGTTGGCGCGGGCACGATTGGAGACTCCCCAATCATGACGACGGCCCATATCGCCGACAGCGTCTCGTTCGCGGTCACCGAGAGCGACGCGGGATCGACAATTACGCCTGCATTCCCCGCGACGTTTCGAGTACTTGCTGCGACGCTCGTTCCGCCCACGTAATGTGCGGTCGCGGTGCCATCCGTTGAGAGTGATACGGCGCGCTGCCAGTCTGTCTCGGAATCGAACTGCCATCTCAGGCCGCGCTGTCCATCCAGCGCCTCTCCATTGAGGTCCAGTAGTGCGACCTGAAATTTCCCAGTCTCGCCAGGATGCAGCTCCAATCTCTGCGGCGTGACACGTACTTCGTTGAGGGCACATCCGCGATACGATGACACGATTGCGTCCTGAATCCGGGAGCGCATCGGATCCTGCGTCAGATAACTCTGAACCACGCTGTGAAGGCGCAATCCCCACCGTATAGCTGCAGCCGTGGCAAGTCCAACGATGCGAGCGCGGACCGAACCCGACGTTGCGCGTGCGGCCGAGTCGGACATGGCGGTACGGATCCGGGGGAAGTCATTCTTGCCCAACATGAGTATCGCATCCCCATCGACGACGAGACCGTGAAGATGTCGCGCGGAAATTGGCCACGCCTGACTCGTCGGCGATGCGAGAGCGACACCGGCTACGCAGGTTGTATCGCGCGCTGCCGCGTACTGCCCACGTGTCTTCAACAGCGTGAGCGCCTGCTGGACAACCATGTTTCCCTGTGAATGCATCACGAATATCAGATGTCGACCTTCATCGCGCATGCGGGTAGCGAATGCGGCGACCGTGTCCACATCGCGCGGTCGCGTGACCGCCGATCGGTTCATCACGCTCAACAAC